>VGWB01000014.1 GCA_016873755.1 Ignavibacteria bacterium | reverse complement strand
AGAAGCTGTGATCCCTGCCGGTACCAATATTGAACTGACCTTCAATATTGACATGCGACCCGCGTTCAAAGCTCCAACGCTGCCTTTCAAGAAAACTGATACTCTTTGGTTTGTGACGAACTGGGAGAACTGGGCACACTCGCAAGGGTGGACACCCGGAAGACAGAGCGCCCTGAAATATACAGATGTCGATGGAGACAGCATCTACACGCTGAAGTTCAGCATCAAGGGGCCTGTCCCAGCAGCTATCCAGTATCAGGCTGAGTATTCCGGCGGCACTTCTGAAGGGGGCGGATTTGACTATGGTCGGTTCAGGACACGCTATGTCAGGAAAGTCGGGACTGTCTGGCCCACGAGCTTCACGTTCCCAACTGACACGTACAAGCAGGATCCGCCGCTGCTCGTTGAGACTTCGCCCTATGGCATAACAAACGTCGAGACAGATCGTCCGCAAGCAATACCGACGGGCTTCTCACTTGAGCAGAACTACCCGAATCCGTTCAACCCGTCAACGACAATTGAATATCGACTGTCGAATGAGTCGTTTGTGACGTTGAAGGTGTTCAACCTGCTTGGACAGGAAATTGCCAAGCTCGTGAGCAACGAGAAGAAGTCGGCGGGTACTCACTTAGTTGGGTTTGATGCTTCGAACTTGCCAACTGGAATCTATTTCTATCAAATAACAGCGGGCGAATTCAGAGCCACGAAGAGGATGACGCTGCTGAAGTAAGTAACTAATGCATCATCATCGAAAGGCGAGGTGTTCCGTGCTCTAGAATACCTCGCCTTTTTTCTTTAGGTTGCTGCACGAGAGGTCTACAACAACATGTTGAATGACGAGAACGCGACAACGAGCTCCCTCTTTCTATCCACCCGTCACGAACGGTGGCGGAACCGGGTACGATCCTGTCGGTCGAGCAGTTGTGTTTTTTTGATTCTCTCAGCAATGATCGCTTTGGGTGCGGTCCGTGCACAGACATCGGCCGATAGCATCACCATCACGTTTCGGACTCATGAATCAGCATCAACCACGATGTTTGTGCCGGGAGAATTCAATGGTTGGGGTCCGAACTCGGACGGTCTCATTGCCCCCGGCGCCGTGTCTCAAATGACGTACGATACGACGCTGGGTGCCTGGATCAAGACTTACACCTTCAGGATTCATGATGCTGCCGATTCGAGGCGGACACTTGGTGACTCGGTATTTCAATACAAGTTCAATCGGGGAGGATTACGGACGGGATGGTTTAGCGATCCATTAAACCCGGAGCAGAACAGAAACGAATACAACAATTCTGTTCTTCGTATGACGAAGTTCTTTTGGTTTCAATACTACCCGCATGTGGTCAACCAGCAGATCGTCCGCATTACGGTTGGGCTTATTCACTCGAACAGTGATTCCATCGTCGCGGTGAAGCTCACGACGGGCGCGACTCCTTCAGCGCCTCTTACAACAACCGACGTAACCACGAACTTCGAACACAGCAAACGCATCCTGGATTTCTTGCTTGCAGCTCCAATCGGTTTGCTCAGCTATGTTCGCCTCGTTGCGTACAACAGCCGGGGAGATTCCGTCGCGCTCATAAAGGGCGGTTATGACGTTATGCAAATGCCGATGCCTTCCGGCACGCGACACGGTGTAAATCTACCGGGCACCGTCTCGACGGATTCAACGACATTCAGACTGCGGTTGAAGGGGAGAAGCTACATACTCCTACGCATTGCACCTCTAGGTCAAACGCCTGCAGATGCTCCGCCGCTTCTTATGAGGAAGTCGACAAACTCGGATGATTGGTGGCTGAACTTGAAATTGCCCGATGGAACGTATGAATATGTTTATGAGCTGGAGAACGGCACGCAGATCAATGATCCGTGGGGCAGGCGGAATGGTGACAAGGGAACACGCTTTACGATTGGGGCGGAAGGTTTAACGGCAGACGATTATGTGTGGCAGTCAATTTCGTACCGGCGGCCGCCGCTCAACAAACTGATTATCTATGAACTTCACGTCGGCGAGTTCGCGGGAGGATTTTATGGCAAGGCACCAGGACAAGGAACGTTTAGGGATTTGATCACGTTGCTTCCATATCTTGACTCGCTTGGTGTCAATGCCATCGAGTTGATGCCAATCAACGACTACGGTTTTGTGGGGAGGTCAGGACATTCGTGGGGATATGACGTCAACTCTTACTTCGCATTGGAACCGGCGTACGGCGAGCCGCGCGACTTCAAGGCTCTTGTCGACGCGGCACACGCACGTGGGATTGCGGTGATCGTTGATGTCGTCTTCAACCATCTCAATGACACAAGTCCGTTGTGGCAGATGGAGCCGGATGAGAGTAAGAATGCGTATTTCAAGCCTACAAGCTTCCTGCGTCCCAACGAGGATCCGCTTTTTTTCTTTAAGGACTTGGATCACTGGAGCTATGCCACGCAGGAGCTGGTGTTTGAGGCATTGAAGATGTGGATAGAAGAATATCGCGTCGACGGCTTCCGGTATGATTTCACACAGGGAATCGGGTGGGACAAGGAGGACACGACGGTTGGCATATTAGGATGGGCAAACAAGGTGAGGGATCGATACAAAGGAGCGATCTATCAAATTGCCGAGCATCTTCCGGAAAGTCCGGCGCTCCTCTTTTTCACCGGTCTCACAGGCGGATGGCACGACAGCTTTCACGATGAAATCTTCAACGAGGCGCGGTTCCGCAACGTTTCGCTCTCGAACTTCGAACGGCTCGTCATCGACCTGATGGCTTATCCAGGCAACGACAGTCCCGCGTACCCGAACCAATATTCCAACAGAACCCAGCCGGTCAACTGTACGGTCAACCATGATGAGCAATCGTTGATTTACGAGATGACAACGTTTCAAAATGTTGGAATCGATGAGGCGGTGCGGCGAGACAAATTGTACGGGACGTTCATGTTCACTTCGCTCGGCATCCCAATGCTTTGGCAGGGTGTGGAGTTTAGCGCTCCGCGAGGATGGAGAGACGGTGGGGAGAGGCTTTCGTATCGTGCGCTAGAGTGGAACTGGCTTCCGACTGCCCGCGGAAAGTTACATTATGACTATTACCGTGCACTCGTACGACAACGGCGCTATAACCCAGCTCTATTCAGTGGGGAGTTGATCAAGCTGAGGCGGTACGAGGCCGAAAAGGTGCTTGTTTGGGGATTCAAGGATTCGGCGACGGATTCAAGGGTCGTGATCGTTGCAAACCTCTCTGGTACAGACCAGACCCTCCTGAGCGTTCCGTGGCTTGGAGGTGGAACCTGGTACAATGTGTTTGACCAGAGCACGCTGACGGTGTCCGATGATTCGGTGCGCTCAATGACAGTGCCAGGATACACGGCCGTCGTATTTTCGAATCGCAGCAACGAGTCCTTAGGTATTCCCGTTACGGTTGAAGCGGGCAACGCGCCCGTTCCTTCGGAGTTCAAGCTTTATCAAAACTATCCAAATCCATTTAATTCAACAACAACAATCAGCTACGAGATCGCCACGGCCGACCGCGTAAGTCTGAAGATCTATGACATCCTGGGGAGAGAGGTCTCGACTCTTGTTAACAAGTGGCAGGAAGCGGGTTTCTACACGGTCCGCTGGAACGGGCTTGGATTGGACGGTTGGTCGGCGCATTCCGGTGTATACTTCGCAAGATTGGTAGCAGGATCGTTTTCAGACGTGAAAAGGCTCATCCTCATCAGGTAACACTTGCTGGTGCCACACCAGCTAGTGCCGTTCCCGACAAATGATCTTGTAGTTTTGACGCAGAGCCGCACCTGCCCGCCTGCGGCATTCAGGCGGGGAGGACCGCAGCAGAGTGAGAATGCCAACGACCTCTGCGTTAGGAACCATAGATACACGAACACGATATTTCTTTTGGGAGGGTGGCACTAGGCGCGGTGAAGAGGCGAACTACATTCCGTTTTACCTCATCTGTGCGTATATTGAGGGCGCTCAAAGAGAAAAGTCATTCCGTCGGATTTCTAGACGGAATCCAGAACATCGCAGTGTCTGGATGCCTGCCTAAGACCGGCGGGAATCACAAGCGATTATTGAGAAGGCTTATAGTCGCCGCGAGATCGAAACAGCACGGGTCCAACACTCTGAACTCCAGTACACGAAGGCTGATCGAAAACAATGGCAGACGACTACCCAAGAACAGGAAAGACGCTGTACCTCAATATTATCTGGCACCAGCACCAACCGCTGTATCTTGATCCCGCATCGGATCAACTGCAGGGACCGTGGGTGCGCACGCATGGCACGAAGGACTACTACGACACGACATCTATTCTTGAACATTATCCCAACGTCCATTTCACGGTCAATCTCACCTCGTCGCTCCTCGTGCAACTGGACGAGCACTATGTGAAGCGCCTCAAGCAGTGTGTAAACCTCAAGACCAACCGCGTCAACGCAGCTAAATACTTCCGCACATTCGCCGGAAAAACCGATCCCTGGATTGATGTCGCACTGAAGCCCACCCGGAATTTCGACGAACGCGACCTTGAGGTTCTTCTCACCAACGTCTGGAATGCGTTCGGTGTGAGCGAGGTTGTCATTCGCCGGTTTCCGCAATACAAGGCACTTAAGGACAAATACGATTCGTTTGGCCCCGGGAGTTTGACCGAACAGGAACTCCGGGAAACAAAGTTTTGGTTCTATCTCGCGCACTTCGATCCCGATTTTCTTGAAAAGAGAGTGAGGCTCGTGACCGGTACGACGATCGATCTGACGGATCTCGTCGGGAAGGATGCTGACGGGACTTACCGGCTGAAGAAAGCGATCAATGAAGACGACTGCAACCGTATTGTGGCCGAAGCCTATAAAGTTCTCGCCGCAATTGTTCCCCTCCATAAGACCATGATGTACAGGCCGGCAAGCGGAACGGGTCAGGTCGAAGTTATCACAACACCCTTCTATCATCCCATCTTGCCGCTGATCTACGACACAGATATCGCGAGGGAATGTCAGCCGAACGATGCCTTGCCGCCTCGGTTTCATTTCCCGCAGGATGCAGAAGCACAGGTGGCAAAGGCGGTGGCCTACTTTACATCCCAGTTTGGCACGCGGCCAACAGGTATGTGGCCGGCAGAGGGCGCGGTTGCTCACGAGATCGTCCCGCTGCTCGCGAAACAGGGTATTCTGTGGATCGCAACCGATGAAAAGATCCTTTCCCGGTCCAGGCCCGCAAACCTTCCGAAATATTATCCCTATGTCGTGAAAGGGGATGGAGAGACGCACTCAATCGTGATCGTCTTCAGGGACACAGAATTGTCCGACAAAATCGGCTTTGTTTATCAGCATTCAAGGGGAGAAGATGCGGCGGACGATTTCATCCGGCACGCCTTGCGGTATGTGCCGCGTGAAGATGAGCCGGACCGGTTGTTGACCGTGATTCTGGACGGGGAAAATGCCTGGGAGTGGTATCGTCACGACAACGACGGAAAGGAGTTTCAGCACGCGCTCTACCGGAAGCTTTCGAAGCTCTTTGAGACCCGTCAGATCGTCACAACAACAGTGACAGAATACATTGATGGCAATCCGTCGCGCGGTATTGCAGCGCATCCGATCGGAACATTGCCGACACTGGAGCGGCTTTATCCCGGCTCCTGGATCAACGCGAACTATGATACGTGGATTGGTGAGGAAGAGGAGAATCGCGCATGGGAATATCTCCTGACTGCCCGAACCGACCTCGAGCGATCGGGCATCCTGTCGCCGGATCCCGCTTCGAAGCCACCGAGAAAGGGATCGATCGCCTACTACAGCTACAAAGCCTGGGAATCCCTCTACGCTGCCGAGGGATCCGACTGGTTCTGGTGGTACGGCACGGATCAGACAGCGCCAGCCGGAGATAAACCGTTTGACCTGGCATACATCACTCACTTAAACAATGTCTATGCCTTTGTGGAGCTCGCCAAAAGGAAACTGCCCAAGCGCAACTTCGAGCCGATTGCGCGTGTGCCTGCGACGGTACAACGACGGGCAGGGGGAACGATGGCGCAAAGCAGCGAAGAGATGGTCACAGTAGTCTTTCAGGTTGATTGCAAAGGTATGTACGTACGGAAATCGATCTATATCGTCGGCAATCACGAACTCCTTGGGAGCTGGGTCCCGAATAGGGTCAGAATGTACGACGACGGTACTCACGGAGACCTCCGCAAAAGTGATAGTATCTGGACGCTTGAGATTCAACTGCCTCCGGGGATGGAGATACAATACAAGTACACCAACAGCGGTGCAGAGGGGAGTTGGGATCCCGGGGAGGAGTTTCCCTGGGAGCACAGAACCATTACTGTTTGCGGCGACGAGCAATCCCGGCAGGTCTTACTGGATAGATTTGGGAAGATCTAAAAGCGGTTAATTCCTTGAAAACAAAGAGATTAGGCCCTTACGCATACTGTATTATTGGAGGATCTGGTTCCTACCTTTTCGCCCTTGCCTCTCTCATTATGGCCTCGTCCGGCTGTGCCGGTCACCGTGACAATCCTAATCGAGTGGTCATCTGGCATCAGATGAGGCCCGACGAACGGGGTGTGCTTCAACGGCAGATTGCGCGATATGAGCAAAGACACCCCGGCATCACAATTGAGGAATTGTTCAAAGAGACCGAGGTTCTGAGAAGCGGATTCGTAGTGGCGGCGCTCGCGGGTCAGGGACCGGATTTCGTGTACGGCCCGTCCGATCCGGTCGGTGTATACGAGGCAACGAAGAGCATCAGGCCGCTCGAGGACCTCCTGGCGGCATCGTACCTTTCTGACTTTGACACGACATCACTCCTCTGGTACAAGGGGCATCTTTACCAGGTCGCCGATAAGATCGGCAACCACCTTGCGCTTGTCTATAACAAGAAATACGTCCAAATTCCGCCGCAGACGGACTTCGAGCTGATCGAGCTCAGCAGGAGAATTCAGGATATGCATGGTTACACGGCGGGTCGGCCAAATGTTTACGGCCTGACGTGGAACTACATCGAGCCGTTCTTCTTCATTCCGTTCTACACCGGCTTTGGCGGATGGGTCTTTGCTGAGGATGGCGTGACCCCGTCACTGGACAACCGGGCGATGATCGACGCATTGAATTTCATCCGCGAACTCCGAGACAAGGAGAAGATCATCCCTTTTGAGGCGGATTACGAAATCGCAGATGCGCTCTTCAAGGATGGGAAAGCGGCTATGCTGATCAATGGTGATTGGTCCTGGGCGGGTTATCGGCAGAGGGGGATCGATCTTGGCATAGCACCGCTCCCAAGAATCACGGCCACGGGTCTCTGGTGTGCACCCATGACCTCGCCAAAGGGTTATTCGGTCAACGTGAATGTACCCGAGGAAAAAATCGCACTCGTTCTTGACGTGCTGAAGTTTCTCCTCTCGGCAGAGAGCCAGATGGAGACCGTGAGGGCTCTCAATACTGCACCGACGAGAAAGGCGCTGTACCGTGATCCCGAGATCCTGTCGAACCAGATCGTGCAGAACTCCCTGCTCCAAATCTCACGGGGGAAACCGATGCCGGTCGTGCCCGAGATGCGCGCGGTGTGGGACGCGATGCGCCCGGGCTATCAGGCAGTGATGGGTGGATCAAAGACGCCTGAAGCGGCGGCGAGGGAAATGCAGGCGCTCGCGGTGCGAAAGATTAAGGAGATGAATGAGTAGCAACCAATAGGCTGTAGGAGTGGTGGTTGTAAGTTGTGTGTGTCCAGGATTGACATCTTGAGTGCGTTATTCCTGAACGGAAAGTTAAGAAGGCTCAAATCAAGACCGGTATCAAACGGAGGAGGAATCGATGAAAATCATGTGCTTTGAGGATTTGGATGCGTGGAAGGAAGGTCGAAAGCTCGTTAACCGCATTTACGGAATGTCGAATCGTCAGAAATTCTCCAGGGATTTCTCGCTCAGGGATCAAGTCAGAAGAGCTGCGATTTCGGTAACCTCGAATATCGCAGAGGGGTTTGACTCAGAATCGAAGGCGGAGTTCATCAGGTTTCTGGTATACGCCCGGCGCTCAACGTCGGAGGTGAAGAGCCAGCTCTACGTTGCGCACGACCAGCAGTACATAACCGACAGGGATTTTCAAGAGGCTTACGAGCTTGCTTCAGTTGTCGCGCGCATCACCTATGGACTGATCAGGGTATCTGCGGCGGGTGCGGGCACAGCGAAACCAGTCATAGTTGTCTCCGAACCGCGGTCAGCCCTCCTCGAGTGCGCCCGGAGAACGTACAGCATCACTACCTACAACATACAACATTGAATCGCACAAGGCTCTTCATAGGCTTTCTTGTGGTTCCATCGTTCGTTTTGCTGGCGGCGGTGGTCTTCTACCCGTTCGCGTACAACGTGGTGCTCGCGTTCGCGAACATGAATCTCAACAAGATCCAGGATTGGCAGATCATCGGGCTGCGGCAGTTTGTGAAGATCTTTGCAGAACCGACACAGCCCGACTTCTATGCGGTCTTCGGGAAAACGGTTGTGTGGACCCTCGCAAATGTCTTCTTTCACGTCGTGATTGGCGTTTTCCTGGCCTTGCTTCTGAACCAGGCGATCAGGGGCCGATCGATGTATCGCGCACTGCTGATTCTTCCCTGGGCTATACCGCAATACATTGTGGCCCTGACGTGGCGAGGGATGTTCAACTATGAGTACGGATCGATAAACCTGATCATCACCAAATACCTCGGTCTTCCAGCGGTTGAATGGCTCAGGAGTCCACTGGAAGCTTTCCTTGCATGCATCCTGACAAACGTGTGGTTGGGGTTCCCGTTCATGATGGTCGTCGCTCTCGGTGTACTCCAGAGCATACCGCAAGAGCTTTACGAAGCAGCGGATATCGACGGCGCATCGTGGTGGCACAAACTGCGGACGATAACGCTCCCCCTGATCCGTCCCGTGATGATCCCCGCGGTCACGCTTGGCACGATTTGGACGTTCAACAATGTGAACATCGTCTGGCTCGTCAGCAACGGGGGAGAGCCTTCGGACAACACGCACATTCTTGTTTCGTTCGTGTATAAGGCCGCGTTCAACTTCTACAGCTTCAGCTATGCAGCGGCACTGTCGCTTGTCATTTTCTTTCTTCTCCTTGTGCTGAGCATGGTCTTCGTGAGACAATCAAGGGCCACGGAGGCGGCATACTGACCGGGCGGCCGACTGTCGCTAACGTCCGCTTTTTGTAAGGAACCTTATAGAAAAGAGCAATCTCCAGGAATCGTGGCGATCCACTCTACACGAGCAAGACTCATTCAGCGCACGGCGACGCACGCGGTCCTTATCGTGTTCGCGCTCATTGCGGTCTTCCCGATCTGGCAGGTCGTCAATATCTCGCTTCGCCCCGGTGATCAGCTCTTGTCGACGTCGCTGGAGTTCATTCCCGCTCAAGCCGCCGCGTCCAACTACATCCGGCTGTTCACCGAGCGTGATTTTCTCCGATGGATGGGAAATAGCTCGCTCGTGTCCGCGGCAGTAACGGTCACCGGGGTGATCTTCGCCTCCATGGCCGGCTACGGCTTCTCGCGATTTCGTTTCTTCGGCAGAAGGATCGGTTTGCTCAGTCTGCTCACCACGCAAATGTTTCCGGCCACAATGCTCCTCCTGCCGATGTACATCATGCTGATCAAGCTGGGTTTGATCAACACGTATTTGGGTATCGTCATCGTCTACAGCGCAACGGCCCTTCCGTTCTGTATCTGGACGATGAAAGGATACTACGACACGATTCCGGTAAGCCTTGAAGAGGCTGCTCGTATCGACGGATGTACACAGTTCAAGGCGTTCTACAAGATCATTCTCCCGCTTGCAGCACCGGCCCTTGTGATCACGGCGCTCTTTTCATTCATGACGGCGTGGTCGGAGTATCTTGTAGCGGCACAGATCCTGCAAGATACCACTCTCTGGACGCTCCCTGTGGGACTCAAGTCCTTTGAATCAAGCATGAGCACGGAGTGGGGACTTTACGGCGCGGCGTCCATTGTCGTGATGATTCCCGTCGTTGTGCTCTTTTTGATGCTGAGCCGCTACCTCGTTTCCGGCCTCACTCTGGGTAGTGTGAAAGGCTGAACGTGAAATCGGACAAAAACCAAAAGTTTTCCCGATGTGACACGTCATCAACTGCAGGTGATGTCCGATGAACTCCCTGACAGCAGAGTCTCTTTGCCGCGTGCTTCTGGTTTCGTTATTGTTCGCCTCTGCCTGCTCGCTAAAAGAAGAACCCTCTGTCTCGCTTGAAGGACAATGGCTCTTCAAGACAGATTCCCTCGGCGTCGGCTTGTCGGAGGGATGGTTCGCGGAAGGTTATGATCGCTCGGGGTGGTCAAGCGTGCACGTTCCGGCGAGCTGGGACACCTATGGGCTCGAGGCGTACGACGGAGCCGGCTGGTTCGCTAAGTCCTTCACGTTCACAGATACCACTCAGCGGGTTGCACTTTTCTTCGGTGGGATTGACGACGATGCAGAAGTGTGGCTCAACGGGAAAAAACTTGGTGTGCATTTCGGCTACAGCGAGCCCTTCTATTTCGACATCAATAATACGGTCGCCAAGAGCGGCGAAAACGAACTCGTTGTGCGTGTCAACGATCACGGCGGCCCGGGCGGAATCTACAAAACCGTCGCGGTTACTCCGATCGAGCGCGTCCAGGAACTTCTGAAATCGAAATATGCTGAGCTCGATGCGCGACCGACTGCGGACTGGGTCCGCGATGGGGTAGTTTATGAGGTCTATCTCCGCTCATTCTCACAGGAGGGGACGTTTAAGGCTCTCGAGCACCGGCTGGGTGAACTGAAAGAACTCGGTGTCAGCATCATCTGGCTAATGCCCATCCACCCGGTGGGGGAGCTCAACCGCAAGGGCACCTTGGGAAGCCCGTACGCGGTGCAAGACTATTATGAAGTGAATCCGGAATTCGGGACGCTGGAGGACTTCAAATCTCTTGTGAAGGCGGCCCACGACCAGGGAATGAGAATCATCATCGACCTCGTCGCCAACCATACCGCGTGGGACTGCAAGCTGGTGATGGAGCACCCTGAGTGGTTCACCACGAACGCGGAGGGTGCTCTGGTTTCACCAAATGCGGACTGGACGGATGTGGCCGATCTGAACTACAACCATCACGAGCTCCGCAAATACATGATCGAAATGATGAAGTACTGGGTCCGTGATATCGGCATCGACGGATTCCGATGTGATGTTGCAGAATTGGTGCCGACAGACTTCTGGGAGCGTGCGCGCAAGGAGCTGGACAAAATCAAGCCAATCTTGATGATTTCGGAGGGAACGCTGCCCGAGCATCACCTCGAAGCGTTCGATATGACGTACTCCTGGAGCGTCTACGACATGCTCGGACCGACCATCAATGGCACAACTCCCGTCGCAGTATTCGATGAAATCCTGCAGGCGGAATCGTACAGGTTCCCGAAGGGGTCGCTCCGGCTCCGGTTTAACACAAACCACGACAAGAACGCCTATGATGCGCCTGCCGTGCTGAAATACGGCCGACAGGGAGCAAAAGCCGCAGCTGTGCTGATTTTCACGTTTCCTGGTGTGCCGTTGGTGTACAACGGCGAGGAGGCCGGGAACGACAAGAAGCTCGATTTGTTCGAGAAAGTGGGGATCGATTGGCGCGGAAACCACGACTTCCGCGACCTCTATCAGAAGCTGGGTGCTCTTCGGAGAGACCATGCGGCTCTGCGCAGAGGGGAATACCTGACGCTGAAGAACAGTGGTAGCGCTAAAGTGTTCTCTTTCGCCCGGCAGTACGGTGGCGATGTCGTCGTCGTTATCATCAATTTTGATCAGACTCCGCAGACCGTGGAAATGAGCCTGCCGCCGGACGTGACAGGTGAGTTGATCGAGTACTTCTCTGGAATGAGCTTTTTGGCAGGTCAACGAACGCTTCGTCTTTCAGTTGATCCTCTCGGCTACAAGATCCTTCTACCAACTTCCGGAGCAGCAAGGCAATGAAATTCCTTACAGAGTATCTCTGGTTCAATACCAAGAAGCATCGCGAATACGTCAACATCACGCCGGACGTCGAACAGATTTTGCAGCGTAGCGGTATCCAAGAGGGGATGATTCTCGTTTCTGCGATGCATATCACGGCTTCCGTCTACGTCAACGACGCGGAATCGGGTCTCATCCAGGACATCGATGAGTGGCTGGAGAAGCTGGCGCCCTTCAATCTGAACTACCGGCATCACCGGACGGGCGAGACCAATGGGGACTCGCACCTGAAAAGTCTCCTCATGCATCACGAAGTCGTCGTTCCCGTCACAGACGGCAAGCTCGATTTCGGCCCGTGGCAGCAAATCTACTACGCGGAATTTGATGGTCAGCGCCGCAAACGGGTAATCGTGAAAGTGATGGGGGAGTAGGCGTTAGATTGTAGATTGAAAATTGTAAATTGAAGATTGAGCGTTGGAAGTTGAGATTGATCATCGTAGGTGATAGATTTCAGATTGCGAGCTCATGAAGCAGTGATGAGGGTCGGACACGTTATCGAGTATTGTCTTTTTCAGCTGGCCGCAGGGGTCGTCCACGTCCTTCCTCTGCGGTTCGTCCGAAGCCTGGGCGCTCGGATGGGGTCTGCGGCATATTTTTCCTGGGGTTATCGCAGGAACGTCGCATTGGACAACCTACGGAAGGCGTTTCCGGAGAAGGCGGAACGGGAGCTCCGAGAGATTGCCAGGGGGGCATTCCGGAATGTGGGTATCACATTCTTCGAGCTGATGTGGCTCTCCCGAATGACAAGCGAGCGTCTCCGAGGGCTCGTCCGGTTCGATAAACCGGACGTGATTACACGATCGCATGCCAAAGGGAAGGGGACTCTGCTCCTGACGGCCCACTTCGGAAATTGGGAATGGCTTGCGCAGGGCGTTGTCGCAAGTCTCGGTCTTCCCGTCCATATCATCGTGAAGACTCAGGCCAATCTCTTAGTGGACCGTCGGATTAACGAGCGGCGGACCCGTTTGGGGAACAAAGTGGTTGCCACAGAGGCGGCCTTGCGGGAGGTGCTGAAGCAGTTGAGGGAAGGGAATGTGATTGGTATCGTAGCGGACCAGGCCGCGCCGCGCGAAAACGCCCCCGTCGAGTTCTTCGGTCGTCCGGTTCCGACGCACCTTGGACCCGCAATCTTCAGTCTGAAGATCGGTGCCCCGCTGGTCGCCATATTCTCTCTTCGCCAGCCGGATGGGAACTATGATGCACAGGTGCTCGAGATCGCGACGGACGACCTGAGAGAGTTCTCCGAGGAAAATGTCATTGAGCTCACTCGTCGGCACGTGAAGATTACGGAGGAGTTCATTCGCAAGTACCCGGACCACTGGATGTGGATGCACAAACGATGGAAGCACGTTGCCGACGATTCCGGGGAAGATCGCTCCTCAACGATATCCACGTCTGAGTCGGGCGAGAAAGCACGCACACCTCCTGCGAGCAAGACCGGAACGATAAAAGTCTCTCAATGAAGAACGTAGAGATCACGAAGGTTGTCCGGCCTTTGGCGAAGAGGCAGGGAGGAAGAAGGCTTCATTCGACAGCATTCCAATTGCAGCTCATTGTGAGTTCGACAGGATTTGCGGGTTGATCCCGCACAGAAAGGACTGATGGATGGAACCGTTCGAGAGCCCCCGTCATATCCATGTTCTTGTTGTCGACGATGAGGATTCATTTCGTTTGAGTGTTGAAATGGCACTCAAGCTGGCAGGAGGTTTTGTGGTAGAATCGTGTGACTCTGGCGAAAGCGCAATCGAATTGATGCAGAAAGAGACGTTTGACATCATCCTCCTCGATCACGCGATGTCCGGCCTGTCGGGAATCGACGTGTTGCGCTGGATGCAGAAGCAGGGGATCCAGACTCCCGCTATCATGATTACTGCGGTCGGGTCCGAATCTCTCGCTGTGGAAGCAATGAAACTCGGGGTCTTCGACTACTTCCGCAAGGATCAGCTTGAGATCGATAAGCTCTCACTCGAAATCAAGGGACTTCACGAACGTTTCCTCCTGAGAAAGAAGATCCATCAACAAGAGTTAGAGACGAATCATCTCAAGGAGAAACAAAAGGAATTGGATGCATTGAAGGAACTTCATGACACGGTGATCCCCATAGGTCAGCTTCTCGAACGGAGTCTGCAGGAATTGGTGAAGGAGCTCCACCATCACGAGCTGAGGCTGATGAAGCTCGTGAAGCCGGAAATGCACAAACAGTGCAAAGACGCCTTCGCCGAGCTGCGACAACGAATCGATGTGATTGCATCCGGAGTCAGTTCAATGCGTAATATCTCAACGATGGTCACGCGAAAATTCGACGAGATACGGATCTCTCCGGCGAACGACGATCAAGATGAGCAACGATAGAGACTGACGACCGGATGGTTTCCCCGGGAGAACAGGGTGAAGGGCTGCATGAAGGACGTTGACACCATATTACTCGTTCAAACGGCTTTCATCGGTGACGCAATTCTTACGCTGCCGTTGGTGCAACACGTCAAGCGCCTTGCGCCCCACGCTGAAATCGACATTGTTGTTGCACCCCGAACCAAAGATCTTTTTGCCAACCATCCGGCGATACGCGAGACGATCCCTTACGACAAGCGCGGTCTGGATCGCGGTCTTCGCGGATTACTGAGAATGGCCAGGCGTCTCCGAAACCGCCGGTATGACGTCGCATTCGTTCCCCACCGGTCTTTGCGCAGTGCGGCCCTCGCGTGGCTCCTGCGTATTCCCCACCGTATTGGGTTCGACAAGAGCGCCGGCCGATTCCTGCTCAGCAAGAGAGTGCGATATCGGAAAGACTTCCACGAAATTGACCGTAATGTCTCGCTTCTGTGGGGCGTCGGCATCGAAAAGGCACAGCGCGAACTCCCCCGTCTATACCCCTCTGCGAATGACCAAAAGCGAGTGAACAAGCTGCTCATTGAGCTCGAGGTTGGAAATCCCGAAAACCTCGTCGGCATCGCGCCGGGCACGATATGGAATACCAAGCGCTGGCCCAAGGAGCGATTTGCATCCCTCGCCGTAAGATTGGACGATGAAGGATTCGAGATTGTGCTGATCGGCGGGAAGGCGGATGAGAAACTCTGTGACGAGATTCAGAAGCTAAGTGGATCATCGAAGGTGTATAAGACAGCCGGCAAGCTTTCGCTACTGCAATCAGCGGAGCTGATCCGCCGCTGTAAAGTACTCATTTCCAACGACAGCGCCCCCATGCACATGGCTGTCGCCGTGGGTACACCGGTAGTGGCGATTTTCGGTGCGACGGTCCCCGAGTTCGGCTTCCGCCCCGCTGGACCACACGATGCGGTTGTTGAAACGCGCGGCCTGAAGTGCAGACCGTGCTCGATCCACGGCGGGGAGAAATGCCCCATCAAGACGTTCGAGTGCATGATTGTCATCGGCTACGAACGCGTCTTCGAAACCGTGATGCGCGTGCTCGAACAAGCTGGTATCAACAGTCCTTCCCAATAGCAATCAAATGGTGGATGGTGCGAAGGCCGGAGCTGCGTCGCCGAGGTGACCCGATCAGCCTGCCTCGACGCCCCTAGCAGCGTGAAGCCCGGATTCATTTTGCGAGTGCCTTCGAGCAGGAGGAATGACAAAGTGGACCCTCAACCGGCCGAATGGTAGTCGAAAGGAGTCCCTCATCCGCGTAAAGACCCTCCTCTGCACAGCATTCGCCCTCGTGGCATTCGCAGCTAATTCGATCTTCTGCCGACTCGCGCTGGGTGACTCGGCAATCGATGCGGCAACGTTCACGACACTCCGACTTATCTCCGGCGCCGCGACATTGCTGCTGATCTCCTCAGCTCGCGACCGCAAGACTGCTCCAATCTCCCGGAGCGACTGGGCCTCGGCAGCGTTGTTGTTCCTCTACGCCGTTTCATTCTCCTTCGCCTACGTCGGTTTGAGTGTGGGAACCGGCGCTTTGATCCTCTTCGGTTCGGTGCAAGCGACGATGATCCTGGGCGCTCTGCGAAAGGGGGAACGCCCCCGTTTGGTTGAGTGGGCAGGGTTGTGGCTAGCACTGTCCGGCCTGGTATTCCTCGTGTTTCCCGGACTCACTGCCCCCTCGCCCACGAGGTCCGGTCTCATGGCCCTAGCGGGTATCTCTTGGGGTCTCTACTCTCTTCGGGGTCGCACTACGATCAGCCCCCTGGCTGAAACAAGCCGAAGTTTTGTTCTCTCAGTCCCGTTTGCTCTCCTTGTCAGCATCATCATGCCGCTGCAGTTGCGCACTTCTCTCGAAGGTGTCCTTTTGGCCGTGTTGTCTGGCGCGTTGGCATCAGGTCTCGGTTACGTTGCATGGTATTCCGCTTTGATGGGGCTTACCGCGACACGAGCGGCAATAGTGCAGTTGGCGGTGCCGGTGTTGACAGCTCTCACCGGAGTGGTTCTTCTGTCAGAGCAGGTCACGCTGCGATTGATTCTCTCGGCCGCCCTGATCCTCGGTGGCGTCGGTGTGGCGTTCAGAAAACGCGGAGAGCCGGATCCTCTGAAGGCGGCAGAATAACGACGAGGCCAAGGAGTGAGGCAGAATTGATCTCGAGGACGGCGACCGGCAGCACGAGTGTCTCGGTCAGCCACCTCCTACCGAGCCCCTCGCACGCGGTGCTTTGCTGTTCGAGGGACGTGCTGTCTTCTTCTGAGGGTCTACGGGCGCGCCTCGGCATCACGCATTGGTGCCAACCGAGGTGACCACGCATCAAGCCTTGCCTAGCCTCGCGGAGCAACATCCTCTCACCGACACCGAAAACCGCTCACGTCCTCTGGGAACGCCTCAGCGGTACGCTATTCCAATCATCACTCCTCTCCTCCATATTTTCACGAATGAGAACCTTAAACACCTCGGGGCTTAGAGCGCAAATCGAGAATCCAACGCAACAAAAGGACGCGTTTGGCGTCAAAACAAGGGATAAGGCAAGGGAGAAGCGGTACAAGACCTGGCAAATGACTGAGCTGCAACAATACGTCGAAGGACCAGAACTGATGAGTGCCAACGAACCTCCAAGGTTTGTCAGACCGTTCGGCGACCTTACTCTCGTGGCGTCTCTGGCGCTGCTGAAGGTACTTATTCATCTTCCGATTCTCCACCGCTACGGCTATCACCACGACGAGCTGTACTTCATCGCATGCGGCGAGCACTTTGCACTCGGCTACGTTGATCACCCGCCGCTGGTGCCGTGGGTTGCTCGCGCCGCAACCATCGTATTTGGCGAATCGCTGTTCGGTCTCCGCATCGCCGCACTCCTCGCCGGAGGTGCAGCAGTGTTTGTCACCGGCCTCCTGGTACGCCGTCTTGGCGGAGGGAAAATCGCTCAGGGTCTTGCCTGTATCGCGATGCTCATCGCTCCGGTCTATCTTCGTACCTCGAATATGTTGTGCATTCCGGCATTCGAGCCTCTGTTCTGGGCCCTCGCTTCATACCTCGTTGTCCGGATTATTCAGGAGGGGCATTCGAAGCTCTGGATCTGGGTGGGCCTGGTGATCGGCTTGGGCTTGCTGAACAAGCATTCCATGTTTTTCTTCGCGTTCGGTTTGTTGATTGCCCTTCTCCTGACTCCTCTCCGCAAGCATTTCCGATCGCTGTGGCTGTACCTTGGCGGAGCCGTTGCCCTGGTGATCTTTCTGCCGAACGTCATCTGGCAGATGCAGAATGAATGGCCGACGGTCACGTTCTTGGTCAGCCTCAACAAGAACGTTATGAGCGGTATCTCCCTCCTGCAGTTCACAGCGGGGCAATTGCTTTATCTCCATCCGCTCAATGCCATCGTCTGGATTTCGGGGTTGGTGTGGTACTTCTTCCGCGACGAAGGAAGACCCTACCGGGCGCTCGGATGGATCTGGCTCAGCGTTTTCCTTCTTCTTGTCATTACAAAAAGCAAGATCTACTATCTGGCGCCGGCCTATCCTGCTCTTCTTGCCGGCGGTGCAATTCTCCTCGAGGGTACGTGGCGCCGGTGGAGTGGAGTGTGGTCAAAAAGGATCGCAATCTCCTTTGCTGCGCTTCTTGCTCTTGTATTCGTCCCGATCTCTGTTCCTCTTCTCTCCGTCAATTCGACAGAGAAGTTTGCACACGGCATCACCTTCGGTGCATTCGAGAATATCTATGAAGTGACGGGAGACCTCCGCGGGATGTTTGGATGGAGGGAAAGGGTGGAAGCTGTCGCTCAGGTCTACAACCAACTGCCGGTGGGCGAGAAGGAACAGGCCGTCATCTGGGGCGCCGGCTATGGAAACGTCGGTGCGATCAAGTACTTCGGCAAGCCCTATGGACTTCCGGATGCAGTCTCCGCCAATCTCTCGTGCTGGCTCTGGTGGACACCTCCTGATTCAGTCGGCACGGTGATTGCCGCAGGCTGGGGAAGACGATCGGTTGACAGAGTATTCCGATACGCCGAGCTTGCTGCTGAAATCCCGCTGGAGAGCGTGAATCCCGGTGATAGTCCGTTTCGCGTGTGGATCTGCCGGGAGCCCAGGGAGTCTCTCCGAGACCTTTGGAAACGAAATCGCCCGTGGTGAGCTCAACCGTGACGAATTACTTCCACGCGAGCGACTGATTCTCAGAAGAAATGCAGCCATCCGGCTCAAAAATAGCTACCTCGTCTTTCCACATCTACGACATATGAAGGAGTCAAGAATGCACCGACATCAGCAACGCTTTCACAAGCCATTCCTCGTTACGGCGATCGTCTGCATTTCGATTTCCTTAGCATCGGCGCAAGAGCCGTTCAAGCCGTTGCGCACGGATACTCCCCCCGCGATCGACGGCAGGTTGGATGATGCTGTCTGGCAGGCTGCGCCGATGGTGGCCAATTTCAAGACCTATCGTCCCGATTGGAGCAAGGACCTCTCCGAGAAAACGGAAGTGCTGATGGCTTATGATTCGGAGAATTTCTACTTCGCGTTCCGGTGCTACGACCGGGAACAGGACAAGATCAAATCGTCCGTTACGAGCCGGGACAAGATGTTCTCCGATGATTGGGTCTGCATCAACCTGGATTCCTTTGGGGACCAACAGGCGCTTTATGGATTCTACATCAATCCCCTGGGGATTCAGGGCGACTCTCGGGCTACGCCGACGAACGAAGACAGGAACTTCGATGCTGTGTGGTATTCTGCGGGCCACATCAACAGCGAAGGCTACCATATCGAAGTGCGCATCCCGTTCAAGAGCATCCGGTTCTCGGAAAAAAATCCGGTGACAATGGGTGTTATTTTCGAACGGTATATCAATCGCCGCTCCGAGGCGGGAACGTTTCCTCCGCTTGATCCGGCCAAGGGAAATTCCTGGCTCACGCAGATGCACCCGATGGTGTACTACGACATCAAACCGTCGAAGCTGTTCGAAGTGCTTCCGGCCGTGACGTACACAAACAGGGAGAAAGCCGACCAGGGGAGACTGGTCACGGACGAGAACAAAGGTGAGTTCGGCGTGACGACCAAGTACGGAATCACGCAGGACCTTATTCTGGATGGGACGTACAATCCCGACTTCAGCCAGGTGGAGGCGGATGCGGGCCAGGTGGATATCAATCTTCGTTACAACCTGTACTATCCGGAGAAGCGTCCGTTCTTCCTGGAGGGGAACGAGAACTTCAGCGTCACAGGGTGCCCGAACCTCATCTACACTCGAACGATCATCAACCCGTTGGTTGGGATGAAGGTAACGGGGAAAGTCGCTGAGAAGTCTCACATCGCTTCACTCTACGCGATGGACGAGCTGTATACGACCAATCCCGATGTAACGGGGCGGCACGCGCATTTCGGCATTGTGCGGTACAAACACGCATTGAGCGATGACGGCTTCATCGCAGCCCTCTACGCAGGTAAGGAGATGAAGCAGCACAACAACCGGGTCGCGGGGATCGACGGCTCAATCAGAGTAACCCCGTCGAGCACGTTTGGATTCGCGGGACTGCTTTCTTACGCGACCGACATTCCAACCTCTGGTTTCGAGCGAGGGCACAAGTACGAGTTCATGTACGGCCACGAAGAACGGAGTATTGGGTATGGTGCAACCTTCGGAAGGATCTCTGACAACTTTGTTGCCGAAATGGGCTACATACCGCGTCCGGGCATCATGTATCTCGAACTCTATCTCCAGCCACGCCTCTACCCGGAATCGGAGTTGCTACGAAGAGTATCCTTTTTCCTCGGGACAAGACAGTACAAAGATCTTCCAAGTCTCATCTGGGAGAATGGATACGATCTCAGCGTCTCATTACTTCTCGGCGGAACTGTAAACGCTTCGGTGTACGCATCAGCGCAGACGGAAGTGTTTCTGGGTAGGGAACTCAATACCAACCAAGTTGAAGCATCCGTGAGCGCTCAGGCAACGAACAAGCTCTATTCGAGCCTCAGGGTCACATACGGAAACGCGATCTATTATTCGGCGGATCCGTATTCCGGGGCCGGCAGGCGACTCGCGTTCTACCTCCGGTATCAGCCATGGGAGAACCTCATGGCCGATTACAATCTCACCTTCGCGGACTTCTACCGTAAGAGTGATGACGTGCGTATCTACGAGTACACGATCTCACGACTGAAGGCTACCTATCAGCTCAACAAGTACCTTTTCTTCCGGGGGATCGTGGAGTACAACAACTACCGAAAGCGGTTGCTGACCGATCTCCTCGCCTCGTTCACCTACATTCCTGGCACGGTCTTGCATCTAGGCTACGGTTCCCTCTACGAGAAGATCCATTGGGATCAAGCGAACTACATCCCCAGCGACCGGTTCCTGGAAACGAAGCGAGGATTCTTCTTCAAGGCATCATATCTTTGGAGGTTATGAACCATGTAGAAGTCCAACTTCTTCATGAGCCTTCCGAAGGTATGTCAGCTGCCAAAAGAACCTTCGGAAGGTTTCCTACTTAGGAGCCAACCATGTCTACCAACGACCTCAAACGCAGGGATTTTGTCAAATCTCTCCTGGCAAGTCTCTCCATCGGGGCCCTTGACTGGAGTGCGTTTCCAGTCGGCTCGCTGGCAAACACAAACGACAACGAGTTCGATGCGATCATCATAGGTTCCGGCCTGGGCGGACTGAGCTGTGCAGCGGCCTTTGCCCGGCAGGGCTTCAGGCCGCTGGTTCTCGAACAGCATACAAAGCCCGGCGGCTACGCCACAACGTTCGAGCGACGGGGCTTCGTCTTCGATGTCTCGCTTCATTCAACCGTCGTCGGTGAACGGGACGGCCGCCGAAATCTGATCTACGGTTTCCCCGAGATCACCGAGGTAGAGTTCGTCGCCCATCCGAATGTGTATCGAGTCATCTTCCCGGAACACGATATCCGCGTCCCCGCAAAAAACCTGCAGCAGTATAGCGAAATGCTCGTCCGCTACTTCCCGGATGAGAAAGGCGGTATCGAGGGTGTCTTTGAGGATATGCGCGGACTCTGGAACGATGTGCAGAAGATCAGCGAGGCTCGGGGACAGATCGATATGAACCGTTTTCCTGTAGACTTTCCGTATCTGTTCAAAAGCGTGAACAAAACCTGGGGCCAAATGGTCGATGCCCGTGTGAAGAGTCCCCAACTGAAGGCGATCGTCTCGTCGCTCTGGGGATATTACGGTTTGCCGCCGTCCAAGCTCTCGCCGTTCTATTATGCAATTCCGACGATAGGATATCTTCACGAGGGAGGGTACTACCCGATCGGAAAATCTCAGAAAATCAGTGACGAGTTTGTGAAGTTCATCGAAGCGCGCGGAGGTAGGGTGAAGCTTGGCACCCGAGTGAAGGAAATTCTCGTTAAAGATCACGCCGCGTACGGGATACGGACTGAACGCGGAGAGGAGTTCAAGAGTCGGGTCGTTGTTTCGAATGCCAGCGCGCACGAGACCTTCAGGAAGATGTTAAGTGAAGAGCAGCTCCTTGCCGACTACCTCCAGAAGCTCAGCACCTACAGTGTCAGCCTGTCGTCATTCCAGGTGTTCCTCGGGCTCAAGAAAGATCTTGCCGGTGAAATTGGCATTAAGGACACGGAGATCTTTTACAATTCGGATTACGATCTGGACAGAGACTACGACCGTATGCTCAGAGCCGATGTAAGCGGCGGCTATGCTCTCACACTCTATGACAATCTCTACGAGGGCTACTCGCCTGAAGGGAGGAACACCCTGAATATTCTCACGCTCCAGGGCTACGACCACTGGGAGAAGTATGAAGCAGACTACTTCAAGGGGAGGAAGGCCGCCTATCGGGCTGAGAAAGAACGAATGGCGAACATTTTGATAGACGAGGTGGAAAGGACGCTGCTGCCGGGACTTCGGGATGCGATCGAGGTCATCGAAATCGGCACGCCGCTGACCAACGTCCGTTATACAAGCAACTACCGTGGTGCGGTTTACGGTTGGGATCAGACGCTGAATAACTCAGGTCAGAACAGGCTATCACACAAGACGCCTATCAAGAATCTGTTTCTCGCGGGAGCCTGGACGAGGCCGGGACATGGTTACGGTGCGGTCATACCGAGCGGGCTGGAGTGTTTTGCGGAGATTATGAGGGAGTGGTGAGAAGTAGCTAACGGCGAACCGAGCAGCGCGTGGGTTCATGCAGAAAGTCCTTCCGGTGTTAAACTGAACTCACCCCGCGGGGGTGAGTTCGGAAACGCGCAGGTCGTTCACCGTTCCTACGGCTACACTACTTCGTTGACTTTGTGCTGTCGAGCTTGAATTCTATCGACACTATTGCAAAAGACTCCGACACTCGCGGATGACTGGGAATCAACGGCACAACTTTCCATAACATCACAGCCTGCTTCGCTGCATCGTCAAGGTCTTCTCTGACCCCCTTGATCACTCTGACCGATGTCACCGAACTGTCCGCTCCGATTGTCACATCGAGCCGTACAGTCCCTTCCACTCTGTCCCTCAGCGCCGATTGCGGGTATGTTGGCTCGACTCGCTTGATGACCGTGACGACCTTGTGTAGCTCAGTAATGCGCACCGCCACCTCCGTCCGCTGTTTTGTGCGCTGTAAGCTGCTCAGAAGAAACCCGACGGCCAGGCCAAGAATAACCAGCAGCGTAAGCAGTACGACCACAGTCCGTTTCTTCATTTCAGTACCTCTTCGGAGCTTATTCTGTAAGATGACCGACGACCGTTATGTCTGGAAGAACTGAGACATACACAACTTGAGGTTCGCGTTCGTTCATTGTGTTCTCTAACCATGGTTGGACCGTTCCAAGGATATAGCCAAGAGCAACCGCAAGAATCGACACGATCGCTGCGAAAGAATACGGAAAGGACACACGCTCTTGTGCGACCTTTTCCCCGAGCGTAGATGGGCTCGTCGCAGCTCGATCAAGTAGAGGTCTGAGCAACGATTGTTTGAGGCTCTTCCCAAATCCACCGAGTCGCCCAAGTCTACCGATCGAAGCAACGCGCGCATCGAGAGCCGTTGATGCCCTGATGCGTTCCTCTTTCAACAGTTCTCTTTCGATCCTGATCGAAGAATTCCAAAACAAACGACATCGCTCGCATTCTGCCAGATGAAAGAACAACGCCCGTGTCGCTTCAGTATCCAACTCTCCGTCGAGAGAAGCACTTAAGGCCATTTGATACCGATTGCATTCACCCGTCATCTTTATCTCCATATTGTTCATTGTACAGCCTGGCGAGAGCTTTTCTTGCCCGGTACAGGTGCACCCGTACAGCCGAAAGGGATAGTCCGGTCACGCTCGCAATCTCCGCATATGAGAGTCCTTCATAGACTCTCAACACGATGAGTTCTCTATAGGCAGGGCTCAGCGCATTGAGCAAGCTGCTTATGGAATCCGACAGTTCAGTACTGATGAGTGCATGGAGTGGATCGTCGTTCTCGCTCGATGATTCATCAGTCAATTCTTCGAATGGTCTTCGATCTCGGAGGAAAAGTAGCGCCTGATTTCGTGCTATGGTGAAAAGCCAGGACCGGAATGAGCTGGAATCGTCCAGGGTGCCGATGTTGTTCCACACCTTGAGAAACGTTTCGTGTACGATATCTTCGGCTCGGTCCTTTTCTTTGACGAGCCAGTAGCAATAGTTGCATAAACTGCCTTTGTAGCGCACGTAGATCTGTCCGAACGCTTCTCGACTTCCCAGCCGAAGATGCTCTACCAGCCGTCTTTCAGTCAGACTTGATTGACTCATGTCCTCATCCAAGTAGATACACAAACTCCAAAAAAGTTAACGTAAAATTCGCTGGAAAGAGTCGACAAGTTCATTTCCTGTGCTACTCCTGCGAATCCCTTCTTTCTGCCACACAAAAGGCATTCTCCTCGCTATTCTTCCGCCATCCCATCAATCCACCATTCCATTTTTCCATTATTTCCTCCTTCCATCATCCCGATATTGCATGATCTTGCAATACGGGGGCCGTCTCGATTCACCTCTTGCTATCAATCCAAGCTTCGTATAACTTACCAGTGCAACGGTAGCGCGGAGCACCGCAAAGTGGGCGCAACGTGACACCTTCGCAGCACTCGCGCCGCTCGTTCCACCCAATCTTCACACGAACTTAACACTCGCACCCCTGGGTTTTCGTATCCTGGGGTGATGATGACGGTGAAACAGCTCAAGACGAAAACAAGGCTCCTTGTTTTCTTTTTCCTAACGGTTGCCGTCCCCTCACTGTTTCTTGCCTATCTCTCACTTCGCGGGATACAAAGTGAGCGTGCCGCTGCTGAACGAGATCTCCTCGAGCAGCACGAAGGAATCGCACAGTCCATCGTCAATGTGATCGAGCAGGAGCTTCAGCGGATCGAGCAGACAGCAGACGATCTCCTCAACCGCCAGCGACGGCAAGACCCGTCAGACCTTCGGTCGATGGCGGAGCGAATCAAACTCTCAAGCCCTCTGGTGGGCGAGCCCTTCTTTGTGAGCAAGACACAATTTGTCTTTCCTCTCGCTACCCGGCTGTTCCGCAGAGAGAATGACGCTCAGATGATTCCCACATCTCTTTCAATGACAGAATCCAACGAGGAGTACCTTCAGGCCATCCAGCGCGAGTTTCAGGCGCGGGACTTCGAGGGTGCGTCGGCGGCGTATGCGGAGGCTCTCAAGAAGGCTACGGCACCGCAGGATCGAGTGACAGTTCTCTTCGCGCATGCCCGCGCGTTGAGCCGGTCGCAAAAGACAAATGAGGCGGCCAGCGTGTACGGAGAGATCGCCCGGAGATACAAAGGTCTCTCCATCGCGGGAGGTATCCCGGTCGACCTCGCGGCCCGGCTGGAGCTTCTGAAAGGTCTGCGGTTCGAAGGGGAGAGCTCGCAGGCCGCGGATGAGATCGTGAAGATGTACGAAGACCTCCTCGACGGAACCTGGTCCCTGGCCAGAGTCCAGTGTGAGTTCATTCTGAGCTCTCTGAAAACCGCGTGGTCTCGTCTCTCGGCTCCTCCCGCGACATTACCCTCGATATATGAGGAACGTATCCGTAAGGCGGAAGAGCGGC
Organism: Ignavibacteria bacterium; assembly: GCA_016873755.1. Taxonomy (GTDB): domain Bacteria; phylum Bacteroidota; class Ignavibacteria; order UBA10030; family UBA10030; genus VGWB01. The sequence goes on along the minus strand of VGWB01000014.1, from coordinate 8,522 downwards.
TTCAAGGCGCGTTCGAATCAAGTGAAGAACTGATGGCGCTCGAAGCGAGAGTGCTGACGGACCTGCTCAGCGTCATCCTCACCAGGCATGACGGCACATCCTCCAGCCGACGATGGAAGACCACGGTGAATTCGCGCAATGTCTCTGTGATTGCTGTTCCATCCAAAGGTGCAAACGCCGAAGAGATTTCAATGGTGGGGGTTTTGCTCAAGGCAGACCAGGACTCCTCCGGTCTCTTGTCACTCCTTGAAAAACTCGTCCTGCCACCAAACACCCTCGTCCAGGTCGGGAACGAGCGTGATGATCGCGCGGTGGGCTCATTACTCCCCGAAACCGCGCGGAAAACAATTCAGGTCGAATTCCCCGGCGGCGTACCGGCATGGACGATCACCCTCTATCACAGGGATGCAGCGTTCTTCGACCAACTCTTGACTTCACGGAGGCGTGTGTATGTCCTGGCGTTCGTACTCGCTGTCGGTGTCGTTGTGTTCGGGAGCATCCTCATGTGGCGGATGATCGCACGGGAGGTTGAGCTGGCAAAACTACAGGCGGATTTCGTTTCCACCGTGTCGCACGAGCTTCGGAGTCCCCTCACCTCGATCCGGCAGCTTTCAGAGATGCTTCAGCGCGGTCGGATTCCATCGGAGGAACGCCGGCAGCGGTATTACGATACGATGGTCGAACAGAGTGAGCGTTTGTCACTCTTGGTGGAGAATATCCTTGACTTTGCACGGTTTGAAGAGGGAAGGAAAGTCTTTCATGTCGAGGAGGCTGATATCAACAGCTTCGTGAGTGAAGTGGTTGACCGCATGCAGCATCAGATCCAGCATGAGGGATACAGGATTTCTCTCGTGACGGCTGAAGCTTTGCCGCCCGCAAGGATCGACCGCGATGCCCTGGCACAGGCGCTTGTCAATCTGCTGGACAACGCGATCAAGTTCTCCGGATCTTCGAAGGAGGTCAGGGTTGAAGTGCTCTATGACGATGGTTGTGTCGCGATCAAGGTGATCGATCGGGGCATCGGAATTCGTCAAGACGAGATCAAGAAAATTTTCGATCGGTTCTATCGCGGTCCAAACGAAGATGTGCTCGCGACCAGAGGGACCGGACTCGGCCTGACGATCGTCAAGTACGTTGTCGAAGGACACGGCGGCACGATCGCCGTGCAGAGCGAGCTTGGAAACGGGAGTACTTTCACCATCAAGCTTCCGACCACAGGGACAGAAGACTATGCACACGGAACGAATTCTCATCATTGAGGATGACGAAAGCATCCTCATGGGGCTCGAGGATGACCTGAAGATGGAGGGATTTGAGATCGATACCGCACGCGACGGACTTGCTGGTCTGTCGCGTGCGAAGGAGCGACGGCATGACCTCATTGTTCTGGATATTATGCTCCCGCGTATGAGCGGCTTTGATGTATGCAGACAGTTGCGGCAGGAGGGGATCACCATCCCGATTCTCATGCTCACGGCGCGAGGCAGAGAGGCTGACAAGGTCCTCGGGCTTGAACTTGGCGCAGATGACTACGTTACGAAGCCGTTTAGCCCGCGGGAGCTCCTCGCACGCATCAACGCTATATTGCGTCGAGTGAAACAGACGCGACAGGGGATTGAAGTAGCGCGATTTGGCGACGTGGAGATCGATTTCAGGAAATACGAAGTGCGGAAAGGGAATCGTCCGGTGTACCTCACCTCCCTGGAGTTTGCCCTCCTGCGACACCTGATAAACAGCAAAGGGGAAGTGCTTTCGCGTGATGCCATCCTTGATGAGGTGTGGGGGAAAGAGGTGTACGTTGACAACCGGACTGTTGACACGCACATTGCACATCTACGGAAGAAGCTGGAGGATGACCCTGCAGAGCCGAGATACATTCAGGGGGTACGTGGTGTGGGATACAAGTTCCACGAGTAACATGAATCTTGGATTGAGAGCTCTGCCAATGTCCCGCTCGCCACTGTTGAATTTGTCCTTGATCGCACGATCTTCAAGGCGGCTGTTTCTTGGTCTGACCATTGTCTCCTCGCTCTGCCTGTGTCAGACCGCACCGGAGAAACTTCTGCAGGAGGCGGCGTATCGCGAAGACGTAGAGGGCGACCTCGAAGGGGCGGAACGACTCTATGTGCAGATCCTTGATGGGCCCTCGCGAAACGACTCCCTCCTCATCTGCACGCATCTGCGGCTGGCATCCTGCTACGAGAAGAAAGGTGATGTGCGCTCTCTGGAAATCTATCGGACCGTGATGCGTCGATTCCCGAAGTATTCCGACGCAGTCCGGACTGCCCGGGCCCGTCTTGCAGTGCTCTCCGCGAGAATGCCTGACTACACGGCGATGATCGACTACTACCTCGCGCGCGTTGCCCTTGAACCCCTTGGCGCGATTTCTCCCGATGAAACGATGGAGGCTCATACCGACTGGGAGACGGGCAACCTGGTGGTGAAAAACCGGAAGACTGGGAGGATCACGCAGTTGACCCATAAGACCTGGAGCGAATCTCCGGAATTCGCTTACTACAAGGTCTGGGCCCCCGATGGCAAAAAGATCGCTTACGGTTGGTACAGAGAGAGTTGGTATGTAGATCTCCGCACGGTCTCGGTCGAAGGCGGCGAGCCGGAGGTTGTTCAGGGGCGCAGCGGTTGGATGATTTTCCCGTCAGATTGGTCACGTGATGGAAAGCGCATCCTTGCCCGTGTCGCAACTCGCGAGCACTCTGTCCTTCAAGATGCCATGATGCTCGTAGCGATCAACGCCGCGAGTGGAGAGTGTGATTCGCTGACGATCCTTGACGGGAACTCACGCGGTCTACGCTTCTCGCCTGATGGAAGATACGCCGTTTTCGATTTGGGAAAGGGGGAGGAGCACCTTCGTCAGGTGTACACGTTCTCGATTGCAGATCGGACTCTGAGTAGCGTCACCGAATCGATCGGCGGCGATAAGGACACGCCGCTTTGGTCTCCCGGCGGACGACACATCCTGTTTCGCGTTGCAGCAGGCAGAGACGCTCACTTGATGGCGATCACGATGCGCGACGGAGGGCCAGCAGGCAGTCCCTTTGTGCTGTTAATGGATCTCGAAGCGGAGATACAGAGGAGAGCTGGGATCGAAAGAAAGGAGCTGGCAGCAGCAGTTCAAGAGATCGTACAAGAAAGTGCACTGGCCGACAAGCCCGCCGAGAGCTCGTTCGACGATGATTTCAGCGCCTCGAAACTGGATTCAGGGTGGAAAGTCGTGCAGTGGCAGGGACCGAATGAGTACGGTTTCCATACGTTTGGGCGCATCTCCCTAATCGACAATCCGGGGCACCTTCGATATAGCCTTGATCCGATCTCATACTGGTCATCTCTACCACAATTTGCGATGTTTCGCGACGGTGACGGATACTGGTACTATCCTGCGCTTCAGCTTCGTCGGAAGCTAGACGGAACCTCATGGATGCTGGAAATCAAGGCAAGATACAGCATTGTTCGACCGGCGGACAGCAGGTATCTCTGGATCTCAGTTACGTTTGCCCGGAATGGTGCTCCCACGGCTTCTGCAACCTTTATGCGCTCGCGTTCTTGGGGGAACAGACCTTCGTTCTCAATCCAGTTCAGTAATCTGGTAGAAGAGGAGGCGACGAGAGCACCCTCATATATCCCTCCGGGCGACACGACCGAGCCGCTGCCGTACACCGCCTACACCCGCTTCATAAGGAATGAAAGCCGTCTGACCGTCGAGATGAGCGAAGATGGCGTCGCCTATATTCCCGTTCGTTCCGGTACGCTCCCGAAGGAAGCACTCGCGAGTGATCAGCAGCTGGTTATCAGTGGAGGCGGGTGGTTCACGCCGGCCGGAAGCTATGTCGATTTTGACTATATCCGCTTCAAACCGCTTGCTGCCAAGTAAAATCCGCTACCGAACCACCGGCCTTCCCTACAGTAATCCTTCACACAATCTCCACAGAGTTTTCACCTTCCCGTTGCGCTTATGTCGCGGCCTCCCCGTACTATCAACTGAAGATTTGATCGGAGAGACGTCTCCGATTTCGGTTACGGTGAAGTGCGTCGGATCCACGTCAGTTGAAGGTGAGGGCCGGTCTTGCGTTACGTTTTGTTGGTGTGCGCCACGATAACCCAACTAGCCGTTGCCCAGCGGCCGATGTCAGCATACGCCGACTTCGTCGCGCTCTTAGAAAACGGCGAGCGGATCGAGGGAACGAAGTGTTTTCTTTCGTCAACAGAGTTCTCGGGTGTGACGACGGCCGGTGTTCCGATCTCGGTACCTCTTTCTTCCGTGAAGACCCTTTATGTCTCCAAAGGATCCAAAATAGGCGAGTATGCTTTGCTGGGTGGCGGATTCGGCGTGGGAATTGGGTTGTGTGCGATCTTCCTCGCGGAGGGGGAGGGAAATGGGAAGGTGAATTACGGCGCGATAGCTGCTCTCACCGCCGCCGCCGTTGTGGTAGGAGCTGTGCTTGGGGCCGGCGAGCAGTCCTGGGAAACGGTGGACCTCGCTCCGTTCCGTCGTGCTTCGAAAGGGGATTCTTCTCAATCACAATAGGGAAAGGAATCAGCCATGCCTAGGCCATTGTTCTTGTCCGTACTCGGCTTTGTGCTGCTCGCGTTTGTCTGCGGGTGCGGGCCGTCAAAGCTCGCGTTGAAGAGTGATTTCTGGCAGACGAAAGAACGAAAGATCGGAGTCGCTGTAGCTAAGTCCCCGGTTGCCGCGACGCATCAAGCAGGAGGGGGCCTGCTCGATCGTGCCATTGCGAAAGCTGCAATTGGGACGCTGGATGCCCATTTTGAGAAGCTTAATTCCAAGAGTTTCGAGGACGTCGCCCAAAAGTTTGCGGAGAACCTGGAAACGCAAGGATTCAACGTCAAGCTTGTTGAGAAGCCGATCGACCTCGAGAAACTCCCCAAGTTTGCACCGACTTCGTCTGGCGATTACCATGAACGAGACCTCCGAATGATTGCAGCTGATGAAGGTGTCGATGCCCTCGTGCTGCTTTCAATCGATCGTTGGGGAACGACGCGTAAATACTACGCTTTCATTCCACTTGAGTCTCCAAAGCCCTTCTGTGTCGCGAGAGGCGAGCTCGTCAACCTCCGCACGAATGCGCTGGAGTGGAGCGTTGAAATGGAGGAAGATCAGTCGAAGGTCGACGTAGAAGGAGAGTGGGATAAACCACCTGATTTCCCAGAGGTGACGAAAGCGTTGTACAAAGCGGTCGACAAGGCAAAAGCCTTTCTGGAGAATGACTTCTTTGCAGGAAAATCGGCCAAGCCTATGTCGCCTTGAACCTATTGAGCTCGCGTCGTTCCGTCGTGCTTCAGAAACAAGTTGTTCTCAAATGTGTCAATTTCACTGGAGGCTTTCCCGAACAGCATTTCTTCAAAACCTATTACTATCTCTTCTTTGGTTGCTTGTGGCAACGGTCCGAAGGCTCAACGCATCCCGACCGGGCGGTTTTGTTCTGGCCGCTCGCGAACACCTGAAGGCGGGGCGAAGTGCTCCTTCGAAGGACCCATTTGGCGCAAGTCGCGAAAGGGAGAGCAGCATTTTTGAGTCGGGCTCTCAACGCAAAAAAGAAGGAGTCGATCATGTCAAAACCATTGTTGTTTGTCGTCCTCGGGTCAGCCTCGCTTGTGCTTGCGTGCGGATGTGGTCCCTCCAACCTGGCGCTCAAGAGTGATTTTTGGCAGACCAAAGAACGAAACATCGGAGTCGCAGTTGCCAAAGCCCCTGTTGCAGCGACGTACCGGCAGGGAGGAGGGTTGCTCGACCAAGCGATTGCGAAAGCCGCGACCGGGACCCTGGAAGCGCATCTTCAGTCGATCGATTCGAGCGGCTTTGACGACGTTGCCCGGAGATTCTGGGAGAATCTGAAGGGGCGGGGATTCAATGTGAAGCTCATTGAGAAGCCGATTGATCTGGAGAAATTTGCGAAGTACACTCCGACTGCCTCCGGCGACTTTCACGAGCGAGACTGTCGGATGATTGCCGCTGATGAAGGCATTGACGCCCTTGTACTGCTTTCAATTGACCGTTGGGGGACGACGCGCAAATACTACGGGTTCATTCCACTTGAATCGCCAAAGCCGTTCTGTGTGGGAAGAGGCGAGCTCATCAACCTGCGCACGAACGCCCTTGAATGGGGAGTTGAAATGAACGAGGAAGACGCCAAGGTTGATGTAGAGGGAGAGTGGGACAAGCCGCCTGATTTTCTCGACTTGACAAAGGCGTTATACAAGACTGTGAACCGGGCGAAAGTCTATCTTGAAAATGATTTCTTTGGCGGGACGATGGTAGCGCCTTCGGCGCCTGGAGTTTCCCGAGCAGACGAGGGGACTCGGAGCACCCCGACCGTAGCGGACGAAGGTGTTTGGAACAGATCGGCCGTGTCGGGATCATTAGTATATGGATTCTTTTCCCCGAACGACCAGATTCGCTTTGACTGGGGCGATCAAGGGAGTTTTGGAGGATTAGGTGTGGAGGCACGTCTCCTGTTCCGTACGTCGCTGATGAATTCGCGAGTGCGGCTCGGGGCTGAATACAGCGTGCAGATTCTGGCATCCGAACCGAGCGGCGGAACCATTGAATGGTCGTATGCAGGAATTCCCGTTGGTTCGTCAGCCGCTGAGAATGAATTTCTCGGACACGGCATACAAGGAGTCGCGGACATCAAACTTGGCAACATCCGGACAGCAACATTGTATGGCTCGCTCGGACTTGGGGTTTTGTTTTTTTCAGGTGCAAAGGATCGCTATGAGGTGGTACCCGTTGCGACGCCCTATTTCACTTACGAGACATTCGAGCCGGCCGAGGGCCCTTCGACGGAACCAGCTGGATCAGCGAGGCTCTATGCTGCAATCCCTGTATCTCGCTCCCTGACGGTTGATCCGGCCGTCCGGATTTTCCAGAGTTTCGGCAACGAGAAGATTTTCCTCACGCAGTTGAGCGTGGGCGTCTCGTACCGATGGTAGTAAGCATTCTCGCACAACTTGATGCACTCGAATCTTCATCACACATCAACGGGCTGGTTGATCGCATCTGATGACAACATCAGAAAGACAACGGAAGGAGGCTCAACCTGCACCTCTCAGGTGAGGTGGGTGTTTTCCATCCTGAGTGATCTCATTTTCTCAAACACGTTGAAGGGTTGGCCGGTTAGGGATTAGGGCACAGCCGCGACGACGGACGAGGGGGAGGGCCCTGGTAAAAAGGAAAAAGCAACAATTGGTCATCAAGTGAGAGGACATGTTCGGTGCGGTGGGACATCGGTGAGTTTGATTCCTCAATCGGGACGCTTGGGACTCGCCCCTCCCGCCGCTCCTAGAGGCAGCAACAGCTGCTCATCAATGTTGACCGCGGGTCGTTCCCTGCCTGAGCTTGTATCGACCTTGATTATTTCCGATTCCGTCCGCTCGTGAAGCAGCGATGACGTACCTTTTTCGAACTCGAAATTCTTCTCCATCCCCGCTTCACACAATCTCCACAGAGTTTTCACTTTCCCGTTGCGCTTGTATGGCGGCTTCCTCGTAACCTTGAAGGAAGCATCGATCAGCGGGCTCCTCCAGTCAAGATTTTTCAGGACCTTTATGGAGAGCACAGGGATCGATGGCTAGAGCACTGGATCATTCCTCCCGAGGAGACAAAACCATGCATCAAACCAGATCAATGCTGATTCATCTCTCTCTGCTCGCAGTGCTTGCCTGTCTCAGCTTCCAGGTTCACGCCCGCCAGCAGGGTTCCGAAGGCACGTGGCTGAGTTACTACAACTCCAGTCACGTCTCGACACGGTTCAACCTCGCCGTGCAGTACTATTGCGTGCGCTTTACAAAGCCGACCGACTGGCCGGCGCTCTCGATCGATTCCGTCAAAGTGGTATGGGAATCGTCAGCCGGCAAGACCGTCAAGCTATGTTTCTGGAAGAACTTCAACAGCGACGCGGTATCCACGTGGCCCGTTGATCCACCGCAGCAGAGCGATACGAAAACCATCTATGTGAGTAGCGGCAATTGGAACTCGGATAAGTGGGCTGTTTCGTCGTTGAGCTGGAGCACCGACAAGGAACATTTCTTCGTCGGAATCGAGCAAGTCGGCGCAACCTCGCAACTGTGCGGAGACGGGCTCGCTCAACCTGAGAATCGAAGCTACCGCCGGTACTCGGGTAAGAGTTGGGAACGCGAGTACGGGTTCATGTCGAACTACTGCATCGCGGTGTACGTTTCGAAAATGGCTGTGACTGAAATCCGTGAGGATTTCGCAGCCGTTCCGAATCACGTCATCCTGTATCAGAACTACCCCAACCCGTTCAACCCGGCTACCACGATCCGCTTCGAATTGCCACGGGCCTGCCGTGCTGTGATGAAGATTTGCAATATGCTCGGCCAGGAAGTCGCAGAGCTGGTTAATGCCGATCTTGCACCCGGTGTTCATTCAGTGCAATGGAACTCTTCGGCGATGCCGAGCGGGCTCTATTTCTATCGTCTGGCTGCCGATGGACATGTCGAGACAAAATCTATGATCCTGCTAC
>VGWB01000013.1 GCA_016873755.1 Ignavibacteria bacterium | reverse complement strand
CCGATCTTCCGGCCACGGACAACTCGGTTGAGATAGTTCAGCGCGATCGAATACGCCAGACCGGCAACGATATCTGCCTTGTCAGTCCCTTGCTGAATGTGCGTGTTGATGTCACTTTCGATGAATACCGTGCATCGTTCACCGAACTGAACAGGTGCTGCTGATGCAAAAGCCAGTGCAGAGAATTCCTTCACGATGCTGATGCCAAGGCGCTCAGCCTGTTCCTCGAGAAATGAGCCTGTCCCGGCCGCACACGCCTCGTTCATCGAAAAGTCCACCACCACACCATCCTCAATGCTGATGAATTTCGAATCCTGCCCGCCAATCTCGAAGATTGTGTCCACCTTCTGCTCCTGCAAGCGCTCACTGATGTAGAGCGCTCCGGTCTTGTGCGCTGTAATCTCATCGTTGATGGTGTCCGCGCTGACAAGTGCGCCGATCAACTCGCGTCCCGACCCTGTCGTTCCAGTCGCACAGACTCGTATGCGGGATCCAAGCTCCTCTTCGATGTCTCGCAGCCCTCGGTTCACAACTTCAATAGGTCTTCCGTCTGTCCGCACGTAAATTTCTTTGATGATATTGTCGTCGTCATCGACAAGGACGAGGTTTGTGCTCACTGACCCCACATCGATTCCGAGGTAGACATCAACGGGCAGGGCCTTGCCTTCGAACGAATACGGGACGACGCGATCACGCAGGAACGAGACATGATCAGTCGACAGAGTAGGCAAACGGCCTGCGTTCACGGGCTTCGCTGTGTTCACCGCGTATGGGCCTCGTGGGGCGGCGTTGATCTGTATTTCTGGAACGATTTCGACATTGCGAGCCGCTTGCCGATTTCGTTCGATGAGCGCACACCCGATTGCGCCCATGGATGCCGGGAATGGCGGAATGATGAGCGATTCACGATCAAGTTCAAAGATCTGCCTGACGGCTTGGACAACACCCCTGTTCAACGCCAAGCCGCCCGCGAAGAGAACCTTTGGCAGGATCTGCTTACCTTTGCAGACACTGCTCTTGAAATTGCGCACGACGGCCTCGCAGAGGCCCCGCAGAATCGCCGGCGGGTTGTATCCCTTCTGCTGCGCGTGGACCATATCGGTCTTGGCAAAGACTGAACATCGGCCCGCGATTAGTGCCGCCTTCTCTGCCTGAAGCACCGCTTCGCCGACTTCCTCAAGGGAGTATTTCAACCTCGCCGCCTGTTGCTCGATGAAGGCACCCGTCCCGGCAGCACAATCGCCGTTTTTCTCATAGTCCACAATGCGAACAAGGTGTTGATCATTCACCTCAATTCTCACATAACGGGCAGTCTCGCCGCCGAGCTCAAGAACTGTCCGAACGTCGGTCCAGAGTGTGGCCGCTGCTTGAGCGATTGCTTTGAAGCTGTTCTCAAACGGAACGTCGAGAGCCGCGCTGAGCGCTTTTCCTCCGCTTCCTGTGACACACAGGCCAACGATTTCGAAATGGTCAAATGTGTTGCGGAATTCGTCAAGGAGCCTGCGCGCAGCTTCAACAGGCTCACCTCGAGTCCGAAGGCTGTGTGAAAGCAACAGCGGGATTGTGTGATCCTGTACAAAGTAGAACATCCCACTGGCATTTCCAGGGGTTGGAACAGCACCCAATGGCTCGTCCGTCCTCCCGCAGGCAGCGAGTTTCACTGCTACTGAGCCGACATCAATACCAACACATATCTTCACGGTCACTCCTGCACGAATTTCAGCTACTGGAGGCGGCTCCTGCCTCCACTACCCAGCTTCTCAAGAATCTTGTAATGTGAGATTGTTGCCCCGACCATAGTGACCTCCTCCGGTGGGAATCGAGACCGGGAGAAATGACGGCTATGGTGTTTCCACAGTGTCGGCGGGCAAATCTAGCGGTACAAAGCTACGGCAGTTCAGACTCAAAGGCAAATGTGCGAAGGAGAACACGTTATGGCCGCTGTCAAAATCGGTGCAAGCCGTCAGGTAGCCATTCCGAAAAAGATTCACGACGAACTTTACCTCCGTGCCGGTGACTACCTAGAGCTACGGGCAGGCCCCGGCTGCAATCCAAGCTGCATTCGACCGTCGGGTTCCTCTCCTGCTGGCAAATCTCCGTCACCCTTCCTTGGGGGCAGAGAAATATGACGAGGCACGAGGAATTTGGCAAGCGCGGGTCACCCGCGACTGGCGTTTCTACTTCACCATCGAGGATGACACCTACTATCTCCTAACATGAATGATCTCGCCCCCTAGGTAGAACGCGGCTATCGAAATAGCTCGGTTTTTGGCCCTTTTCTGAAAGTGGTTGGAAACGAGGGATTCCTTTGGGCTGCTATGATAACTGCAGTTCAGTAACCACCAGCAATTGTACTGGGTGCACAAGGTTCCCTTTGGGGCTACTGCCAAAGTTTCCCACGAACGCTTCTCAGTGAGTGGTTGAAACTTTGAGCATCCCGCCGTTGTTTGGCGGGAGTGGAAAATTTTCAATTTTCGATTGCCGATTGAAAGGTGAAGCATAGCCTAGAGGTTAGCAATCAGTAGGCGCAACTACTTCCGCAGCATCACAGGCGCGCGTTTGTCGGTCTTCGCTTAGCCCTCGGAAAGGTTCATGAGGCGCAGCATCTCCTGGTAACGCGCGTCACCGCGTACCGGGTCGAAGAACGGGTAGCTCTTCACCGGCATGACGAGCGGGTCGCGAACCTCGATCGCCCGGTTCCACCAGTCGAAGGCGGCGTCCCACTGATCCAGACCGACGTGACCGAGCGCGAAGGTCGACGGGGGAACGTAGGCTTTCGCTGCGATTGCGCGCGCGCTCTCAATCAGACGGCGGGCGTCGTCTGGTCGTCCCGCGCGCCCGCAGGCGTAGGCTAGGAAGCCCATGGTGAATGGGCTCCCGCCCGACAATTCGTGCGCCTTCTCTAGGGCGGCTACCGCCTTGGCACCGGCGGCAATCGCGTCCCGCTGCATACCGACAACCCAGTGACCAAGGAAGTGGTTGGGATCGAGCGCAATGATTTGCTGGCCCTCCTCGGCCATACGTTCCAGCTGCCGCGAGAAGTACAACATCACGGCGAGCCACCAGCGACTGGGGATCGACAGCGGGTCGACCCGTACGACGGCGTCGAGCTCGCCTATCGCTTCGACGACCCGACCGTGCGGCATAAGTCCGCTGATTGCGTACCGCAGGCGCACCAGCGGCGATTCGCGGTTCAGCTCCAGGGCCCGATGGCACTCGCGGTCAACCTCGGGCCAGTTGTAGTCGAGCTCCTTGCGGAGCATGCCCAGCAGGGCGTGGGTCTCGGCCAGTGTGTCGTCCAGCTCCAGCGCCCGCAGAGCGTACCAAGTGCTCCTGGAGAATGCATCGCGCGGGGGCACGTTGCCAAAAAACCCCAGAAACCAGTGCAGCTCCGCGAGCGAGTCGTACGCCAGTGCGAAGCCAGGGTCCTGTTCGGTCGCGCGTTGGTAGCACACCGTTGCTTTCATCAAGGCCTCGGGCGTTCCCCTCGCGAAGTGGTGCCGCCCTTCGAGGAAGCTCACGTAGGCCTCGTGGTTGACCGCCTGGCGCCTTCGCTCTCCCCCTGCCCGGCCCAACTCGCCCCGTAGGTGTTCGGCGATGGCCGCCGCCACGTCATCCTCGAGGGCCAGCAGGTCGGTCAGCTCGCGGTCGTAGCGCTCGCTCCACAGGTGGGAGCCGTCGCGCGTCGAGACGAGCTGCGCCGTCACCCGCACCCGGGAGCCCGCCCGGCGCACACTCCCTTCGAGGATGCTCTCGACACCGAGCCGTGCTCCGGCCTCCCGGACGTCGAGCCCCAAGCGCCCCACCATGAACGAGGACGTCCGGGCGATCACCCGGAGCCCGGGAATCCGCGTCAGCGCGTTGATAATCTCTTCGGCCAGGCCGTCGCTGAAGTATTCATTCTCCGGATCCGCGCTCATGTTGACAAAAGGGAGGACAGCGATCGAAGGCAAAGACATCCTCGCGTCGTGATGGAGTTTGCTGCTCTTGGCCTCAAGGTGTTTCTTCACAGCACGAAGATCCGTGAGCAACTCGTCCATAAGCTGAAAGCGTCCCCGAAAATCTTTCTGCAGAGCCTTCCTCACCACCTCCTCCAATTCGGCCGGAACATCCGGCCGTACACTTTTCAGCGGCTTCGGTTGTTCATTGAGAATGGAATAGATCATCGCCTGGTCATAATCGCTTTCGAACGGCAGCCGGCCAGTCATCATCTCGTAGAGAACCACCCCCAACGACCAAATATCTGTCCTTCCATCAACCTCCTCGCCGCGGGCCTGCTCCGGCGACATGTAGGCGATGGTGCCAACGGTTGTTCCTGTCTTGGTGAGCCGGGCGCGTCCCGCGAGTTTGGCCAGACCAAAATCTAGAATCTTCGCTCCGCCATCGCTCGTGAGCATGATGTTTGCCGGTTTGATGTCGCGGTGAGCAATGCCCTTCTCGTGCGCCTTCGAAAGCCCGGAAGCCACCTGACCGGCAATCTCGAGAGCTTCATCAATCCCAAGCGATCCTCGCTGGAGCCGTTCCTTGAGGCTTTCTCCCTCGTAACAGGCCATAACGATGAAGAACTGCCCGTCATCCGTGTCGCCAATGTCATGGATGTTGCAGATGTTGGGATGATCGAGCGCGGAGGCAGCCTGGGCTTCGTGGGCGAAACGTTCTTTGGCTTCGGGGTCACGGGTGAGATCAGGTGGGAGGAATTTCAGGGCGACCGTGCGCTTGAGGCGGGTGTCTTCGGCTTTATAAACGATGCCCATGCCTCCGCCACCGAGTTTCTCAAGAATCTTATAGTGAGAGATTGTTGCCCCAATCATAGTGATCTCCTTCGGTGAGTATCGGGACTTGCGCTAACGGCAGGTAGATTCTACGACACAAAGCTACTTCAGTTCAGGTTGAAAGGCAAATGCGCCAAACTTTCTGTCCCACTGCTGGAGGGGTAAGGCAGCACGCTTGACGATTTTGGGTCCAAGATTGGAACCGCCGCCTGATCGCACCAAGGAGGACGTTTCCGTAGCAGGTTGTGGGTAAGCATTCAGCTTTTCCTCTTCCTCCGCTTTTGGGTGACACCGATCTCGCGTATATTGGAGGCACAGATCGCTGAAGATTGGTACGGAAAGGTAATCGGAATACCCGCTCATGAGGATACTTCTTACCGGTGCGACTGGGTTCGTTGGCTCAGTCCTGCTTCCTCTGCTCGTTGCCAAATACGGGAAGGAATCGATCACAGTCTTCGTGATGCCTGATGACCCGTTTCGAAGAACTATCGACGCATATGACCTTCGTGTTGTAGAGGGACACGTTGAGTGTCGCGACGACATCTTCCGCGCGGTAGACGGCAGCGATGTCGTTATTCATCTGGCTGGTCTGATCTCCTATTGGAGAAGAGACAAAGAGCGTCTTTACAGTGTGAACGTTCAGGGCGTTGAGAATATCGTCCAAGCTTGCCTTCGCTTCAACGTCAAGAGATTGATCCATATTTCCTCCGTAGGCGCAGTCGGCTTCCACAAGAAGCGTCAGATGCTCGCCACCGAAGAAACACCCTTTAACTGGCCGTCCTCCTTTCATTACATGCAGTCCAAGCGCTGTGGTCACGAAATTGTACGGAAGGCCATGCGCGACGATGGGCTTCACGCCGTTATTCTCTGTCCGGCTTCCATCATGGGGCCCGGGGATCCGAACATCTCAACGCCGCATAATCAAATCTACGACAGAATCTACCGGGGGTTCCTCTTCGGCTCTTTTGCCGGAGGTCTTGGAATAGTCGATGTTCGCGACGTCTGCGCAGCTATCAGGTCAGCCGTCGATCGAACAGATATCACAGGCATCTACCTAGTCGCGGGGGCGAACGTGGAATACGCGAAAGTCATCGAGACAATTGCGGCCTATGCCGGCAAGCGTTCACACGTCTGGCCGATCAAGATTCCGGGAATGATTCTCTCGATTGCAGGCGGGATAATGGAGCTTGCGAGCTTTCTTTCAGAAAATCGGCCCCTCATCTCCTTTGCGTACGGGAGGCTGAGCGGATGGCATGTCTACTACTCCAATAAGAAGAGCATGGATGCGTTTTCCCTCACCTACACTCCTTTTGAGAGCACGATCGCGGACTCGTGTCGCTACTTTGAACGCGCCTTCCTGCCTGAGTGCCCGGCTTAAAGCGGTTGGCATCAGCGAGTGTTGAGCGAGCAATGCGAGAACGAATGCCGCAGTGGTAGAGCTTGCTTCCCGGTGAACGAAGGCACGTCTCGATGTCGCGCAGACTCTCGCGATAGGTCAGTTGTGCGAACGCCATGCAGAGAAACTGTTCCCAACATGAGAAGCTTCGGAAGCGATGCTCGCCATGGTGGCGCTTGACGATGGACCGGAACTCGTGCACGGGAATAAAGTCCATCAACTGCGAGAAGACGGTTCTGCCAATATTCATGCCACGATCACCCTTTGGGGAAAGAAAAATGATAAAAATCTCTTCAGCCACTCATATACAGTCTGGACACTGACCTCGAGCTGCTGCATTTGTATCGCCTGCTCGTGGTCCAACAAGAGCACTCGTTTGAGGGCTCGCGGGTGTTCATGCGACGCTTCCCGCAAGGCCCTGAGCTCTCTCTCTCGTATCTGCGCAGAAGAGAGATCGGCGCACACTTGAATCAGCTCATCTTTGCCATCCAGGAAACGCGCGTGGAAGTCTACTTCGAATCCGGAAGTGGACTTCACGTATCCGACTTCCGCTTTCCGTCTCTCGAGTTCGCCCAGCACGACAGTTTCCAACGCGTGGCCTTCGTTCGCACGGCCGGTGACATCGAACGCGTGGATCAACGCCGGGTCGACAGGATAGATCTTGCGCGGATTGGAGTTCCGTTTCCGTTCCGAGTCAGTGGAGAGCGGCACAGCGCTGATAAGAAAAGCGTCCGAGAGATGCGCAAACATTGCGTGGAGCGCGTCCTTCGACACACCATGGCCTTGGGATCTCAGGTCTTTGTACAGTCGATGCACGCTTATCGCACCAGCGGGATTGCGCAGACACTGTCGCACAAGCCATCGTAGCGCAGACACTTGGGTGATACGATACCGTTCCAAAATATCGCGGAAGAGCACAGTGTCTACGTAGCCCTGCAGAAGTTCTGTCCGCGAGCTTCCCGGAAGCCCCTGAGCTTCTGGAAATCCACCTTCCTGCAGATATTCACGAAAACGCTTTTCGATGAGAGAGCGCTCATTCGCTGTCAACCGTTCAACGGACATTGCTGGCTCTTCACCGCGATGCCGCAGGAATTCCCGAAAGCTGAAAGGCCGGATGACAGTTTCCACACTGCGGCCGCGCAGTGAGGTGTGGATTTCCCGACTGAGAAGCCGGGCAGATGAGCCGGACACAGCCACCTCAACCCGTTCGGAATCAAGCACCCTGCGGACGAACCGTTCCCAGCCGTTGACCAGTTGAATCTCATCGAGATACCAGAAGACCGTCTCTTTGCCACGAAGCTCAGGATATCGGCGATAATATTCCTCGAGGAGTTGGCTCAGTTGTCCCGCTGGCAAGTCCATCAGCCGGTCATCATCGAAGCTTATGTAGACGGCCCTCTCGGGAGGATGGAGTTTGTGCCGCTCAGATCGCAGTTGATGAAGGAACGTTGTTTTGCCGGCGCGACGCATACCTATGACTGCGTGGACCTTGCCTGGGATTGCTGTGTGTCATTTTATCAAGGACACATTTGGGTCAACCTATCCTTTGGCAGAGGACAGGTTTTAGATTGGGGATTTCTGAACCATCTGCCCATGTGACTGCGCTGAGGCAATTCTGCCCGACTGTGTCGTTTGCCGCTGTACGGCATCCCGCCCTTTGGCAATTTTGCCTTGAGCGGGACAGGCGGGGAAGTAGTCGGGGCAGGGTTCGGGAAGGAGCCTTTGGCTCTAGTGATCGCCAAACAAAGTCATCTCAACGCTCACAAGCTCACATGAGCGAGCCCTTCTTGATGATGCCCTCCATGACGTCAGCGAAGTAGTCGATTTCCCTCGCTGAGAGCGACACATTCACTACGATCCGAATTCCGTCGATCAATCCATCAGGGTGCTTCATCGGCGATACGACGATACCCCACTTGTCGAGCAGATGCCCGGCAAGCTTCGCCATGTCCATTCCCTCAATGCCGAAGGTGGCTACCCCACAGGATTCGGCGGGTTCCGAGCTCGAGTAGAATCGCACCCGCGAGAGGGTGCGGAGCCGGTTGGCCCAGCGCTCTTTGAGGTACCGGATGCGCGCCGATTTCCTCTCGATGCCGATCCCTTCGTTGAATGTGATCGCCTCGGCGATGGCAACACGGTTCGACGGCGTGCGCGTCCCTACGTCTTCGAAGCGGCGGATGTTATTCGGGTCGTCTGACCATGGCGGCGTTAACGGCCACACCTTCGAGATCCGGTCCTTCGGAATCCGCACGAAGCCGTTCCCGGGCGGCGCCATCAGCCACTTGTGCAAGCTCGCCGTGTAATAGTCGCACCCTAAGTCCGCGAGCTTGAACGGCACGTGCATAAAGCCGTGCGCACCATCGACGAGCACTTCGATGCCTTTCGGGTGCGCCATGTCCGCGATCCTGCGCATTGGCGCCATCTGGCCCGTCCAATGCGTCATGTGACAGACGTGGATCAGCTTCGTCCGTGGAGTCACCTGTTGCTCCACAAGTTGATAGAACTTGTCGAGCGGCACGGGCGGGGCAGGAAGCGGGACGATCTTGAGCACAATGCCATCGCGCTTCTCACGCTGTTTCCACGAACTGATCAGCCGCGGGTAGTCTTGGTTCGTGATGACCACCTCATCACCGCGCTTCAAGTCGAGTCCCATGATCGGGATCTGGCCAG
This sequence comes from Ignavibacteria bacterium, assembly GCA_016873755.1. GTDB lineage: Bacteria > Bacteroidota > Ignavibacteria > UBA10030 > UBA10030 > VGWB01. The sequence continues at coordinate 26,080 of VGWB01000013.1, read as the reverse complement.
CCTCCGTTCCGCCGCGGCAGATAACGAGCTCTTCGGGATCGCAACCCAGGTGGGATGCCAGCCGCCGCCGGCAGCTCTCGATTTCTCTCGCCAAGATGGCCATCGAGTGCCATGCGGCGTTGCCTGAAAATTCGCTGTGCCGCCGTACCGCGTCCTGGACGATGCGAAGGCCGTTCTGGATGGTGCCGTTGTTCAAGTTGATGATATTGCGGTCTTCGGTGAACGCCTGCTGGACTTCGAACCAGAAGTCCTCGTCGTCAGCAAGCTGTTCGGGGCTCAGATGCGCCGTGTCGCGTCCCGCCGCGAGAATCCGTGCGAGAACGTTCTCACCCGTGCCGGTCAGCACGCCGACACCAGCCACGCAGCCCCGAAGGAAATCACGTCTGTTCCACATAATGCCTCCATTGTCTGTTCCACATTTTGAGTTGTTTTGATCCGATGCTACCTAAAGCACAATCCGCTCATTCGGCATCTGAGAAAACCGCATTGAGCAGAATCGAAAAGCAGGACAAAAACCATTGACTGCTATTTTCGAGTTTGATCCCTTCTCGGCGAATTCATCCCCCGTCCCTTGTTTGTACACTTCCGGAAGCGAAAGACGTGCCTGGTGTGTTCAACGTGCGGTTTGGTCGCCACGATCATCACCTCCTCGGGCATAATTCGGGACAGTTGCGGTGCGGAAGAGGACGGATTTCGACGTACAAAGCTAACCCAGCCTGCACTCAAACGCAACTGGACTTTTACGGCTTCAAAACATTGTGGCAACAATGAGAATCTGTATGGCAACAGCCGGGGAATGCCACGGTTCCGACCGGACGGGTGGGTTTTTCACCTGAGAATATGCTATCATTACGGTAAACTCGACCATTCTGACAATGCCACTAATCGCGTTCTTCTTGCTTGCTATGACTCAGCCAGATACGCTCAGGCAATCCGCCATGCAGAGCCTTGTTCCGCCGACAATCGGTCAGTGGGCTGTTTCTGAGGCCGTCCGCTTCTATACAGGTGCGGAGATCTTCGATTATATGGACGGCGCCGGCGAGGTGTACCTCGCTTACGGATCTAGACGTCTCCTTGTTCAACGGTACGCCCGGCCCAACCAGGAAGAGATCCTCGTTGAGATTTTCGATATGGGACTCCCCCGCAACGCATTTGGAGCGTACTCCAATATGCAGGGAAGAGCACCAATGCGAAGGATCGGGCAGGAGGCGGAATATAAGAATGGCCTGCTGACATTCTGGAAGGGGCGCTTCTTCGTCTGCGTGATGATCGATCATGAGAACGATGAGGCCACCAAGGCGGTGCTTGCACTCGGCAGACACATCGCAGATGCGATCAGAGAAGAAGGCGCAAAACCAGGGATCCTCGATCTGCTTCCGAAAGGTAAATATCTACCGGCGACGCTCCGCTACTTCTACCGCCACGAGATTCTGAATATCCATTTTTATCTTGCCAGTGCGAATCTCCTATCGCTGAACGAGAAGACGCATGCGGTGCTCGTCCGCATCACCGGCGACAAGAGTCACCTTCTCCTCATTCAGTATCCCAATGTCGCAGAGGCCGTCACTGCGTATGCCACATTTACCGCGCATTACATGCCCGATGCGGGAGAGACAGGAGCGGTGAAGACGGAGAACAAGAGGTGGACAGCTGCCATCAGGCAAGGCGCATGTATAGCGGTTGTTTTTGACGCTCGAACTCAATCAGGAGCGCGAGCTCTCCTCGAATCAGTTCGGAGGAAACTGCCATGAGCGAATCCACAATGACCCGAAGAGATTTTCTCCGGACGACTGCTGCTGCAGCCGTCGTTGGGAGTGCCGGTATGCCGTTCCTTGGCCGGCAAGCCGTAAAGAAAGAGGCGAAGGTGGTTCTCACCCGGCACCGCAACGTGGTCGACGCTGATTGGAAGCTCAACAAGCAGATCATCGATGAGATGATCGACGAGGCGGTGACCGTGCTGTTCGACGTCAAGACACCCGGCGACGCCTGGAAGAAGATGGTGAATCCGTCAGACATCGTCGGCATCAAGACAAATGTCTGGCGATACCTCCGCACGCCGCAAGACCTCGAGCAGACCATGAAATCCCGGCTCGTTGCTGCAGGAGTGCAGGAGAAGAACATCGGGATTGATGATCGCGGGGTCCTTTTCAATCCCGTTTTCACTCAAGCCACCGCTCTGATCAACGTCCGCCCGATGCGCGCCCACAACTGGTCCGGAGTCGGTGGATGCCTGAAGAACTATATCATGTTCACGCAGAGCCCTCCCGATTATCACTCGGATTCATGCGTAAACCTCGGGGCACTGTGGAAGCTCCCTCACGTGCATGGGAAGACACGGTTGAACGTCCTGCTGATGCTCACCCCGCAGTTTCACTGCACGGGGCCGCATCACTTTGACAAAGAGCATACATGGCTGTACAAAGGGATGATTGTGGGAACAGATCCGGTTGCGGTGGATGCAGTCGGACTGAAGATTATCGAAGCACGGCGGAAGGAGTATTTCAAGGAGGAGTCACCGATGCGTCCGCCGGTGACACACATCGCTGCAGCGGAGCGAAAGCACGGGATCGGCGTTGCGGATTTGAACAAGATTGAGATCGTGAGGCTGGGATGGAAAGAGGGGGCGTTGATCTAGGCTGACACGCAGCCGGAGACAACCGGGCGTGCCCCTTTACGCAGACTTCGAGACCAACAGGAGGAGGGACGCGCACAGCTCACCCCGACTGATTTCTCGGGGTCACCTCCCACCAGCTCCCGCGACGGAGAGTTAGAGCGACAGCTGGTACAGTCAGCACGTGCCACCGCGAGCACTGTGTGCGGAGCGAGAGAGGATCGGCCCTAGACGGAGAATCTAACTCTTACGTCCTTTTAGACGGGGGTTGCTTCCCCCGGCTGTCAGGTTGATCTGAACCTCCGGCGGGGGAGGCCTGATGGCGCTGGACGCCACGGGGGCTTTCTTCGGTCAAATGCGTGTGTCACTCCGCAATTTCATGTGCCATCCGGTGATACTTCTCGTGGACGTCCTTGCCGACTTCGTGTTCTTCGATGTGCTTGAAGGAATCCTCGAGTGACTTCTGGTCATCGGCCGTAAGGAAGCGATCACTCATGGGAAAGAGCACGTTGTTCTCCTTAGCAATGTGAGCTCTGAGTAGGTCGATGTACCTCTGCAAGGTCTCAGTCAAGGAGTCGATGGCTTTCTGGTTCCCCGTTTGATGCTCTTTCAGAGCAGATTCGATTCCCCTGATCAGTTCCCTTCCGACGCGATGTTCGTGGAGCATGACGGCAATCGGCCCTTGATCGGCTGGCAAGCCACGCTCCTGCAATCGCACGAAGAGACATTTCTCTTCTTTGGAGTGATGGCAACGGTCGGTGAATTGTCTTGAAAAGTCGATCACCTGTTCGACCTTCGTGACATCAACGGTGCGAGTTGATCGAATTGACTGCACCAGCCTTTCAGCTCCGCTGAGCATGTGAAGGATCACGGTGTGATCGTGTACAAGGTCTTCTGTCGGTTTCATAGCAATTCTCCCTTTCTTTTATTTTAATCGACTATCCCATGTCTGATGCGGCTTTCACGGCCGCTCCGTGCATTGTATCGCAATGACCACCTGCCGTGAACGGTACGATCACGAAGAACAGTAAGCTGCCCAGCGTGGCCTTCAGCAATAGATTTCTCATTTCTCGTCCTCCCAACTGTTCGAAGTGTTCACAAGTGGATAGCCGTAATGGTTTTCAGACTAAATAGTCTGGTTTGTACTCTACAACCGCGACAGGGACAAAATGGTTCCGCAGAGAGCTTCGGGAGCGTCGCTTACCGCAAGCGACGGTAACAAGAAGAGGTTCGTAGAGGTCCCGCACGCATCGTTTTTTGTAATCCACCGTGCTATTCTTGCGCGGGCATCGTTGGCCCGGGTGTATCTGCGTGGTCCAACCGCACTGTGCTACCTTGCTGACCTCGTGATGGCTACCATACTGCGAGCGCCGGGACACGGGTTGACCAGATAGCGGCGCAAACGATTTCAGCGGAAAAGCTGGTCAGAGATTATTGATCCGCATGTTCTTCACAAGCCTGTGGTGCCGCTGTCCTTTTGAGTGGTCCAAGCAGCGGTGGAACGGCTATGGGTGCATCAAGAGTTGTATCATCTGAGCGCGGTGGGTCCCTCGTGCTTTGTCGCAGCAGGCCTGCAATTTCTCCACCGAAAGCCACAGCAGCTCAGAATGATCAGTACGTCTTCTGATTCCTGACAGCAGCGATGGTTGGTCAGACAGGCCTGATTGCAGACTCGCCTCGGAGAGAAGGAGTACCCCCGTGGTTTTCAGGGAGTCCCTGAGACGTGCTTATTCAGATACTCCACCGCCTCATGCGGGTTGGGTGAGTAGAAATCAGCGCCTATGCGAGTGCAAAAATCTTGTGTGAGAGGAGCGCCACCGACCAATACCTTTATGTTAGGATGAGCTTGCTTGATGGCTTTGAGGCTGTTTTGCATGTTGCGCATGGTCGTCGTCAGCAAGGCAGATAGGCCGACGAAAGACGCCGGGTGTTGGGAAATCGCGTCAAGAAATTTCTTCGTTGGCACATCCACACCGAGATCGATCACTTCGAATCCGCCGCCTCTGATAATCATCGATACGAGATTCTTGCCGATATCATGCACGTGTCCCGAGACAGTCCCAATGACAAAGGTTCCTTTGCTCTTCACCTCACCCGATTCCAGGAATGGTTTGATGTGTTTCATAACGGCGTTCATGGCCTCGGCGGAGATGATCAGATTGGTCACAAACGCTCTGTTCTCACCCAACTCCTTCCCGATTCTATCCATCCCAAGCATGCAGCCCTCCAGGAGGACACCCGGTTGAACGCCGTTCCTCAACGCTTCAGCAGCAATTTCGTCCGCGCCGTCCTGGTCTTTCATATGAGGTGGGAACCAGGATGATCTAGAGACTTTGCCTCGAGCAATGCACATGGCGATCCTCTCAATGATTTCCTGCATGACCATTCTCCGAAGTTTCGTTCTCAGATCAATCCACTTCTAGTTCTCAAGGCGAAGACGTGGAAAACGCGGAGCACCGCAGAGGATTTCACCATTTCACTCCGTGATTCTCCGCGCACTCTGCGCCTTTGCGTTGAAGACTCCAACGTGCGAGACCAGCACTATCCCCTCTCCTTCAACCCCGCTTCCCTGATGACCGCAGGCGTGATACTCTCCCACAATACCGGCATCAGATGGATCCCGCGAACACCTTTCACACCTCTGAGCGCCTGAATGATCTCAACCGCCATCCTGACGCCCTCCTCCTCCGGATCGCGCGCAAGCCTCATTCTCTCAACATATTCGTCCTTGATCTTTACGCCGGGTACTTCCTCTTTCATCCAAAGGAAGGTCTTTGGTGACTTCACCGGCATGACTCCGGCGAGGATGGCCGTTCTTTCGTGAAGGCCCAAAGCGACCACTCGTTCCATCCACCGCGTGAAGCTTACCAGGTCAAAGACCGGCTGCGTCTGAATAAACTGTGCGCCTGCTTCAATCTTCTTCTGCAGCCGAATGATGCGCATATCGAACGGTTGAGCGAACGGATTCGCTGCCGCACCGATCAGAAATCTCGGCGCTTTCTTCATTTCATATCCGGAAAGCAGGAATCCCCTGTTCATTTGAGAGACGGTAGCGATGAGTTGGATCGAATCCAGGTCGAACACGCCTTTGGCCTCGGGTTGATCGCCGAATTTCTGATGGTCGCCGGTCAGGCAGAGCACATTCAGGATGTCCAACGCTGCGGCACCGAGCAGATCGCTCTGGATCGCCAAACGGTTGCGGTCTCGGCATGTCATCTGCATGATGGGCTCGACCCCTTCGTCCAACAGGATCTTTGCCGAGGCGATGCTCGACAAGCGGACGATCGCCGTCTGGTTGTCGGTGATATTCACCGCGTCGACGTAGCCCTTGAAATGCCTCGCCTTCTCTCGTACGACATCACCGTCGCAGCTCTGTGGCGGCCCGATGTCTCCACAGACGATGAAGCGATTCGACTCGATCTTTTCCTTCAACGTCATCTGCGATCACGGCCTCATGTCTCGTTGGTCATCACGCACAAACCAGATCGGCGACTCAATCCGCTTCCTGAGGACGTTTAGCCACGATGAGGTGCCTTCCAGGTTCCAGTTGTGGATCCTGTTGAATCTGTACAACAAGCTGACTCGATTCAGCAGTCTTGATCGAACATAGATCTTGTACCACACGCACGCGCGGTCGGGGTACACCTCACACGAACCGTCGTCACGCGTTCCCCCACACGGACCATTGCGCATCCGTTTCGGACAATTCTGAGAACAAATGAAGGCCGTCGAGGAGAGGATGCACTCACCGCAACGTTGGCAGCGAAATAACGGCACCTTCACGATATCTTCGAAGAAGCGCACAAGACGTGGGAGTCTTCGTTCGTTCGCACCCAGAGGAGGCTTGTTCACCGTGGCAATGTCTCTCAACAAGGCTATTTCCTTTTGTCGTCTCAGTTTCGCTTCATCTGGTGTCCATGGGTGTGCCGTCGCTGGTGACTTACGTGAAATACATCATTACTCTCATCACAGCGTCAACCCCCTCCAGCTTCAGCACATCTCTCAGACATTGCATCGCCGGATGATCATCTGGCAGGAGTGAGTATTTCCGGTTTACTGAACCGATGATCGTATTCAATCCCATCGGCATCGACATCGTGAGAAATGCGCTTTCGAGCGGCGCCTTCAGCGGTGAACCGTCTGCCCTCTTCGAAGGCAACATCGTTGTGAAGTTGCTCAATCCGACCGACATGTTGATGCCGGCGAGATCATTGTCTTCATGAATCAGAGCCATCGCACGCATGAGCCGCCTGAGATCCCCTTTTGAATCACTTCCAATGGGCATGATCCCAGGATCGAGAATGATCTGGTCGTTGGCGATGCCATCAATTCGGCTCCGGGCTAGACTCACCAGCGACTCTGCTGTCGCAAGGTTCTGTTCAGCCGTTCTGCTCATTATCACTTCACCGGACGCATCCATCCCCTCAGTAATAAGCAGAATGGGAATGAACGGTTGGCGGGCGTAGAGATCGAACATCTCCACGCGCGCTTCAGAGATTGAGTTCAGAATCGGCTCCCGTTTCTCCGCACGTTCAGAATCGTATGCTTCCAACCCTGCAGCCGCGATCTCAGGATCAGGGGTGTCAATCGAGAGGGGGAGCAAAACATGCTTTTGAATTCTCTTGACCACATCCGCCATGAATGCCGGCGTTCGGGGTCCGACATTGACATCGATATAGGCCGCGCCTTTTTCGGCTTGCGATCTGGCCAACGCGACAATCCCGTCTATGTTGTTCTCTTCGAACAGAGCATGCGTAGACGGCACAGAGTCGTTGATCGATTCACCGATGATCATCAGCCCAGGGATGCTCATTCACCTACCTCCCTAACGCATACTATAGAGAGTGCCGCCGAGAGATACCGGGCGTGATGCGCTTGGCGGGGACATCAATGACTGAGGAACTGCGAAGGAGCAGATGAGCCTCATCGTTCTTGCCCGAGCAAGCCTCCCTTGCGCCTCTCATCAGGCGTTCAAGATCCTCGATGATTCTCTGACGATGAACTCCGTGTCGAGGACGACATGCTCGGGTGGCAAGAGTGTCGATGATTCGATGTTCCGAATAAGGATCTCTGCTGCCTTCTTGCCGATTTCGCTCCGCTCCTGGTGTTTCTGGCACCCGGATGACAACGACAACGCCGGATAATGAGGCCTTGCGCCGCGATGCTGGCAGGAGTTGTTCACGTCAGGCGCACTTTGCACACCCTTTGGCTTCTTTCGACTGATATTAATCTGGCCTATATTGTGACCATCGAACGCGAAGTTTCATTCGGAAGGCCTACCTCATGAAGATACTGCTCACCGGTGCAACCGGGTTCGTTGGCTCAGTCTTGCTCCCTCTTCTCGTTGCCAGGTACGGGAGGGAATCGATCAGGATCTTCGTGATGCCTGATGACCCGCATCGAAGAACAGTTGAAACATATGGCGTTCGTAGCGTGTGAACCTTCCGAAAGTCGTACAGAATGTCGGTGGAACCTTCGGAAGGTTGCAGAGAATGTCAATGAACAGTTTCGCCTTCTCTGGAATCGTTCGTGAATAATGCGGATATTGCCGGGGCACTCCAGGGAGAGCAAGCCGACCAGGAGTTCAACAACAGCAAGGATGTGAGTCAATGAGAATGTCATCGAGACTGATTCTGGTAACAGTCGCCGCCGTTTCGCTTCTCCTCCCTTCGTGTTCTCTGATTTCCCTCTTCCGGGAACGCGAGGATTTTATCAAGATCAGGGGAACACAGTTCATCCACAACGGCAGGCCGTACTACTTTGCTGGCACGAATATGTGGTACGGCTGTTACTTGGGCTCTCCCGGCTCGACGGGTGACCGCCCGCGGCTTCTCCGGGAACTCGATTCGCTGAAGGCTCACGGTATAGGGAATCTTCGAGTGCTCGCAGCGTCGGAGGAATCGTACATACGCCGCTCCGTGAAGCCGGCAATCCAAAGCGCTCCTGGCGTCGTGGATGATTCGCTTCTTCAAGGCCTCGACTACCTTCTCGCAGAAATGGCGAGGCGGGACATGCACGCCGTGCTATACCTCGGGAACTACTGGGAATGGTCAGGGGGTATGGTCCAGTATAACGTCTGGGCGGGGGAGCGCCCTGTCGATCCGGAAGATTCAACTCAGGGCTGGGGCGCCTTCATGGATTTCTCAGCCGCATTTTACTCGAATCCAAGAGCCGTGGAATTGCACAAAGAGTACGTCCGTACGATCGTTACCCGAAGGAACTCTGTCAATGGCCGGTTGTATACGGAGGATCCGACTATCATGTCCTGGCAGCTAGCCAATGAACCGAGACCGGGCCGCGTCGACGAGCAAGGAAGGAAGAATCTTCCGGCGTTCTATCGCTGGATTGACCAAACCGCGATGTTCATCCATTCGCTCGACACCAACCACTTGGTGAGCGCGGGGAGTGAAGGTACCATTGGAACGCTACAATCCGAAGAGTTCTACGTCAAAGCGTTTCAAACCCCACACGTGGACTACCTCAATTTCCATCTCTGGCCTTTCAATTGGGGGTGGTTCGATCCGAAACGATGGGAGGAAACGTTGTCGCCAACGGAAAAAAAGTCAACTGCATACATCAACCAGCACATCGCATTGGCACGATTGATCGGGAAGCCGGTGGTGATGGAGGAATTCGGCCTGGGGCGGGATAACGGAGAGATCCTTCCAGGAACTCCGACGAAGGCACGGGACAGGTTCTACCGGTTTATTTTTCGGACACTTGAGGATTCTGCGCGTGCCGGGGCACCGATCGCAGGGTCGAACTTCTGGGCCTGGGGAGGCGAGGGATCCGCTCAACATCCGGATGGAATGTGGAAGAGAGGTGATCCGTTCGTCGGCGATCCGCCGCAAGAACCGCAGGGACAAAACTCAGTTTTCGTTTCGGACGCGTCAACTCTCGGGATCATCCGCGAGCACGCCATGAACATGCAAAAGATCGGCGCCGGTTCATACGTTGCATCGAGAAAATGACAGCAAACGCGCAGCACACCTTCGTGGAGAGGCAAGAGCGTAAAAGGTGAAATTCTAGATCCAAAGGGGCAAATTCCTGAAGGAAGAGCATCGACTCGTCCTCATCCAGGACTGATATCCTGACGTCTGGATAGTAGGTTTTCTCGAACTGCATTTCCAAATTCTCCTGAAACTCCACCTGACACATCGACTCCTTCCGCTTGTTGCGGTTTTGGCGGTGATGCTCCTGTCGTTGCACTGCATCCCCATTACTCCGATCATCGCCTACGCCGCGATATTCATTTCCTCATCAATTCTGTATTGGGTCATCTGCCAGCAGTCACTCAAGCCCGAGGTCTCACCGCAGGGAATCCTTCCGCTGCTTGTGATTCTTTTTCTCGCTCGTGCGAGTTTTTTGGGGACGGAGCCGCTTGGCTCAGACGACGTCTATCGATACATGTGGGATGGCCGTGTGCAGGCGGCAGGAATCAATCCCTATCTTTATGCGCCGAATGACGAAGCACTCGGTGACCTCCATACGACGCGGCTCCCTTCGCTGGTAAACCACCCGGAGATGAAGACGATCTATTTCCCGCTGAGCCAGTGGATCTCGTACCTCGGCTACAATCTCAGCGGAGAGAACGCCTGGGGATTTCAGCTTCTCATCCTTCTTGCCGAGGCAGCAACACTCATCGGTCTTCTGTTGCTCATGCGCGAGCTCTCCGATTCACCACTGCGGGTGTTACTCTACGCTGCCAATCCGCTCGTTATCCTTCAGTTTTCTCTCGACGCTCACGTCGACGCATTTGGATTTCCGTTCCTCATCTTCGGTCTGCTTCTTTACTGCAAGAAGAAAGCGACTCTCTCACTTCTACTCGTCGGACTCTCGTTGCTCATCAAGCCCGTCGCACTCGTCATTTTGCCGATCCTGTTTCTTCACGAACGCGGTTTCTTCAACAAAGCTAGGGTGGCTGTTCTGCCGGTTGCGGTGCTCCTCATCCCCTTCATTCCGTACGCCGTGAGTGCTAATCCTTTCGAAGCTCTCACTACCTTTTCAAAGCATTGGTTCTTCAACGGTGCCCTTTTCAGTGTACTCTTTCCCCTGTTTTCGGACAACCAGACGACTCGCCTCTGGTGTTTCGCTGGCCTGGCGATAGTTCTGTTTATCCTTTACCTGACGAAAAGGCCGCTGCACGAAAAGGCCGTGCTGGCAGTTCTCCTCCTCCTTCTCTGTTCTCCTGTTGCACATCCGTGGTATATGGGATGGCTGATCGTTCTGTTACCACTCGCGCCGATTTCAAGCGGACTTGCGCTCGCCGGCACGGCGAGTCTCACGTCCATTACGTTCGTCACGTACCAGCTTCATGGCGTCTGGAAGGACTATCCACTCGTGCTACTGCTCGAGTATCTGCCTGTGCTCGTATTGTTGTTCTTTGACCTGCGCAGGAAAGGCGACAGCGGCAGGCGTCAAGTCGTTCTCACGCCGTGATGTGGAACAATCCGACAGTCGGCGGGACTGTTCTCGTACTACACTCTCTCGACATACAATTCGTCCAGACAGGTCCACGAACAGAAAACCCGGCTTGAGCCGGGCTCAGTGGAGAACTACGTTGTAACGGGCGTCAGTGACAGGTGACAGATGATCATTCCGGGTCAGATCTTCAACTCGGGAACGTCAACCCATCGCCGGTCCGACCAGCTTCGCTGGGCAAGTTCGGCCAGTTGAATTCCTTTGGCACCTTCGCGAAAAGACCATGGAAACGGTTCGTCCTCGACAACGTGCTTCAAGAACAACTCCCACTGAGCTTTGAACGCATTCGGGTAGGGCACAGCCGACGGCACCTCCTGCCAACCACCGTAGTAGTCGAAGGGATTCTCGATGTCTGGATTCCAGACGAGCGCCGGGGTTTCCGATGCCTGCTGGACATAGCATCGCTGGAGGCCGGCGACGGCGGAGCCGGCTGTTCCGTCGACCTGAAGCGTGAGAAGATCATCGCGGCGTACCCGGACAGACCAGGAGGAATTGATCTGGCAAATGACGCCGGTGTCACAGACGAGCGTCGCATACGCTGCATCATCAGCCGTGCAACGATACGTCCTCCCCTGTTCGTCGATCCGGCTGCCGACGTGTGTCGCGCCCAAACAGGAGAGCGCTCTGAGGTTCCCGAAGAGGTCGTCGATCAGGTAACGCCAGTGGCAAAACATGTCCGTGATAATACCGCCCCCATCCTCCTTGCGATAGTTCCATGAAGGTCGTTGACCTGGCTGCACCGACCCGTCAAAGATCCAGTATCCGAATTCGCCGCGTACGGAGAGTATCTTCCCGAAGAATTTCGACTCGATGAGACTTTTCAGTTTCAGGATACCAGGCAGCCACAACTTATCTTGAACGACTCCGTTTTTCACACCCGCACTCGCCGCAAGTCGGCACAACATCAAAGCCTCGTCGAGGTTCGAGGCAACGGGTTTCTCGCAATACACTGCCTTTCCTGCCTGTATGGCCCTAGTCAGGCTCTCGGCGCGTTGGTTCGTCGCCTGCGAATCAAAGTAGATCGTATAGTGTGGATCCGCGAGGCACGTGTCCAATTCCGTCGAGAATTTCGCCACCTGGTGCTCCGCTGCCAGATCTTTTAGCCTGGCTTCACTCCTTCCGACGAGTATCGGGTCAGGCACGACGCGTTCTCCCGACTTCGTCTTCACACCTCCCTCCTCACGGATGGCCAGGATGGATCGAACGAGGTGCTGGCGCATTCCCATGCGACCTGTCACGCCATTCATAATAACACCCACATTACGCACTCGGGTTTTTTCCATAGAGTCGTTCAGAGAGGACGTCAAGATGATTGATTTTGGTGGGTCTCCGGTTTCTTGTGATGCTGAGGTGAAGCTCCTTGCGGCAGTGGCGGGGCTTCGATCCCTGCGCGAGGCAATGTCCCATCAAGCTCCTGCCGCCAGTGCGCCACGTCTCCGGCGGGACCGTAGCAATAGATCATCCGCAGAGGCGTCTCCCCGATATTCGTCAATTGATGGAACACGTTAGGAGGAATGTAAACGACCTGCCCTGCAGACATGGTCCGGCGCTCGTCTCCAAGACACATTTCTCCTGTTCCTTCAAGGACAAAGTAGACTTCCTCCTGCTCCTGATTGTGCCATGGGACCTGGCCGCCGCGCGGCTCAAGCGTGACATACCCCAGGCAAAAGCTCCTCGCCTGTATTGGAGATGCGCCGCCCACAAGATTTTGCGTTTTTCGCCGCGCGGGGTAGACACGCCCCTCGATCGTGTTGAGATCAGCGTTGATCATGTCGATTTCTCCAACGGAGTCTGCGGACTACTGACCTAGATACGAGCTGGATTGCCCCGAAGCGATTCCGGCTGGGCAAGTGGACTCGCCACTGACCCCGTCAAATGTCGGAACAAATCATGAATCTTTCTACAAGTTTGAGCACACTCGGTTCCCTGTCAGCCCAAACGACTGCTCAGTCGGTCGGGCATTCTGGACAGCCCTGGGGGCAAGAGTACAGGATTGCCCTTGGCGACGTGCACCAGTCACCTCTCGCGCGCCGACCCGACAATAGAACAACCGAGAAGCTTCCTCCCCAGCACCCCCCGGTGGCTCTCGAATGTGACCGTCACCGTGTGCCTGCCGAAGGTGACAGCGAGCGGAAGCTCGTAGCGCTCTTCCACGAAACCATCGGGTAATTCGGTGACCTCAGGTACGATCGAGAGCCTTACACCGTCGATACGAATGGTATACGCCCGCGCAGTATCACCCTTCAGCCACGTGCATCCGAAGAGCACAGGACGATCCACGAGGACCTTCAGTGAGTACTCCATCCAGTTCTGCGTGCGGATCCAACTCCTCCCTGCATCGCTTCCAGTTTCTGTGCCGGAACCTACCATGTTGTGGGCTTTGGCTGAAACGGAGTCGCCCATCACAACAGCGTCAACCGTCTGACCGATCGACATCTCGCTTCGTTTCTTCGCCTCATCCCATTCCTTCTTCCTGTAGATCGTCCAGTAGACAGCATAGCACTCATCGAAGAGCTCATGGATCGGGCTCAACTCGACGTCGCGGGGTACGCCGACACCCCTTGTGCGAAACGTCAATGGCTTTCCGCTGACCGGTGTGACCCAGGACTTCACGTTTGGATCTTCCACAATAAGGCAGGGGGTCAGGACCGGCTCACTGGAGGGGCCGTAGAAGCCGTGGGCGAGGCTGTCCGTGAGGCCCTCCGAACCGAGTCTGCCGGCGAGCACGAGCGGGCCGTACATGATCGCGGCAATCCTGGGGTTATCCGGCAGGGGCTTCAGGTGCAGGTCCATAGCGTATTCAACATCGACGCGATCGCCGTTCTTCCACGTGCGCTTGAGCATTAGGAAGCTTCCCGGGCTCGAGGTCGCTCCGATCTCGCGACCGTTGATGAGCACGCGCGCTCCGGTCGCACTCCATTTTGGGATCCGGACATTCAGCGAGAAGACGACAGGCTTTCCGGTTTGAACAAGCAGTTGAGTCCGAGCTTTCCGAGGAAAATCGGTCGTCTGGCGAAGTTTTACGTCCTTTTCAATCCACCGGACTTCAGATGGTATGAAGAGATTGACGTAGAGGTTGCTCTCGTCGTGATAGTAGATATCGCTCCCGAGCCTGGCAAACGATTCTACACCGGTGCCGGTACAGCACCAGAACGAGTTGCGCCCCGTCCCGAAGGTCTTGTACCATCCCGAGCCAAGCGGCAGATAGTACATCAACATGCCGTCGCCGGGATTCTGCGTGGGGAGAATGCCGTTCAGAAACAGCAACTCGTAGTAGTCCGCATATGCCGGATCGGGTTCCCATGAGAAGAGGTACGAGGTGAGCCTGAGCATGTTGTACGACGTGCAGCTTTCCTGGTTTGACGTCCCGAGCTGTGTGGCAAGGTGGTACGGATCACCTCCCCAAACTTCCCCCCAACTTGTCCCGCCGGTTGCATACGAGCGGGCGTTTGCGATCTGCGCCCAGAAATACAGCGCGATTTTCCTGTCGGTCGGCTCGCCCGTGATCTCATATCCTCGCGCTGCACCGATCACCTGTGGTATGTGCGTGTTGACGTGGAGACCTCTGAGTTTGTCCACGTGATCGGCCAGTGGATCGAGGAATTCACGCTTCTCAAACCGGCGGGCGAGAGCCATATGGTTAGGATCCCCGGTAGTTGCGTACAGGTTGAAGAGCACCTCGCTCATCCCACCGAATTCGACCTTGAGCATCCGCTGCATTGCTTCGTCGTCAAGCCGGTCCGTTCGTCTCTTCGCCCAGTCGGCCATCGACTTGACAACCTCCAGCGCCTGTTTATTTCCTGTGAGCAGATACATGTCCAGCAAGCCAGCATAGATCTTGTGGAGCGTATACCATGGCGCCCATACTCGCTGTCCCGTCTCGACGCGGTCAATGAACTCTTCCGGATATCCGCTCAAATAGCCGCTACCGAGCGCGTGTTGACATTTCGCCAGCTCAGCGACAACAGTATCTCCCTTGGCTTTCAGCACGTGATCGTCAAAGCTTGCATACATCAGAGCACACGCCGTGAGGAAGTGTCCAACGAAGTGACCACGTAGCTCGGTCGTCGGGCTCTCCCACCCTCCGAGCGGCTCAGCGCTTGACGGCAGGCCGGCCGTCACCCTGAAATTATGGAGCAAGCGATCGAGCTCGAGCCCGCGGAGGTACTTCTGATTTCTTTCCGTCGCCTGCTTCAAGGGTCCGTTCAGCAAACGAACCTGTTTCAGGTCGAACGCATGAACCCGCTGAACAACAGGTTTGTCTTCCGAGTTTTTCACACGCGTCCCACCAGCTAACGATATGTAGGAACCAGTGAACAAGAGGGCCACAACAAGGTTCACTCGCAAAGTCAGTGACCCCGGAAGTCTTGCGTTTTCCCTCATTGACGTATCCTTTAGAAGCATCTGTGTAGGCAATAGTTGCAGGCCTCCGGTCAGCTGCTGACAGCCTCTTGGCAGGATGCTGCTAGATCCTGCAATGTTGTTCTCCGCCTGAGGCAGACAGGCGGCCGAGCGAACTCCCCACGCCTTGCGTCGGGAGAATCCAGAAAAGGCTTAGTCCTGGACACCCGCTTTCGCGGGTGTGACATAAGATGGAGTTCTTCAGCACCCCTCTAAAATGGATGCTCGTCGGCGTACAAATTTCCCGCCGGGCGGTTGAACGAAAGATCTTTCACCCCAAGGAGCTTTGTCGCTTCCCACAAACTCCGTCCGCTGTGGGCGAACCCTACTGCAGTATGATGGGGGAATCTCTTCTCGATCAAAACGTGGCGGTAGAATCGCTCCATTTCGCGAATGGCAAATACAGCGATACATCCGAAGGACTTCGGATCGACATTGAGGATCTCTCCCTCTGCGACATAAGCACGAAGGTCGGCTTCGGGGGTAGATTGGAGTCTGAAGATCGTGGTGTCGCCCGGACGAATCTGCCCCTCCAGCGTCCCGCGCGTGATGTTCGGGTCCTTTCCGGGCTCCATCAACCGATGCATAATAAGCTGGTATTTCATACTCCCCGAGACAACGCAGGAGGAAGATGTGTTGCCGCAGTGGAATCCCATGAAAAGCTCTTTTGGACGATAGTCCTTTACCTCACGTTTCGCCTCGTTGAAGATGTCTTTGGGGACAGTATTGTTGATATCGAGCAGTGTGGCAGGCAGACCGGTCGCGCAGGTGGCCATGTATTCGCTCAGCGCGCCGTAGATATCCGCTTCGCAGGAGATCGGGATGCCGCGCGTGGCAAGTCTAGAATTGATGAAACAAGGGACAAACCCAAAGTACTTTTCAAACGCCGGCCAGCACTTGTTGGCGAAGACAGCATACTTCGACGCGCCGAGGTGTTTGTTCTTGAAATCCAGCAGCGCGATTTCGAATTGTGCGAGCTTGCGGAGCAGCTCCGGGTACGTATTCCCGCGACTGAGCTCTTTCGACATCTCGTCCGCCACCTTGGGGATACGAGGATCATCCTTGGCTGAGAGGAAGATATCGTACATATCCAGCTCGCTGTTCTCCATGATCTCGATGCCCATATCGAACAACGGCTTGATGGGCGCGTGGCATGTGAGGAAGTCGTACGGCCTGGGGCCGAAGGTGAATATCTTCAGGTGCCGTGCACCTATCACGACCCTGGCGATCGGATGGAACTCGGCAATCATTCCGGCAACCTCGGCGGGCGAGCCGACGGGTTCGCGTGGAACGTAGACGTTCAGACTCCTCAATCCCACATTGTACGATGCACTGAGCAAGCCGCAGTACGCGTCCCCTCTCCCGCCGAACAGATCCTTGCCGGATTCCTCGGCGGCTGCGACCAACATCACCGGCCCGTCGAACTTCTTCGCGAGCAGAGTGGTTGGGCCCTCCGGACCAAAGTTACCCAAATAGAGAACGAGTGCATTGACCTTCTTCGAGCGGATCTCATCCAGGGCCTTGGCGATGTCTGCATCGCGTTCGATAATGGTCTCAAGCTCGGCAACAGCAACCTGCTGCTTCTTGCACTCCTCAACGACCATCGTTCTTCGTTTGCTCGACAGCTCACTCGGGAAGCAATCCCGGCTTACTGCCAGAATACCCATCGTAATACTCGGCACATTTTCCATCGCTCCGTCTCCTAATTGTCCTTTTGCCCATAGTATGCCTGCGCGCCATGTTTTCGCTCGTAATGCTTGTCGACGAGCGGCCCCGTCAGCTTCGGAGTGTTTGGATCTACCTGAAGGGTCAGCAGCGCCATCTTCGCGATCTCTTCAAGCATGTGGCTATTCTCAACCGCTCTTGCCGTTGTGCTGCCCCACGTGAACGGTCCGTGGTTCGCAACGAGCACCATCTCGGTCTCCTTGTAGGAGAGATCGGCAAAACGCCTGACGATGAGATTTCCCGTTTCTTCTTCGTAATCTCCCTTGATCATCTCATCGCTCATGACCTCAGTGCAAGGGATATCCATCGCAAGGAAGTCAGCGTGTGTCGTTCCAAGGATCGGGATCGGTTTCATCGCCTGTGCCCAGGCGACGGCGTACGGTGAATGCGTGTGCGCGATCCCGCCGATCTCAGGGAAATTCCTGTAGAGCACAGCGTGAGTCTTCGTATCGGATGATGGCTTCAGCTTTCCCTCGACCACGTTGAGCTGGAGATCGAGCACCACCATGTCGTCCACGAGCAGCTTTTCGTACAGCACGCCGCTCGGTTTGATCGCAAAGACACCCTGAGCGGGATCAAAAGCGCTGACGTTGCCAAAGGTCTGAACGACGAGACCCAGACGATGGAGCTCCAGATTGCTCTCCCACGCCTGCTCTTTGAGGTCTCCAAAGGTATTCATGCCTTGCTCCTCTGAGTCGTGATCTCCTGTTCGATGAAGTCACCCAACCGGCAGTAACGCTGATACAGATACTCATACTTCTTTGCGTTCTCTGCATTCGGGCGATACTCGATGTCGAAGCCGCTGCCCATTGCTTTCTTCGCTTCTTCGACGGTCGGGTAGATGCCGGCGACGGTCGCAGCAAACATCGATGCCCCCAGGGCGCAGGTTTGCTCGGAGCGCGGGACCACGATGGATGCATTTAGCACATCCGCAACTACCTGCATGATGAAGGTAGATTTCCTCGCGACGCCGCCGAGTGCGATGACGCCGTCAATCCGTACCCCCTCAGATCGGAACCTTTCCACAATCTTCTTCGCGCCGAAGGCGGTCGCCTCAACCAGGGCGCGAAAGATCCGGGGCGCATCGCTTCCGAGACTGAGTCCCGTGATGGCCCCCTTGAGCATCTGATTCGCGTCCGGTGTTCTCCTCCCATTCATCCAGTCAAGCGCGAGTCCCCCGGAGACATCCAGGGGAATCTGCTCCGCCTCTCGGGAAAGCTCGGCAATCAGCCTGTCCGACGCGTCTGCCAGTAGAGCATCCCGCACCTGCGGCGTCAGAAGCGGGCTCCTGGCAACGATAATCTCAAGCGGCCACATCAAGATATCCTTGAACCACGCATAGACATCACCGAACGCCGACTGGCCTGCTTCAAGGCCGATCATGCCGGGAATGATCGATCCATCCACCTGCCCGCATATGCCTCTGACTGTCTTGTCCCCAAGCTCGGTTTGCGGAACCACCAGCATATCGCACGTCGATGTTCCCATGATCTTCGTCATGTGGTAGGGCCGGATTTCGCCGCCAACCGCTCCCATGTGAGCGTCGAACGCGCCGACACCGACCTTCACCCTGGTCGTAAGTCCGAAACGGGAAGCCCACTCGGCAGCAAGCGTACCCACAACCGCATCACTCGTGTAGGTGTCTTTATACAGTCGATCCCGCAAACCTTTCAGAAGCGGATCGAGCTTGACGAGGAATTCCTCTGATGGTAGCCCGTCGAACGATGGGTGCCACATCGCCTTGTGCCCTGCAGCGCACCGGCTGCGCTTCAAAACGAGAGGGTCGGTGTTGCCCGTGAGAAGTGCAGGGATCCAGTCGCAATTTTCAACCCAGGAGAAGGCCGCGTCGCGGACCGCGGGATCCTCGCGCAGCACGTGAAGGAGTTTTGCCCAGAACCATTCGGAGGAATATACACCACCTTCGTACTTGGTGAAGTCGATTCCACCCCACGTATGGGCGAGCCGGTTGATTTCCTCCGCCTCCTTCACCGCAGTATGGTCTTTCCACAGAATGAACATCGCATTCGGATTCTCTTCAAATCCTGGAGTCAACGACAGCGGCATCCCCTGCCGATTGACCGCGACCGGTGTAGACCCCGTCGTATCAACGGAGAGACCGAGGATGTCCTCGGCGATCCCTTTCGGCGCAGATCGCAGCGCCTCGCGGATCGTCACCTCCAGTCCCTCAATGTGATCCAAGGGATGTTGGCGGAACTGATTTATCACAGGGTCGCAGTACTTCCCTTCTGTCCAGCGAGGAAAGGAGAACACAGAGCCCGAGATTTCACTCCCGTCAGCGGCACGTACAATAACTGAGCGGACAGAGTCCGTTCCGAAATCAACGCCGATCACAAACTGTTCATTCTGCATTGTTCATGCCTTTTCTGGTACGGGCAGCGCTTCAGCATCAACCGACGAAGTACAAATATGCCGCAAGGATCAGCAGCAAAACGGTTGCAGACGAGATGACGTCCCACCTGTTCCAGCTGGCTCTTGACCCCTTCTTGTGCTCTTCCGTCACCGTTCCGTACGTCAACCCGGTAATTTTGTCGTATGCCGGCGCGTCAGTGAGGTAGCTGACTCCAACCATGACCACCGTGCAGACGACGAAGATGAAGAGACTGTAGTACTGAAAGAAAACGTTATTCATAATCCAAAGGAACGTGCCCTCGGTGTATTCAAAATCCTCGATCATCTTCACTGGGGTGTCGATGGCGAGCCGGAGCAAACCCAGAATAAAACCTGTATAGAGGGCGGCAAGGCAACCTTTCGCGTTCAGGCGTTTGTGGAAGACTCCAAGGAAGAATACAACGAAAATTGGCGGCGCCAGATACGCCTGCACTCCCTGCAGGTAGTCATACAAGCCCTTCCCGCCGCGGATAACCGGAAGCCACATCAGTCCGATCAAGACCATGACGGTGGTCGCGACCCTTCCAACCCATACCAGTCTTTCCTGGGTTACATTTTTCTTGATCCGCGAGTAGAAATCGATCGTGAACAGTGTCGAGCAGGCATTGAATACGCCCGCCAGCGAACTCATGAGTGCCGCCAGTAGACCCGCAACAACGATTCCGCGAACACCGATCGGGAGCACATTCGCCACCATCAGGGGAAAAGCTTGCTGCGCGTTGTCCCGAATGATCTGTCCATCGGGACCGATCAGTTGCTGCTGCAAGGCCGGCACTTTGCCGCTTACTGCGAGCGCGTAGCAGATGATCCCTGGAATAATAAAGATGAACACGGGCAGTAGCTTGAAGAACGACGCCGATATGGAACCGCGTCGCGCTTGTGTCTCGTTGGGGGCAGATAGTGCTCGCTGAACGATGTATTGATCAGTGCACCAATACCAGAGCCCGATGATCGGAGCACAGAAGAGCATGCCCAGCCACGGATAGTTGTCATTGAAGTACCATGCCATTCTGCCCGCCTCCTTGACCGGCGCCCAGGTTCCCTCGATGCCAGCCGGGACGAGCGGCTTCCAGAGATTGAACATCTCGGAACCGGCGATTGCACGGAGTTCAGACCAACCACCCAATGCGTTCAGGCCAAACACCGTCACGAGAGCTGAGCCGGTGATCAGGACGATGGTTTGAAGAGCTTCCGTATAGGCGACTGCTCTCATTCCACCGAGCACTGTGTAGAGCCCGGTAACGACAATGACGAGGATGGAGCCGACCCAGAAGCTATCCATGCCGAACAAGTTGACATCGGGGAGCAAGACAGCGAACACCACACCGCCGGCAAATACACCCACCGCGATTTTCGTCAGGACATACGCGACCAGGGAAATTGCTGAAAGAACAGTCCTTGCCGTTGGAGAAAATCGCCTCTCGAGGAACTCGGGCATCGTGAAGACTCTTGAGCGTATGTAGAACGGAACCATGATCCATCCCAGAACGAGAAGGCACCAAGCATGGAGTTCGTAATGGGCCATGGCGACCCCATCTGTGGCCCCGGAGCCCGCTAATCCAACGAGGTGTTCGGAGCCGATGTTGGAGGCAAAAATGGACGCCCCGACAACGAACCACCCGAGATTGCGGCCTGCCAGGAAGTATCCGTCCGAGGTTCGTTGTTGTCTTTTGATCGCCCACCACGCTAGTGCAAGGATGATGCCGAAATACCCGAGGATGACCAGCCAGTCCAGTGTATGGAGTACACTCATATGTATTCCTTCCAGCAGGTTATTCGGTAACGATTCCCGTCAGACGAATGCCTCTGTCACACCAGCAGCGGAGAGAAGCTCTGACGTAACCGAGTAGAACAGAGATGGGTGTCTGAATTGTCCGGTGTGGGGATTGCATTGAGCAATGGACGCAAAGACCGATCAAAGATGCGTCGACATACCCGCAAAATCAAGCAGAAAACCGGCGCGGGAACACGTCAAGCGCCGATCCGCTCCTTCGTTCCGCAAATGGAACGGCTCGGCATCGCATACACATCCTGTTGTTCAATCAGGAAGAGCCGGATCGAGATAACTCCAGCGGAGTCTGAGGTTCACCAGGAAGAGATCTTCGGCGATGCGGAAATCCTCAGGTTTCAGCCCATGAAGTTCGATCGTTTGCCAGTCGGTCGTCGGGTTGATGAACTCGTATGTGCTCGGTGCCGTCGTCACCTTGATCGGCATGCGGAAATGCTTGACATCTGCCTGCCATCGAAACCGCGCCTGCACGCGATCTCCTTTCTTCGATGTCTCGACGACCAACTGTGGGATCTGTGTGTTCTTCAGATATTGGTCGAAGAAATAGTTCAGATCTCTTCCTGTCCTTCTATTGATGTAAGTGAAGATATCCTCGGCGGTGATCGTCTGGTACTTGAAGGTCTCTGCCAGGCCACGAAGGATGGAGAACCAGAGTGGATCATCGTCGATGGCGCTGCGGAGCGTGTTGAGCACCAACTGCCCCTTATCGTACATGTCTCCCGAGCCTCGCTTGTGCACGTCGTAGACACCGATGATCGGGCGGTCATTCAGGACATTCGGCTTCTTCCCGTTGATGTATTTCAGCGACTCCTCGCGGCCGTATTGACACTCGACAAAGAGCGCCTCGGCGTAAGCCCCGAAGCTTTCGTGGATCCACATATCGGCGATGTCTTTCGAGGTGACGCTGTTCCCCCACCACTCGTGTGCGCTCTCGTGGAGAATGATGAAATCGAACTTCAAACCCGCCTCCGACCAGGTCCGGCCGCGGTATCCTCCGAGGTACCTGTTGCCGTACGCGACAGCACTCTGATGCTCCATACCCGTGTGGGGGCACTCAACTAGCTTGTAACCGTCCTTGGAGAACGGATACTTCCCAAAGAAGCGCTCATAGCACTCCATCATCGGCTTCACTTGCCGGAAGGTGACTTTGGCCTTCTCGAGATTCTCAGGCATAACATAGTAATCGAGTATCAGAGTATCACCGCTGACGTAGAACTCGCGAAAATGGGCATACTTGCCGATGTTCACCGTAACGTTGTAGTTGTTGATGGGATAGCTCACGAACCAGTCGAACCTCGTCCAGCCGTCGGGCAGCACCGTGCGGGCTCGCAGGCGCCCGTTGGAGATGTCCTCCAGACCGGGCGGTACCGTGATGCTGACGAGCATACTGTCAGGTTCATCTGCCTGATGATCTTTGTTTGGCCACCAGAGACTGGCTCCTGTTCCCTGACACGTCACGACGACCCACGGATTTCCCGCTTTGTCGCGTTCCCACGTGAAACCACCGTCCCACGGAGGCCTCCTTGCGACAATCGGGTTGCCGGAGTACTCGATTCGCAGCGAATGCCGTGACCCCTTGGGAACTTGTTCCGGGAGCTTAACGAACACCGCGTTGAGTTCTCGTGTGAACGTTGCTGCCATGTCCCGGTCGAGGACAATCCTTTCGATCTTCATATTGCTGAAAAGGTCGACCTGCAACCTGTCGAAATCATCCGCAGCAGTGAAGAAGATCGTGTTCGAGCCCTTCAGGAACTGTGCTGCCGGATCGATCCGGACGTCGAGGTGGTAGTACGTGATATCGTAGCATGTCCGCAGTGGCGTGAGCATCCCTCGAAGCGTATCAGCCCTCGTGAGCTGGGGCTCGCGCTGGTCCTGCATAGTTTGTGCCCATCCAGATTGCACAGTGAGAACTGACAGGAGAACAGCCAGGCGGATGATTCGCCAGGGCAGTTCTTGATGGGAACTGTGTGGGAGATTATTCATGTGTCAGTCCATTTTCATCTTCACTTTGATAACCGTGAAGGAATGGGGTGGGAAGGAATACGCGAACTGCTGTTTTCCCCCGACGTCGACCTGTTTCTGAATTGATTTCACCGCCTGAGCCGAAGCACTGTTTTCCACGCTCGGATCCGAGCCATTGACTTCGAACACCATGGCTTTGTCCGCGACCCTACCCGCCTGGCTGATGATGTCCGTCTCTATCGCTTCATCGCGGTGCCTGTTCACTACATTGATGACGATGCTGCCGCTTGCAGGATCGTGTGCGCACGAGACATCGAGATAAGGGACATCCTTGAAGCGCCCGGCTTCATACCTGTCGCACGACACAAGGGCATCGAGGGATGAACCTTGACAGTGGGTCGCGAAGAGTTGAAGTGGGTAGTAGATGGTTTGCAGCCACATACCGCTCTTGTCGGCCCGGATCGGAGCGATGACGTTGACCAGCTGCGCCATGTTGGCAATCTTGACGACGTGCGCGTTTCTCACGAAGCAGTTGAGAAACTGCGCAACGACGAGCGCGTCCTCGAGAGTGTACGTCTCTTCCAGCTGCTTGTCTATCCATGCGCGATACCAGACGTTCCATTCGTCGAACGCAATGTAGATCGGGGTCTGGCGGGAGGTCTTGGTCATGGTCTCGTTGATCAGACCTTCAACGATCTTAATCCTTTTCTCAACGTCTGTCGTCGAGCCGAGGAACCTGTAGTAGTCTCTGTCGCGGTTCCCGAGATAGGTGTGAAGCGCTATGTAATCCGCATGGTCTTTGAGGTAACGCAGGACGGTTCGATTCCACTCAACCCAGTCCCCGCCGAAATGACTGGAGCCGCATGCGATGAGCTTGATATCGCGGTCTATCCACTTCATTAGTTTCGCGGCCTCCAGCGCGAACTTCCCGTAATCCTCGGCGCTACGGTGGCCCATCTGCCAGTCGCCGTCCATCTCATTGCCGAGGGCCCAGTACTTCACGTTGTGCGGCTCGGGTGAACCGTTCTTTATCCGAAGGTCCGAGTAATAGGTGCCGGATTTCCGGTTGCAGTACTCCACCCAGTTGCGTGCCTCGTCCCAGGTCCCCGTTCCCAGGTTGACGCAGATGTACGGCTCCGTCCCGAGCTTCCGGCAGAACCTGATGTACTCGTCTGTCCCTACGGCATTGCTTTCGACGGCACCCCATGCAAGATCGATTCGTTTAGGTCGTTTCTCCTTCGGACCGATACCATCCTCCCAGTGATACCCTGAGGCAAAGTTACCCCCAGGCCAGCGAAGGATCGTGACACCGAGCTGCTTGGCGGCGTCGAGCACGTCTTTTCGGAATCCGTCACCGTCTGCCAGCTCGGATTCCGGATCATAGATTCCGCCGTAGATACACCGGCCAAGGTGTTCGATGAAGTTACCATAGATCTTCGGATCGATCTCCCCGATCTTTCTCTCAACATCGATTTTGATACGCGCCCTCTGTTTCGGTTCGCTTGCAGGCGCATAGTATTCGACACACATTAACCCAAGAACGGAGAGCACCAGCATCATCCGGACGGAACGCGTGAGCGCTCTCCTGGCGCTGACTCTTTTGATCATGCTGTTCATAGTTTCTCCCACCGTTTGAATAGTGTTTGACGATCAAGTTGAAGAAGACGTGGAAGCCCTTATCCCGGAAAATTTTCTCGAAGCAAAGTGCACCGGAATGCCGAACAGAACAATGACCACGCCCGGCCACGTGTATCGCGGTCAGATCCCCCGCTTCTATAAGCGCGTGCTGGTACGAGTCGACGAAGATCCGTGAGCGTCGTATTGTCGCGTCATCAACTTCTCGAACGTGACGCTTGAAGGAATCGATGGCATTGATGTGTGTTCCTTCCTTCAAGGAACGCCCTTCGAACACAGGGGTGTGCGATGTTGTTGCGGTTATGATGATGTCGGAGGCGGACGGAAGTTCCCGAGCGCTCTTCGCCACCAGGCACTCACAAGTCGATCCTGTCAAGGATTGAACGTGCTGCGCGAGAGCCGCGGCCTTATGCGTGTACAGATTGTGGATCGTGATACGTTTCAGCGTCCTGACTTCCAGGCACGCCGTGATCTGGCTTCTCGCCTGCACACCGGCGCCAAAGACACCCAGACTCTCAGCATCCTTGCGCGCCAGATATTTCGTGGCGACGGCTGCCGTTGTCGCTGTCGTGAGCGACGTGGTGCAGCCCCCTTCCAGAATCGCTTTCGCCTCACCGGTCTCAAAGTCGCACAACAGAATCTGCGCTCAGATCGTGGGAATTCCTCTCGCGGCGTCTGACGGAAAGACACTGAGAGCTTCTATTCCGATTCCGCCGGAGTCCGCAAGGGGTCCAGGCATGAAAAGGATCGAGTTATCGGTGTTTTCTAGCGTCAGAACTGTTCTCTCGGGAACCGCCGCCTCCCCCCGTGCAAGCGCGGCAAACACCTTTTCCATCAGCATAATGACTTTCCGAAGATGAGAAACCGCTCGTGAGGTGAGTGATCAATGGTCGTGTCCACTTGACGCCGAACCAATTGCTGCTACGGGCATGAGCACAACCGAAGAAAGCATCCGGAAAACCGAAACCAATCTATCAAAGAGGGGAGCGAAAAGCAAGGCGGTTCGTGAGCGTCTATCGTAGGAGAAGCAGGTGTATCTCGCGTTTCACGACAGGCTGAGAGTGTAA
>VGWB01000012.1 GCA_016873755.1 Ignavibacteria bacterium | reverse complement strand
ATACGGGTTGCCCGTGCCAGCGGCAAAAATCACCACGCGCCCCTTTTCGAGATGCCGAATCGCCCGACGACGAATGAAGGGCTCCGCGATTTTCTCCATATTGATTGCGCTCAGACACCGGGTGTAGAGCCCGTGCTTTTCCAGCGCGTTTTGCAGCGCAAGAGCGTTGATCACGGTTGCCAGCATCCCCATGTGATCACCGGTGACTTTGTCGATACCGTCAGAGGAGTTGTCAATACCGCGATAGATATTTCCACCCCCGATGACAATGCCCACCTCGACACCGAGTTCGCGCACCGACTTGATTTCCTCTGCATACAGATTCAACACGTTCGCGTCGACACCGTAATCTTGGCTCCCCATCAGAGCCTCACCGCTCAATTTGAGCAGGATACGTTTGTACCGAAGGTTTCCCATGCTCTTTTGAGATGAAGAAAATCCCGAATCGCTTCGGGATTCTTGTGGAACCTAGCTTGAGGCTTCTCCGAGGTGAAACCGCTGGAATCGTCGCACCCCGACCTTCTCACCGACTTTGCCGGTCGCCTCGGCTAGGAGGTCTTTGATCGTCTTCCCGGAGTCTTTTATGAAACTCTGCTCCAGTAGACAGACTTCCTGATAGAACTTCTCCAGTCTGCCTTGAGCGATCTTGTCTGCAACCTCTTCAGGCTTTCCCTCGTTGAGCGCCTGGCTTCTGTAGATGTCGATTTCTTTGTCCAGGACCGCCTGCTCAACATCTTCTTTGCTGACGTAGATCGGGCTCATCGCCGCAATCTGCATCGCGATGTCGTGCGCGAGCTGTTTGAAATCCGGGGTCTTGGCAACGAAATCAGTTTCGCAATTCAACTCGACCATCGCCCCGATGCGCCCCCCGGTGTGGATGTAAGCTTCCACGACTCCCTGGTTGGCCACTCGGTCTGCACGCTTTGCCGCAACGGCTGCACCTTTCTTCCGCAAGTATTCTACGGCTTGATCGATATCTCCGCTGGATTCATCGAGGGCGCGCTTGCAGTCCATCATCCCGGCGCCCGTTTTCTCTCTCAGACGTTTAACAAGTTCTGTTGAGACTTCTGCCATAATTTCGTAACCGCCTCCTTTGTTCACGCTCTCGCTGCGACCCCTTGCTTCACGAGCTCTTCTTTCTGCTCCGCTCCCTGCGCCATCGCCTCCTCTGCTTGTCGCGCCGCTGCACGCTGAGCCCCTTCAACAACGGCATCAGCGATCGCTTTCGTGATCAACTGCACGGCCTTAAGTGCATCGTCGTTAGCAGGAATGGGGAAATCAATCGGTTCCGGGTCACAGTTCGTGTCGACGACTGCAACCACAGGAATGCCCAACCGGCGAGCTTCCTTGACAGCGATTGCCTCTTTCTTGATGTCGACGACGTAGATCAGACCCGGCAAGCGCGACATCTCAACGACTCCAGCGAGCACGCCCTGGAGCTTCTCTCGCTCGCGATCCAGAAAGAGGCGCTCCTTCTTGGTGATTTTCTCAAACGTGCCGTCCGTCTCCATTTTATCAATGTTGGTCAGACGCTTCACGCTCTTCCGTATGGTGGTGAAGTTGGTCAGCATGCCGCCGAGCCACCGTTCCGTGACATGAAAGGCACCACAGCGTTTTGCCTCTTCCTTCACGACATCGCACACCTGCGGCTTCGTGGCCACGAAGAGCGGCTTTCGCCCCTGCGCAACGATGTTGGAGATAGCGTTGCAGGCAGATTCGAGAAGTTCTTGCGTCCTTTTCAGATCGACGATGTGAATCCCGTTACGCTCCATGAAAATGTAGGGCTTCATTTTGGGATTCCATCGGCGGGTGATATGCCCGAAGTGGGCACCGGCGTGCAGAAGAGCTTCTAGTTCAACGCGAGGCATAGAGGGTCCTTTGAGTTATGTCGACTATTCTCGTCATCTCATCCCGGAATCCTGCTCACCTGGAGGGTCAGCACGACACTCCCGTTCAGATCAGAGAATATGATTGATTGTCTTGACGACCTACAGCCAAACTGCTTAGCGCTTCGAGAATTGGAACCGCTTGCGCGCCTTCTTCTGTCCGTACTTTTTCCGCTCCACCATTCTTGGATCACGGGTCAAAATCCCGGCATTTCTCAGGGATTGGCGCGTATCGTCGTCCGCGGCGACCAGCGAACGCGCGATGCCGAGCTTGATTGCCCCGGCTTGTCCGGTTGGTCCCCCACCCTTCACACGCACGTGGGCATCATAGCGACCTTGTGTGGAGGTAACGGTGAATGGCTTGAGCACCTCCTCCCGCAGCACGGGCAGCGGAAAGTAGTGTTCCAACTCCCTGTCGTTGACGGTGACCTTACCGGATCCTTCCGTGAGCTTGACGCGGGCAACTGAAGTCTTCCGGCGACCAACAGATATCACAGATGTCACTGGCGGCATTGAGATCCTTTGAGTTAGTTCCTTACAGAGCGATCGGCTCAGGATTCTGGGCAGCGTGGGGATGAGCCGAACCCGCATACACTTTCAGTTTCTTCAGCATCTTCCGGCCGAGCCGATTGTGCGGCAGCATTCCTTTGACCGCGCGTTCCACGACAGCCTCGGGTCTCCGCTTGAGAAGCTCTGTGAACGACTCGAAACGGGCGCCGCCAGGATACAGCGTATTGTGATAATATTCTTTCAATTCCTGGCGCTTGCCCGTGACAACAACCTTGTCTGCGTTGATCACCACTACATAATCGCCAAGATCGTTGTTTGGTGTGAACTTGGGCTTGTGCTTGCCACGAATGATCCGGGCTATCTGTGACGCAACGCGTCCCAGGGTCTTTCCGTTCGCATCGACCAGAAACCATTTCTGAGGAACCTGGTCCTGTCCGTAGAATCGTGTGTTTGGTGATGAATCCACTCTCTTGACCTCCAACGGCTCTTGTGAAACGGGCGCCAGTTCAACTTAAGTTTTAAAATATAGGACTTATTACTCAGTTTGTCAATTGCTTTCTTGCTTGACTCCCGACCTCACCGAAGAATCCCTCAGGCCCCCGTCGAGCCCTTCAGAGACTTCTCCAAAAACTCCAAGATCGCCTTGTACCCTCTGATCTCATTTTCCTTCTTCACGAATCCGTGCCCCTCGTCCGGGAATACCAGGTACTCCACCGGCACGCCATTCTTCTTTGCAGCCTCCACGATCTCGTCCGATTCTACCTTCAAGACCCGGGGATCGTTGGCACCCTGCAGAACTATGAATGGCCGCTGAATTTTCTCCGCGTGAAAGAGAGGCGACTTCGCTTTCAGAAATTCTTCCTGCTTGAATGGATCACCGAGTTCTTGGTATAAGGCGTTGCGCATCGATTCCCACCATGGCGGAATGCTTTTCAGCGTCCTCACCCAGTTCGTCACACCGAAAAGATTGACCCCCACCGCAAACTCAGTTGGGCGAAACGTGAGCGCCGCACAAACCATATAGCCCCCGTAGCTACCGCCGATAATCCCGATCTTGTTCGTGTCAACATAGCCGGTCGAGCCGAGGAATTTCTTGGCCTCTACGCAATCCGCCAGGTCCTCCGAGCCGTGCTTCAAATCATCCATTTTGTAAAAACTCTTTCCGTACCCCGAACTCCCTCGGTTATTGACAGCGATAATGGCGTAGCCGTGATTGACGAGATATTGTATCAGCGGGGAGTACCCGACGCGGGATTGTCCGCCCGGTCCGCCATGAACCCACACCAGCGCCGGGGTTTTCCCTCCTTCCTTCACCTGATGCGGTCTGTAGTAGACAGACGGGATCTCAACACCGTCAAAAGACTTATACCGAACAACTTCTGCCTCAATGAGATCGTCGGCATTGATCTCAGGATTCATGGTGTTGGTGAGCTGCTTGTACTGCTTCGTCTCGAGATTATAGACACAGAGGTTATTCGGAGATCTGGAGCCGTTCACGTAAAAGCTCATGAGCTTTTCACTGTCGGAGATTCGTACAGCAGTGATCTCAGCGTTCGGGAGCTTGGGCAGGGCTACGACCTCTCCCGTCGTGTTGTCGTGGATCTTGATCTCTGTCTTCGCATCGTTGTTGATGCCTATGATCCTGTATCGCCCGCTCCGCGACAGATCGGCATACATGATGTCCCATGGCGCCTCCTCGACCTTCTCTATCGTCCCGGAAGTGATGTCGTATTTCTTCAGACACGAAAACTCGCTTCCGTCATCCGTCAGGAAATACAGCGCTTTCGAGTCGCGGCTGAAGAAAGCTGGTGAATATTGTACATCTCCCCTGTGCGGACTGAGATGCTTCAGCGATTGTGTTGTTTGATCATAGAGGTACATGTCGGAGTTGCTGGTCGTGCTGCTCTTGCTGAAAGCAATGTATCGCTTCTCCGTCGACGAAACTGCGTAGTCGTATCCTTTGTCATTCCGATACACCATCCAAGGGACCAAGGTCACCAGGTCCATCTCGTAAACATCCATGAACTTCGGATCGCGTTTGTTCCATCCGAAGAAGAATCCCTTCTTGTCATATGTCCATTGATAAAACTGGGCACGGGACTTTTCATCGGGAGTGAGATCCTTCACTGTTCCATCTTCGTTGCGAAGATAGATGTGGTAGATTTCATTTCCGCCTTTGTCGCTCCGGTACAAGATGCGATTGTCCTTTGGCAGGAACGAGATAACGAAAATGGAATTGTCCTTTGAATCTGTCAGTTGCATCGGCGCTCCACCGTCGACCGGGATTGTGAAGGCATTGTAAATGCCGGTCTTCTTGCTCGAGTAGAGAATCAGTTTTTCGTCATACGAGAACGAGGCGCCACCGATCGCCTCGGTGTCCATAAACTGCTCGATCGTGTATTGTTTGACTCCCCGTGCCTCATCTGTCCCCTTGCATCCTGGCAAGAGGAGGATAAGCACGCACGCGGCCAGAAGAAGCGATGAGTGTTTCATAGAACCTCCTATGTATGAAATCGAGGTGGAGTCAGCGGTGACATTGCGGAATACAACGATGCCGCGCGCGGGCGCGGCATCGAATAACTGTCAGACGTGCCGTTCGGCGCGGTAGGAACTGCGTACAAGGGGACCTGACTCGACATGCTTGAAACCCATCGCCAATCCCTGTTCCTTGAGGAGCATGAATTCATCCGGATGCACGAAACGATCCACAGGGAGATGATCCTTCGTCGGCTGCAAGTACTGGCCGAGCGTGAGGACATCGCACCCGACGCTCAGCACATGCCTCATCACGTCAAGCACTTCGTCGGTCCTCTCGCCGATGCCGAGCATGAGGCCGGTCTTCGTGACAAAGCCGCGGAGTTTTGAGCGGTCCAACACCTGGAGGGATTGCTCGTAGTTCGCCTGTGGCCGGACGGTACGATAGAGCCTCGGTACCGTCTCAAGGTTATGATTCAGGATGTCTGGTCCCGCGTTCAGAACGATCGCCAGCGCCTCTTCGCTCCCTTTAAAGTCAGGGATCAATACCTCAACGGTGACCCCTGGGAGCTCCTGCCTGATCAACCGGATTGTCTCGGCGAAGATCGGCGAGCCTCCATCTGCTCGCTCGTCGCGATTTACGGATGTAATGACTGCGTGCCGAACTCCCATGAGCTTGATCGCATCAACCACCCTTCGCGGCTCATCCCAGTCGAGTCCATAGTCCGGTCTTCCCGTCTTGACCGCGCAAAAACCGCACGACCGCGTGCAAATGTCCCCGAGAATCATGAATGTGGCGGTTCCTGAGTGCCAGCATTCACCCATATTCGGACATCGGGCCTCCTCGCACACGGTATGAAGCTTGTGAGCGTCGATGAGATTCTTCAAACGTGCGTACGTTTCCCCGCCCGGGATCTTCGCCTTCAGCCACTCGGGCCGCCGCGGCTGTTGACGGTCCAGAGATTCCGCCGGGATCTTCTGTATGATGATTGACACGTTAGAACGTCCTGCTGAAATCGTACTGCTCGAGACTTGACACAATCTGCTCCAGGAACCGCCCGCCCAGTGCGCCGTCGATGATTCTGTGGTCGAACGCCAGGGTGAGATAGACTATCGACCTGATGGCGATGGAGTCATTTCGCTCCGCGTCCGTCAGAACAACTGGCCTCTTCCGGATCGCCCCCACGCCGAGAATGGCGACCTGGGGTTGATTGACAATCGGCGTCCCAATGATATTGCCGAAAATGCCATAGTTCGTGATTGTGAAAGTCCCTCCCTGGACCTCTTCGGGGCTAAGTCTCTTGTTTCTCGTCCTTGCGGCCAGATCATTGGCCGCTCGGGCAAGACCGACGAAGTTCATCTCATCGGCGTTCTTGATCACCGGTACGAGGAGGCCGGTTGGAGACGCAACGGCCAGGCCAAAATTCACGAACTTCTTCATGATAATCTTGTCCCCTTCGATAGAACTGTTGACGAGGGGAAACTCTTTGAGTGCCCGAACCGCAGCATCGACGAAGAACGGCGTATAGGTGAGCTTGAATCCTTCCTGATGCTCAAACCGATCTGCATGTTTCTCGCGGAAATCGACAATCCTCGAGACATCGCACTCGGAGATTGCTTCAACGTGAGGAGAGGTCTGCACACTTCGCACCATATGCTCTGCCATGCGAAGTTGCACGTTATTCATCTGGACCACCTCGTACAGCGGAGCAGGATATTTTCTCTGCAGCTCTTTGAGGGCCAGCTTCTGTACAGTAGGTTCATGCCGCACCTCGGCGGCTGGTCTTGCAGCCCGCCTCTCCACATATCCGAGTATATCTCTCTTCGTTACTCTTCCACCAAGTCCAGTACCCGCGAGCTGATCAAGCTCCTCGAGCTCGACTCCCTCCTTTTTCGAAATCGCACGCACGAGAGGAGAGTAGAAACGGTCGCCCCCTTTTTGACGAACGGAGCCGGTGCGCAATGCCGGTTCGAGCGGCCGACCGGATGGCACTATCGGCGGTTGCAGGTCAGCAGCAGGAGCGGGAACAGCGGAAACCCCGGTGTCAATCTTTACTGCCGAGGCGTCCGTTTCAATAACTGCGATGACGGTTCCGACTTCGACTGTCTCTCCCTCAGGAACCACGATCTTGGTCAAGACCCCGGCTGTGGGCGACGGAATTTCGGAATCCACTTTGTCCGTGCTGATCTCAAGGATCGACTCCTCCTTTTCGATCTTCTCACCGGGCTTCTTCATCCATCGAAGGATCTTTCCTTCCTGGATGCTTTCACCCATCTTCGGCATAACCACATCGACGTGCATAGATGGATCCCTCTAGTAAGAAGCAAGCTCTTGCAGAGCCGCTAGGATCTTTGCCTCGTTCGGCAGCATCGCATTCTCCAGCGGAGGGCTGTACGGCACTGGCGCGTCGAGCGCGGCGACGCGCTTCACCGGAGCGTCCAGGTACTCGAAGGTGTTCTGCACGATGCGCGCAACAATCTCTCCCCCGAATCCGCCCGTGAGCGTGTCCTCGTGAGCGACGAGAACTTTCCCTGTCTTCCTCACTGATTGGAGAATGGTCGCCTCATCAAGCGGGTCGATCGTACGAAGATCGATGATTTCTAGACTCACTCCTTTATCTTCCATCTTCTTCGCAGCTTCGAGAGACCGCTGCACCAGCGCACCATACGTCACAACAGTAATGTCACTCCCCTCCCTCCTGATGGCGGCGATACCAAAGGGGAGAACGTATTCTGCATCCGGCTCGGGAGTTGCGGCGAAGCCTTGCCGGTAGAGTCCCTTGTGTTCCATGAAAATGACAGGATCGTCACCACGTATAGCTGCTTTGAGCAATCCCTTGGCGTCTGCTGCATTGGAGGGAAACGCGAGGCGAATGCCTGGAATATGAGCCATGATACTCTCAATGCACTGGCTGTGGTAGTGTCCACCGTGAATGTACCCACCGACCGGTACGCGTATCACCACGGGACACGACCACGTTCCGTTTGACCGGTAACGGAACATTGCCAGCTCATCCCGGATCTGCATGAACGCTGGCCAGATGTAGTCCCCGAATTGGATTTCCGGAACGGGCCTCCAGCCCTTAAGAGCCAGGCCGATCGCGACGCCGACGATGCTTGCCTCTGCGAGCGGCGAATTGAACGCTCTCTCCCTCCCGAAACTCGTCGTAATGCCTTTTGTGGCGGTGAACACCCCGCCTTTCCCGTCCGCAACATCCTCACCGAAGATGATCACTTTCGGGTTGCGGTCCATTTCCTCCCTCAACGCATGGTTGATGGCGTCGACCAACACGACTCTTGGGCCGGAATGGTGGGGCTCCGCGAAATCTTTAGGAGGATTGGCATGCGCTGTCCCGTAGACGTGATGCCCCACAGTTGCTGGGTCCGGAAGCGGCCGCGATTCCGCCCACTCCGCGGCGGCATCCACCGCTTCTTTGACCTCGGCTTGAATGCCTGCGGCATCCGCGTCCGTGATGATAGCTTCTTCAACAAGATACCGGGTCATCTTCGGAAGAGGATCTTGGGCCTTATCCCGCTCGATATCCTCTTTGGGGCGATATTTCAGTTGGTCGTCCGAGGAGGAATGAGGAAGAAGGCGAACCACGTTCGCTCGAATCAGGCTTGGTCCACCCCCCTTGCGCGCCCGTTCCACGGCTTTCTGCATGACGTTGAACACTTCGACGAAGTTCGATCCGTCGACATCGTGTCGATCCAGACCTTTGAAGCCGCCGACAGCCTCAAAAATCGATGCTCCGGCAGTCTGGTGCTCAACGGGCACGGAAATCGCAAGCCTGTTGTCCTGAACAAAGAAAATGACCGGATATCCGTCGCGTGCCGCCCAGTTAACGGCTTCGAAGAATTCACCTTCACTGGTTGCACCTTCGCCAGAAGAAACGTAGACGACCTCGTCGGTCGCTTCCTTCTTCGCCCCCATCGCTACACCTACCGCCTGCAGATATTGGGTACCTGTAGGACTCGACTGGGTTGGGATACGGAGGTCGACCCGGCCGTAATGGCCCTGTGGCAGGCGTCCGCCTGATGCAGGGTCCTCTGCGCGATGAAGTGATATCAACAGAATCTCTTCGGGAGTCATCCCCATCTGAAGCGCGAATCCCATGTCCCGGTAGTACGGGAAACTCCAGTCGTATCCTGGCCGAAGGGCTGCTGCGGCTGCCACCTGTGCCGCCTCGTGACCGGATCCCCCGATGTGGAAGAAGCACTTTCCTTGCTTGAGAAGGATGAGAATCTTCTCGTCCAGTCGCCTGGCGGTGAGCATCATCCGGTACGCGTGCAAGAGCTCCTCACGCGTGAGCAAGATCTTCTTCGATCGTTGCACTGCCGCACCGGTGTGTATCGTCGTCATTGATTCGTCAGTTCTTCGTTCGTGCCGGTCTTCTCCTCAACAACTATCGCTCTGCTGATTCCATTCGAAGCGCCCTCACGCGTTCGTGCAGCTGCTCTGGTTGAACGGGCGAAACAGTACAACCAAAGACTGAACAGAATGATTCCGTCAAGGAATCCTGGACCTCCTCAAGCGGTACCTCCTTGCCGAGGACTTTGCGCATCGAGGATACCCCCTTGTGAAAGATCCCACAAGGTATGATCCTGTCGAATCCGGTCAGATCGGTGTTGACATTCAGGGCAAAGCCATGCATGGTAATCCACCGGCTCACCCTGACGCCGATCGCGGCAACTTTTTCCCCTTTGACCCACACCCCGGTCATCCCCTCCTCCCGTCCCCCCTCGATACCGAACCGATCAAGAGTCAGAATAATCGTTTCTTCGAGGCAACGCAGGTAGCGGTGGATATCGGTGAAGTAATGCTCCAGGTTGAGAATAGGATAACCGACAACCTGTCCCGGACCATGGTACGTTATGTCGCCGCCGCGATCGATCCGAAACACGTCGACCCCGTCGGCCTGGAGTTCGCGATCGGTGGCTAGCAGGTGATTCTCGTCCCCTCCTTTCCCGATGGTGTAGACGTGCTCGTGCTCTGTGAGGAGCAACACGTCATCGATCAGGCCATGGCGGCGAAGATCAACGAGCTTCCGCTGCAGATCCCAGGCTTCAGCGAAGCGGGTTCGGCCGAGTTTCGAAACGAACAGCTGCATGAAATACAACGCTAGATGTGAATCGCTTGCCCAAAGGCCTCACCGGCGGCCTCCATGATGGCTTCCGAAAAGGTCGGGTGGGCATGCATGGTCCGGTGGATTTCTTCGTTGGTTGATTCCAGTGCGCGAGCAAGCCCGAGCTCGGCGATCAGCTCTGTGGCTTCGGCGCCGATGATTTGCGCTCCGAGCAGCTCACCATATCGCTCGTCGAATACAAGCTTGACTGTGCCTTCAGTTGCACCGGTTGCCATCGCCTTGCCGAGCGGACGGAATGGAAAACGTCCGACTTTGACTTTGTGTCCGGCGGCCACCGCAGCCTCCTCCGTCATGCCAATGCTGGCAACCTGAGGCTGGCAGTAGGTACAACTCGGTATGTTCGATCGATCGAAGCCGTATCTGGCCTTGCCGGCCAGGTGTTCAGCTGCAACGATGCCCTGGTGGGAAGCAACATGGGCGAGCCACGGCTCGCCAGAAACGTCGCCGATGGCGTAGATTCCATCGACAGAAGTCTTTCCGAATCTGTCAACGACGATGGCGGCCCGATCGACTTCTACCCCCACCGATTCGAGTCCCAGGTTCTCGACGTTTCCCTGAACCCCCACCGCCATCAGAGCAAGCTCGCCCTGGAGCTCTTTCATTCCGTCTTTTGCCGCGATCTTGAGCGTGACATCGCTTGAGACGGCGGCAGACTCGACTTTCGCATTTGTGAGAATCTCGATCCCCTGCTTCCTCAGGCTCGACTCGAGAAGCCGGGTGATCTCCTTGTCCTCTTTCGGAAGGATGGAGGGCATCATTTCGATGACGGTCACTTTGGTGCCGAAGGCATTGTAGAAATAAGCGAATTCGATACCGATTGATCCACCTCCGATAACGAGTAGGGACTTCGGAAGCTGGGGCAGTGTCATAGCTTCCGTGCTCGTTATGACCTTCATGTGATCGATGGAGATGCCGGGAATCGTTCGTGGGCGTCCGCCCGTTGCGAGGATCGTAAACTTGGTCTTGACAGTGTCGGTAGTTTTTCCCCCGTTGCTCACCTCGACCGAGTTTCCTCCGGTGAGCCGACCTGTCCCCGCAAGAACCTCGATCTTGTTCTTCTTCATCAGGTACTCGACCCCTTTTGAGATCCGGTCTGCGACATCACGGCTGCGCTTGATGATCTTCTGGAAGTCGAAGGTGAGGTCTTT
Source organism: Ignavibacteria bacterium (assembly GCA_016873755.1). Taxonomy (GTDB): domain Bacteria; phylum Bacteroidota; class Ignavibacteria; order UBA10030; family UBA10030; genus VGWB01. Next base: position 24,174 of record VGWB01000012.1, on the reverse strand, counting down.
GTAGGAGAACCCGAACTCCTCCGCTTTCTTGAACACCTGATAGAGCTCGGCGCTCTTCAGCAAGGCTTTTGAGGGGATGCACCCCCAGTTGAGGCAGATGCCGCCGAGTTTGTCCCGCTCCACAAGTCCAACCTTCATTCCGAGTTGAGCTGCACGAATGGCGGCCACATACCCGCCGGGCCCCCCACCGATCACTGTGACGTCGAATTGTCTTTCAGCCATGGAATGTCCCTCGTTTTCTGCGGATCCGGTCAGGCAGGATCCTCTTGCCTGCAGGCGCGAGAAAAGTTCACGACAAAATATACCCATAACTACAAAGAAAGGCAACCAACCTCTCCGAAGCGATTCGGGGTGGGAGGCTCCGTCGTGGACTGTTTGGTTGCTGGTGTTCGGTGGTGCCGAAGGTCCACGGAGACCCGCTTGCCCATGCCGCAGACGAAGATGGCTCTGGCTCAACGCGCCACGCTTTCCTCACAAGTGCGCGGACGAGCCACTACCACTCAGAATCCATTTGATTCTTTTCGGGTTTTCTCGTACCATGAGGCCAAAATTTTGCGCGGGATGGCTGAGAAGGAACAGCGAGTTCTTGTGTCGAATCGAAAGGCTCGACACAATTATCACATCCTGGACACACTGGAAGCGGGCATCGCACTGCTCGGGACCGAGGTCAAATCGCTGCGTCAGGGAAATGCAAACCTGCAAGACAGCTATGCGATGATCAGGCAGGGGGAAGTCTGGTTGTTCGGAATGCATATCAGCCCCTATGAGCATGGCAGCGTCAGCAATCATGATCCCCGGCGGACGCGTAAGCTCCTTCTGCAGAGGAGGGAGATTCGAAGGCTCTTCGGCAGAGTGCAGGAAAAAGGGCTCGCGCTTATCCCGCTCTCGGTCTACTTCAAAGGTCCCTATGCAAAGGTCGAACTTGCGATCGCCCGGGGAAAACGAAGTTATGACAGGCGTGAAGCGATCAAGCAGCGCGAGGCTAAACGCGAGATAGCAGTACGCATGAAGCGATCAACCACCTGAATCCGGAGAATCTCCTAAGAATTGTTCCCTCCCGTCAAAGAACAGATGGATCTCATCAAGCGCGGTGTCTCGGAGATTATCCCCGAAGACAACCTCGTGAGGAAGATCGAGCGATCCATCAAGACAAAGAAGCCGCTCCGCGTGAAACTCGGCTGCGATCCGAGCCGGCCCGATCTCCATCTCGGCCACTCTGTCGTTCTACGTAAGCTCAGACAGTTCCAAGACCTAGGCCACCAGGCTATCCTGATCATCGGCGATTTCACCGGGATGATCGGCGATCCCTCAGGCAAGAGCAAGACTCGCCCCTCCCTCACACTGGAAGAAACCCGGCGCAACGGACAGTCCTATTTCGAACAGGCGACGAAGATTCTCTCTACGACGAATGTGCGCATGGAGTACAACTCGGAATGGCTCGGGAAAATGAGCTTTGCGGACGTAATTCTTTTGGCAAGCAAATACACCGTAGCGAGGATGCTTGAACGCGATGATTTCACGGGGCGACACAAGGCAGGCGAGCCGATCAGCGTACACGAATTTCTGTATCCGCTGGCCCAGGCGATGGATTCTGTTGCGATCGAGGCCGACATCGAGCTCGGTGGCACAGACCAGAAGTTCAACCTTCTGGTCGGACGAGATATCCAGCGGGAGTATGGTCAGGAACCGCAAGTAATTCTCACTCTCCCGCTTCTGCTCGGCATCGATGGTGTCGAGAAGATGAGCAAGTCGTTCGAGAATTGCATCGGGATCGGCGATCCGCCGCAAGAAATCTATGGCAAGACGCTGAGTATCCCCGACACATTGATCTGCTCATATTTCGAGCTGGCGAGCGACGTCTCAAATGAAGAGCTCACCCGTATCAAGCGCCAGCTTGGAGATCCAAAGGTCAATCCGCGTGACCTGAAGAGAAGGTTGGCTCGGACACTGGTAAGATTGTACCATTCGGAGGAAGCCGCAAAGAGCGCGGAGGAGGAGTTCGACCGGATCTTCGTCGAAAAAGAGATTCCCGATCAGATTGAGGCATACCGCCTGAGTCCTGCCAACGGGGACACCACTCTTGTTGCCCTGTTGGCACGGGCCCGGCTCGCGTCCTCGAAAGGAGAAGCACGTCGGCTTATTGAACAGGGAGGTGTCTCGGTCGACGGCAAACGCGTCGAAGACGTGAACGCACCTATTCCGCCGAGGTCGGAGTTCGTCCTCAAAGTCGGAAAGCGCCGGTTTCTAAAGGTCGTCCGCTCATGACCTTTTTCCACCACCATTAGCACTATCGAGGGAGACACGGAAGTGTTCGTACCTACCAAAATGTTTTTCACGAAGGGCGTCGGCAGGCACAGGGACTACCTGCAGTCATTCGAGTTGGCTCTGAGGGACGCCGGCATCGAGAAGTGCAATATCGTAAACGTTTCCAGCATCTATCCGCCGGGCTGCAGGCGGATACCACGGGAGGATGGCCTCAAGCTGCTTCAACCAGGGGCTATCACGTTCTGCGTCATGGCGCGCAACGCGACGAACGAGCCGAACCGTCTCATCGCCTCGTCGATCGGCGTTGCACAGCCCGCGGACGCCAGCGCCTACGGATATCTCTCCGAGCACCACCCATTCGGAGAAACGGATGAGCGTGCAGGCGAATACGCCGAAGACCTTGCTGCAACGATGCTGGCGACGACACTCGGTGTTGAATTCGATCCGAACACTGCCTGGGACGAACGAGAGAAAATATTCAAGATGTCCGGCAAGATCATCCGTACCTTCAACGTGACGCAGTCCGCAGAAGGAGACAAGCACGGGCTGTGGACAACGGTGATCGCCACGGCAGTGCTCCTACCATAGAGAATGAGGTTTCCGAAATCTCATGGGGCAAATCAAACGCAGATTTCGGGAATCTTGACACCAAGCAGCTACTTCGACAGCCCCTCCAACAACAACACGAACTCTCCCTTTCTTTCTTCTTTGAAAAACCGCTGATAGAGCTCCGGGGCAGTCCCGTAAAAGATCTGCTCTGTTGGCAGAGTAAGGTCGAACGCGATACAAATGCGGCGTGCGGAGCCAAGGACATCGGCAATGTCGCGGAGAAGCTGGACGAGACGATACGGGGCATCCATCAGCACGATGGTCCGAGGCTCGCGCTTGAGCTGCTGCAATTCCGCGATCCTTCGACTGCGTTTCGGTGAAAGAAAGCCTTGGAAGACGAACTCATCAACCGGAAAACCCGAGACGATCAGTGCGGGCATTAGCGATGACGCTCCGGGGATTGGGACAACGAGGATTCCAGCGGCGATCGCTTTCCGGACAAGAAGCTGGCCCGGGTCGGCAAACGCAGGTGTGCCAGCATCCGAAACAACGGCAACGGACTTGCCGCGCGTGAGCTTCTCGATGATGACGTGCGTTGCTGCAGCCTCGTTGTGCTCGTTAAGGCTGTCAACCGGCTTTTCGATGCCGTAGTGCCGGAGCAGCCGAGAGCCCTCCTTCCTCTCCTCGTAAACAACGAGGTCAACTTCCTTCAGAACACGGATGGCGCGAAAGGTGATATCTTCCCAGTTGCCGATCGGTGTGGCAACTAGATAGAGAGTGCCGGGCATGGAGAGCTACTGAGGTTTGGCAGAGTGGTAATCCTCAAGCGCAATGCCTCGTTTGTCCGCTTCCCACTCGCGTACGAGGAGAATGATCAGAGCGGTGACGGGAACCGCCACAAGCAAGCCGACAAAACCGAGGAAATAGAAGAACACAAGAATAGAAAAGATGACGATCAACGGATGGAGACCAACCCTGCCGCCGACGATTTTGGGGGAAAGGTACATCGTTTCGAAAATCCGGAGCGCTTCGATCGAGCCGAGAGCAAAGAGCACCTTTGGCAGCACCGGCGGGTCGCTAAACGTCGCCACAATGGCGGCAATGACCATCGTGACAATCAGCCCGAAGTATGGAACAAGATCAAGCACGGCTGCGACGGCACCCAGCATCAGAGCGTACTTGATGCCGACAACTGAAAAGAGAACAGCGACCAGAATCCCCTGCATGAAAGCGACCAGAATTGCACCCCGGAGATACCGGCCGATGATTTCATCAGCCGATTCCAGGTACCGCTCAACGCGGTCCCGTAATCGTTGAGGGAAGAGGAGCAGGAAACGTCGGTGAATCTTCGGCAAGTCCGCCAGCATGTAGAACGTGAGAAACGGCACCAGCACGACATAGAAAATCTGTGTTACCAGACTGCTGATGCTCCCGGCAAGCACAAGGAGACCCTGCAGCAGATTTTTCAATATGTCATCGAGTTTCGGCATCACTTGGCTCGTGAACGTCGACCTGACCTCATCAGCCGATATGCCATACCGCTCCAGAGCTTTCACGAGACTGCTATTCCAAACCCATGAGTTGAAATCCGCGATGAGCTTCGAAAGCGAGTCCAGAATTCCTTCGAACTGCGTAAGGATGACAGGAAGGAGAAAGAAGAACAGAAGCGTGATGACACCGATCAGAATAAGGATCAAAATAAGCGAGGTAACCCATCGAGGGACGCTCCATCGCTCGAAGCTCTCTACTATCGGGTTCATCACGTAGGCCATCACCATTGAGACCACAAACGGAGCCAGAATCGACGATATGCTTACCGCGAACCAGATCCCGAAGAGGATCGCGCTGAGCCACATGATCTTCTTGGCCAACGAGTAACCTCTTAGGGGATAGAGCAAGAACAGAATTGCTCCCAGGACCAAGAAGGGGGAGACGATCGACTGAATCGAATAGATCAGGACAAGCAACAGCAAAATCGCGCCAACAAGCAGGACGACTTCAATTCTTCCCAGTGATTGAAAGAGCGTATCCCAGTTGGCACCGCGGATATCCGGACCTGGGCGACTGCCACGCCGCCTGCCCCTCTGCGAACTTCGTCTTGCTGTCATCGGTTGTTTCCTTTGAAGGATGAGACCCCCGAGTGCCCGAACCCTCCTTCTCCTCGTTCTGTGTCCGCAAGCCGATCAGCCTCCTCCCAGGTCACCCGCACATAACGTTGAACCACGAGCTGGGCGATGCGATCCCCCCGCCGCACGGTAAAGGCCTCCTTCCCAAAATTCGTCAAGATCACTCTGATCTCTCCTCGGTAGTCCGAATCGATCGTGCCTGGTGAGTTGAGAATCCCAACCTGGTTCTTGGCTGCCAGTCCGCTCCTCGGCCTCACTTGCGCCTCGAATCCCTCCGGCAATTCGATGCAATATCCTGTCGGAACAAGAACGGTCTCCAACGGCGAGATGGTAACATCGGCATCAACGGCAGCGAAGAGATCCATTCCCGCGGAGCCAACAGTAGCGTAACTTGGCAGCGGCAGACCACTGGCCGCCGAGTTGACGCGGGTGATCCTGACCTTTAGTTGTTGGGACAAGTGAGAAATGGGCTGTCGTGGAAGCCTAATCGGCTGAAAATATAGCAAAGAGAGGTAGGAAATGCAACCAACGACGGAAGAGGATACTAGCTCATTCTACCTTGCTGTCAGGGGGTCCCCCGCCAGACGATGGGGGGCAAGGGTGCCGCGGCAGTGACCATCCAGATCTTTGCAGCGTGTGTCACTACCTGCAAAAGAGAAACCCCAACGGTCCGACACGTTGGGGCCTCGTTCCTGCATCCTGAGGCAGGATGTTGCACCATTGCCATGAGCTACCTGCGTTCTCTCAGTTCCCTTTCCTGCATGACTCTGATCAACGAATCGAGCCGCGCACGCGCTCGTTCCTTCGCTTTCATCACGCTATCCGTTGGGACCCGAGCTCGACCTCGTTGCGAGTCGGCGTATCGTTGCTCGTGATCCATGTCCCGCATGAAGAATTCAAATGCCGCCTCAGGTCCATCCTTCCGCATGCGTAGAACCAGGCTATCGAGGTTGACGTTGAACTCAAACGAGGTATCATCTCCAAAGATGTTGAAGTTGAAATCGACGATCTGATCACGGCCGCGTCGGGCTACCGGAACAGTTATCGGAACACGCCGTCGAATCCACTCGTTGCGAGCGAATTGCACGACTTCTCCCTCCTGGGTGCGAATGTGAATCGTGAATGCATCCGAATCGCTCATCACCGTGAGCGGAGGCGTCTCGATGCTGATATGCCGACGTGCAGTAGCTTCGCGCTCGGCAAACCGTTTGACCAGCCCGCCAAAGTGAATCGTGACCTGAGGCCGCATCGCAACGACGGCGCGAAACTGGCGCCGCAAGCTGTCGAGGTCGAGCTCCAGTCTCGAATAGACAAACGTATCCGGGGTGACCACGATCATGCGCTCTGGGCGCTGTATGGTTCGAATTTCGTGGATAATCTTCTCGGGAGGCTCCGGAAGGGCTTCCGTCGCTGCAACCATGAAGGGGGCCTTTTTAGCCTTCAAGAACCTCTCGAAGCGAACGCGCTGAGTCGGTTCCAGGACCGCGGCGATCCCTGAGAGCATCACCCGATTGAGGCGCGGGAGGTTCTCGTCGATCGCAAGCGCGCGGTCTTCGGCGAGCAAGACAGACGATTCAAGACGCAGACGACCGATATCCAAAACCGAATCGATGACCTCTTGCTGTCTGCGTGTCGGCTTGACCTCACTGACAAATTCGCCGACCGTTATCCTCGGAATTTGCTCAATCGCCTTTTTCCCGACGTCGATACGGTATCCGCGCTCCGCACTATCGTCAACGCGCAAAGCCGTTTCGCTCTTAGCATCGAGAGGAAGAGCCCCAAACAGGGCAAATTGAAGCGCCTGGTTCTTGTCAACATCGGTGAAGAGAGGCAGGAGCGTCCCCTTCAGAACATTATCCTCCACAGCCTTTTGAACCATCTCCGACTGGCGGCTGACATAGTCAATCATATCCGTTCGCTGCTGGAACAGCAGCAAACCCACCAACACGACAGCCGCAGCACCCGTTACGTACACAAGCGGCAGATACCTCCGCGGAAATGGCAGCAGGCTTTCTTCCTCTTTCTCCTTGACCTGCAACTGCGCAGAGAGACGTGTCCAGAAACCGAGCGTTTCCGGAGCGCGTTGCTTCGATTCGAGCAGGCTCTTCATCGCTCGCAGTTCCCGAAGCTCCTTCGCTGCCTCCGGGTTGCCTGCAATGACCTCCTCGATCTCTCTCACTTCCGACTCCGGCAACTCCCCATCGATATAGAGGGAGAGCTTCTCCGATAGCTCTCGTTTTGATCGTGGTTTCATGCTACGAATGCTCCTCCAGCAAAGGCTTCAACACACTCCTCAGCATGGCACGCGCCCGAAAGAGTCGCGACTTCACCGTGCCGAGCTCGCACTGCAACACCTCTGAGATCTCTTCGTACGAAAGCCCATCGATGTCCTTCAGAATAATCACCATACGATAACGCTCCGGCAACGATTTCAGGGCCGAAGCGACGATCTCCTGCACCTCGCTCTCCTTTGGCTGAACCGTGAGCTTCGCCGTAACCTCGCGATCTGCTGAATCCACCAATGTCTGGAGCGAAAACAATCTCCGGAGCTTTCGTTTGCGTAATTCATCCCGGCTCCTGTTCACAGCAATTCGGTACAGCCAGGTGTAGAAGGACGACTGAAATCGAAATTGTGGAAGCGCCTCGCACGCCTTGATGAATACTTCCTGGGCGAGATCGTCGATGACATCAGGTTCATGGAAGATCGAGTAGATGAGATTCTTGATGCGCGCCTGATACCGCTCCACCAGCACACGGAACACCCCGCGCTCCCCTTGCTGGAACATCGTTATGAGAACCTCGTCACTCTTTTCGTTCAGAGGGGCGTCCACAACCTGTGTCAGCAACTTGCCAGCCCGACTGCGGCCTTCCCGAACGACTTGGGCGGTTGAGTCTGGCGAGCCGGCAATCAGCTTCGATGTTTGTCCCGATTCATTCTTATAGACGGTTGAAGCGGCTTTCATGTTCCTGCTCCTGGTGGGCTCACGAGATTATCGCTTCTAAATATACAGGAGCATCGATGTAGATGTTTCATCCCAGGGGAGATATGCAAGATTGAGTAAGGCTTCCGAAAAACGCAAAAACTCGCGTCGGGAACGGCTAAGCTCGTCTGGCGCTCCGAGACCCAGCGGAATAGCGGTCAGGTGGAGCGCCTTGTCAGGCATCAGAGTCTTAACGTCCGGAACGCAGGCCTCGGCATCGAGGCGAAGGATATCGCATCGGAATTGATCAACTACTTCTTACCTTCACGCATTTGAAGGCATTGCTGCCTGTACCTGATCTCAGCTCCGTGGGCGTTTCAGTGGCGCTGACCGAAGGCGCCCCTGATATATTTGAGCTCAGTGATAGAATCCCATCCATGCCCGACGCAATCTCGGCGCTCACGTAAACCGTATCCATGCTGTCCAGGTAGCTAATTTCAAATGAATAGCCGGCGACCAAAAGTCTGTCACGACGCTGGGGGGTGCCCCAAGAATCGACCAGAATTTTGGTGCACTGGTCAATGCATTTGATATTCTTGTACAATTCGTCATGCCGAATTCTGACTCGGTAATCTCTCCAAAGAAGACCCCAGAAGGCAGATCCTCTGCCGTCCAGATAAAAATCCATACGACTACCCCGCACATATAGCATAAACTCAGTGTTAAAGACCTTGCGCCAGTCTCCACCTTTGAGCAACATATGTAGAAAGGTCCAGCCCGATAAGTGAGTCAAGCTGCAGGTGTAAGTTTCTTTGGGCCGAGAAGCACTCGGGCGCTCAGGGACCTTTGTGGGACCCGGTGGAGGTGTGGGGTTCTTACTTTCTAATCCAGACGGGGCTCCTTCGCCTTCTTCTCCTTCTCTACGAGGCAGAATCTCAAAATCGCCGCCGCTCACTTTGTAATGGGTCCGTCTATGATTTCTGTAAAACAGGTAACCCGTTCCACAGATTCCTCCGGAAGCCGCGGATAAACCCAGTGCCCACGCACCCAACGGATCCTCCATCGACAGTGCGCCAAGCACCACGCCCGCCAAGAGAAGGAAATACCCTCCCCGTATGCTACCTTCGGAGATACGTCGATTAAGTGAGTCTTGAAATACCGAAGACAGGGCAACTAACCCCATCCCCAAGCCCGAACTAATCAGAGCAAGATAGGGAATGACCATAGCCTCTCCTTTCTATGCGTGCGAACCTAGTCTGATCCTTAGTCGCGCCAAAACGTCGACGGCTTTCACTCTCTGCGGCGGAAATCTATGCCTGCGTGTTGCGAATATAAATTCGTTCTAACATGGATTACTTCTCCACGCAGATTCGTCGACGCGGGAAATCGGGAATTTCCGCCAACACGAGAACAAGAAGTACGCTTTATTGATGCCTCAGACGCTGGATGGAATGCATGCGGTTACGTGGGAAGGCGCAATACCGGAGACAGGGCATTTCTTTGGCTGGCCGTAAGACAATGAGAATACCGGGACGACGACTTGCTTACTTCTCTGGTAATGTCTCCTAAGGGGGTAACCGCCCTCCAAGCGGTATCTTCACCGATGCGAGCCGCTAAGAAGGAGCCATCACAATGCTACACAGCAACAGCTTCAAGAACCTTTGGCCGTGGTATTTTTGCACGCCTCTCGAACTCATCCCGGAATCGCCGTACCATCGACTGGACCGGCCACGCCGCTGCGTCGCCGAGGGCACAAATCGTGTTCCCCTCAACGTTGTTGGCAACGTCCAGCAGTAGGTCGATATCCTCCCAACGCCCTTCACCGTTCTCGAAGCGGTTAAGTATCTTCCAGAGCCAGCCCGTACCCTCCCGGCATGGAGTACATTGGCCGCATGATTCGTGGTAATAGAATTTGGCAATCCGCGCAATAACCTTGATGAGATCGGTATCCTCATCCATCACGATCAATCCGGCGGTCCCAACAGACGATCCCGCTGCCTTGAGTGACTCAGCATCCATGCAGACGCCCTCCAGCTGGTCACCGCGCAGAACCATGGTCGACGACCCGCCAGGAAAGACTGCCTTGATCGCCTTGTTGCCCGGGACACCTCCGGCATATTTGTGGATAATCTCGAGCAAGGGTACACCTGTCGGCAGCTCGTACACTCCCGGTTTGTTGACGTGTCCGCTCACACCCACGAGAATCGGACCCGGATACTTCGGCGCACCGATCTTGGAATACCATTCCCAGCCGCGATCGATAATCAGAGGGACATTGCTGATAGTCTCAACGTTGTTGATCGTGGTCGCGCGGCCCCACAGGCCGTTCTGCGCCGGGAATGGCGGCTTCACGCGCGGGTACCCCCGATCGCCTTCGATCGAGTTCATCAGCGCAGACTCCTCGCCGCATATATAAGCGCCTGCACCTCTGTGGACAATGATCTCGGTCGAGAATCCGGAACCAAGGATATTCTGTCCGATATACCCCTTCGCGTACGCATCATGCAGCGCCTTCTCGATCATCTTGATCCATTTCCCGTACTCACCCCGAACATAGATGTACGAGATCGACCCCCCCATTGCGTATGCTGCGATAAGCGTTCCCTCAATCATGAGATGAGGGTTGAACTCAAAGATTTGACGGTCTTTGAACGTGCCGGGCTCAGATTCATCGCCGTTGACGCAGAGGTACTTCGGCTTGTCCGACTGCTTCGGCATAAACGTCCATTTGAGACCGGTCGGGAAACATGCACCGCCCCGTCCCTTCAGCCCTGATTTCTTGACCTCCTCCGTCACATCCTCCGTCTTCATCTGGAGCGCCTTTCGGAAGGCCTTGTAGCCTCCATGGGCTTCGTACACATCGATTCTGTGGAGGTCTCGTATATCAGGGAGTAGGTACTTTTCCATATTCACTATTTCCGCTCCAGATCCGCTATGAGCTTGTCAATCTTCTCGGGTGTCAGATTCTCGTAGTACTCCTCGCCAACGGCAAACATCGGCGCCGTACCACAGGAGCCCATGCACTCGACCTCGGAGAGCGTCCATTTGCGATCCCTCGACGTCTCCCCCATCTTGATACCGAGCCGCTTCTCGAGATGTTCCACAATCTTGTCAGCCCCACGAAGCATGCAGGAGACATTCGTGCAGACCTCTACGTGGTGTCTGCCGATCGGCTTGCGGTGCAGCATCGTGTAGAACGTCACTACTCCCAGTATGTGCCCGAAGGGAACACCGAGGAGCTTTGCAACGTACTTCATCGCATCTTCAGAGATGTGACCATGCTCCTCCTGCACCATCCAGAGCGCCGGCAGGACCAGAGATTGAGAAGTCTGGTAGTACTTCTTCATCTCGTCGAGCTTTTTCAGATTGCGTTCAGAAAGCATGAGTGAGATTTTCGATTTTCAATTTCCGATTTCCAATCCATCTCTCAATTCATTTGTCCGCTTCGCCCATAACCGGGTCGAGGCTGCCGATGATCGCGACGACGTCCGATATCAGGCCTCCCATCATCATCGTTGGGAGGGACTGAAGATTGACAAATGACGGTGACCGTATCTTGAGCCTCCACGGATATCCTTCGCCATGGCTGTAGATATAGAATCCCAGCTCGCCTTTCGGAGCCTCGACTGCGCTGTAGATTTCTCCAACCGGAGGCTCCACGCCAAAGTTCACGATCATGAAGTCGTGGATAAGCTCCTCCATCTTTGTGTACACGCGATCCTTTTTCGGCAGCACTTTCTTCGGCTTGAATGCGTGTACCTCTCCCGCCGGCATCTTCTCCAACACCTGCTGCAGGATCTTGACGCTCTCCCTCATCTCATCCATCCGCACATAGTACCGAGCCAGTGAGTCCCCTCCCTCATACACCGGTATGTTGAAGTCGAGATCCTTGTAGACGAGGTATGGGCTTGCTCGGCGCAGATCGTGCTCGATACCGCACGCCCGCAGGCCCGGACCTGTGAGTCCGAGGTCCAGCGCCTTCTCCGGGCTGATCACTCCGACTCCATCCGTACGCCCGAGAAAGATCCTGTTTTTGTTAAGCAGCCGTTCGCATTCCTCGAGATACCCGGGCAGCTCACCGGCAAACTTCTTCACCATCGCCAGCGTCTCAGGTGTGACATCCTGCGCCAGTCCTCCGATGCGCGTGTAGCTCGTGGTGAAACGGGCTCCCGCGATGTTCTCGAAAATGTCGTACTCTTTCTCACGTTCTCGGAATGCCCACATCCATACGGTCAGTGCACCGACATCCATGGCCAGCGATCCCAGGAACATCAAGTGCGACGATATACGGGCAAGTTCGGAGATAATCACGCGGATGTGCTGTGCCCGTGGCGGCGCCTCGATGCCAAGGAGCTTCTCCACTGCCATCGCATACGCCGTATTGTTGTTCATCGGTGAGAGATAGTCGAGCCGATCGGTGTGAGGGATGAATTCGTGGTAAGTGCAGCTCTCGGCCAGCTTTTCGTAGCCCCGATGCAGATAGCCCACTTCCGGGACACATCCAATGACAGTTTCACCGTCGAGCCGAATCAACAAGCGCAACACGCCGTGTGTCGCTGGATGCTGCGGACCCATATTGAGAATCATGTCATTCTCAAGCGGGTCGTCCAACGTCACGCTGGTGTTTTGGTCTTCAAGAGCTTGAAGGATCTTCGATTTGCGTGCGACTTCGTCCGTGCGAGGTTCCATCGGCTATTTCTTCGGGAGAGGGAGAGAACCGGGGATTCCCATCAGGGGGAAGTCTTTCCGGAGAGGGTGATACTCAAATTCTTCGGGCATATACACTCTTCGAAGGTCAGGATGCCCCTCGAACACAATTCCAAACATGTCGTAGGTCTCACGTTCGTGCCAGTCCGCCGTTCCCCACACCTTCGTGACACTGGCGAGCCGCGTATCCTCCTCCTCGACGAACGTCTTGATGCGGATGCGGTGCTTGTTCTTCAATGAATACAGGTTGTAGATGACGCCAAAGCGCTTCGCCGGCGTATACATGTCGATCCCGCAGAGATCTGCCAGGAGATCGAACTGCAGCTCGGCGTCTTCTTTCAGAAGCTGGCAGACGTCGACGATCGTCTCCTTGGGAACGACGACGGTCAGCTCGCCCCGGAACTCATGGAATTCAACGGTCTTCTCTCCGAAGCGGGCTTTCAGCTTTTCGACGACGAGAGCGTTGTTCATACTAGCCTGCCTTCACCGGGAGGGGCTGAGGCTGGTTCAGTTTCTGGTCACCGACATAGGCCGGGAAGCTTCCTCTGCTTTCTCCGCGCTGGACTTTCTTCTGCAGTGCCATCAGCGCGTGGATCAGGTTATCCGGGCGCGGCGGGCAACCGGCAACATAGATATCAACAGGGAGGAATTGATCGATCCCTTGCACAACAGAATAGGTCCGGTACATACCCCCCGACGACGTGCAGGCCCCCATCGCGATCACCCACTTGGGGTCGGGCATCTGGTCGTAAATCTTCCGGACTACTTTTGCCATCTTGTACGTCGTCGTCCCCGCGACGATCATGACATCGGACTGCCGGGGCGAAAAGCGAAAGACTTCAGATCCGAACCGGGACACGTCGAACCGCGGCCCTGCAAAAGCCATCATTTCGATTGCGCAGCAGGAGATTCCCATCGGCATTGGCCAGAGGGAGTTCTTACGGCACCAGTTGATGACCGCATCGAGTTGGGTCGTGATAAAGCTATCGCCAAACGCGTGCTCTAATCCCATTCAAGCGCTCCCTTCCTCCATACATAGAAGAGTCCAATCAGAAGAATCACGATGAATACCGTCATCGTAATGTAACCGGCCACCCCCAGCTCCTTGAACGCCACAGCCCAGGGATACAGAAAGACCACCTCGATGTCGAAGAGGATGAACAAGACAGCTACCATGTAGAACTTCACCGAAAACCGCTCCCGCGCCGTCCTCACCGGCTCCATCCCACTTTCGTAGGTTGAAAGCTTCTCATCAGTCGGTCGCCGAGGTCCGAGCCACTCGTTCAACTTCACCATGACAATCCCGAAGACGATTCCTCCGGCGATCACCACGAAAATCGGAATGTAGGTCTCAAGCATGAAAACACCCGAAGTCGGAAAAATGTTGCATCAGTCGGCCGGGTTCTCCCCGGAAGTCTCAAAATTCCTTCGATTTTAGTCAAAAAACGATTCAAAGTCAATCAATTCTCACCCCAACTCTCTTCATCGAAGAATCAGCTGTACACCCTCCAGTGGCCACCGCGCGCGGACCTTGAGTGTGTCCGGATAGTATGTGAAACGCTCTGAAGGCTCAAAGGGAAAAGGCGCACCCGCGTCGTATTTCAGATTCTGATTACGATCGCGAAACAGTCGGAGCACATATAGCCCTTCAGGCATCTCGGTCAAAGCGAATTTGCCAGTTTCGTGCACCACCACGAGATACGGTTTGGAGTCTTTTCGCGATACGTTTTCGGCCTGAAGGATGATAGGACCAATCCGATCTGTATCCCGCAGATCCTTAGCGTCACCTTCAATATTGCTGAACAACTCCGCGTCGACAGTCTGAAAGCGTAGTACAACAGTCGTATCGCGCCCTTCGTTTCCGACGATGTCCCGCAATTTCCCCAGATCGATCACCAGCCTGTACCATTCCTTGCTCCGGAGCTTCGTCGCTGGCTCCAGTGAGAAGGAGCAATCCGAAAGCCATCGTGGAAATGCAGTGACGTCTTTTTCGGAGCTGTCGAACAGCACAATCGCTCCGCTTGCTTTGGTGGTCTCGATCGCATCGGAGAAATGAACGACCAACTCGGGCAGCAGAGCCACTCCAACGGCGCTGTCGGCTACCGACGCCGAGGCTATCGAAGGCCCGAGCGTATCCTCTGCTGCTGATCCGGAAAACGTCAGCGAGTTCGCCAGCGGACTGACAGCGAGGCCGTGAAGATCCCGTACGCTGTCGACCGTTAGACGGTATCGTTCCCCAGGTCTTTGCGCATCGGTGACAATCAAGATCGTGGTATGTGTGGGGAGGAGCACTGACACCGAGCGAATGACCAGCTGCTCTTGACCAAGGGTATCGACAATCTCGGCAACTGGCCATGCGGCCGCGGTCGTATCGAGGGGCTCGGAAAACTCTGCAAGCACGTGGCGGCGGTCCGGTGCCGTCACCTTCAGGAGCCGGGGTGCCGTCGTATCCGCTCGGGCGAGCTGGATCAACACATCGGTTTGGATCGTGTCCATCTCCGTGAGAGTTATGCCGAACGGCGGGACACCGAACTCGTCCGTCTCCGGATCGTAAAGGAGGTTCTTGTACTCGTCACGAATCGCAATCAGTCGATAATCTCCAAGCGCCAGATGACGCAGCGAGAACTCACCTCCCTTGCCAGACTGCGTCGCGTAGTCCGGACGGGCGTGCTGGGGGTTCAGCGTGTCGGGATTGACACCCGTGAGACCATAGGCGAAGATCATAACACCTGAAGGCGAATCGGACGACCTGATCGTGTAGATTTTCCCCTCGATGACACCGCGATCAATCTGGTCCCCCGTTGAAAAGGCCAGTGCGAACGACTGGGCCATCTTGTTCCGATTGCGAAGATCGGCGACGTCCGTCCCGATGTTGACAACATAGGTTGTGTTCTGCCGGAGTGACTCCGAAAACCGAATCTCGACCTCCCTGCCGCTCCAATCAAATTCCAGCGTGCCAACGGAAGGCGAAATAAAGATTGCTCCCTCCACGCTGCGATGATCAACATATTCATCGAATTCCAGCACAATTGACTGGCCTGTGTAGCGGGTGGAGTAGTTCTGGGGGTAGGTAGAGACGATGACAGGTGGGTCAGTGTCGACAGGACCACCCTCGGGCGCCCTCTGGCCAGCACATGAAAGTGCCAACAGCGATGCAAACACCGTTGCGAGAAAATATCTCGGCACCCCGGAAAGACTCATGACAGAAGGAGAGTGAAAGAAAATCAGTGAGAGAAATATAAAAAAAGGTGCGGAAAGAACAAAAGCCGTTCTCTCAGCGCGAAGAACCCGAACTCCGTTGCGCTTCCCTCCTCAAGCGGCGGAATGTCTGAACGGCTTTGCGGTGTTCCGCATACGTCCGCGAAAAGGTGTGACCGCCCGCTCCGTTCGCGACGAAGTAGAGGTAGGAGTGCTTCTCCGGGTACAGGACTGCGAGAATTGATTTTCTTCCGGGACTATTGATCGGCCCCGGAGGAAGTCCGAAGATGCGATAGGTGTTGTACGGGGACTCGAGACGAAGGTCCGAGTAGAGCAATCGACGCGGTCCGTCCGGGAGCGCATACTGAATTGTCGGATCCGCCTCCAGTCGCATACGTTTCTTGAGCCTGTTCAGATAGACACCGGCAACGATTGGTCGTTCATGATCCAACTGTGTCTCCGCTTCGACAATCGAAGCCAGCGCGAGGACCTCGTTCAGCTTCATCTTGAGTTCTGCCTGACGTCTGCTGAGACTATCCGCGTAGAAGCTCTTGAACTCCCGAACCATCCGTTCGATGACTTCTCGTTCATCGGTTTGCCAGAGAAATCTGTAGGTGTCCGGCATCAGATAGCCTTCGAGAGACGAGCCGTCGACCCCCAGCTCGGCCAGAAAGGACGGATTGTCGCAGAGCCTGATGAAACGCTCTAGGTCCAGCCCAAGCACTTGTGCGTATCGAATCGCAATGCGCTCCATCCTCCACCCTTCCGGCACAAGAACAGGAACCAAGATGCGCGATGTTCCCCCTTCGAGATCCTCCAGGAGCTCCACATTGGAAAGCCCGCTCGGGAACAAATACCTGCCAATTTTCATGGTCCGCGTTTTGCCCAGGATCCTTCCCGCAAGCTTAAGCGTCCATCTGGTCCGCAACACACCGGAGGACTCCAATGAGTCGAGTACAGCTTTGAACGACGCACCGCGGGGTATGGTGACGGGCTGCTCGGACGCAAGCGGTGTCGTGTTTGGAGCCCAGAAGAGAAGGTAGACGAAACCAAGAACAATAATGAGAACAGTTCCCACTGCCAGAACCCATGGACGCTTCTTCACAAAATCGTAGAGGGCTGCTCGTTGCATATCAACGTTTTCGGTTGTGCCAGTTTTTCGTTTCACTGTTCGGTAAGGCAGGCTATTCCCGCATTCCTTCCAGTCTGCAGTAGTTGTGGCCGATAGGCTTGAGGCCTCAGCGATATATGAGACCTGGGAAGTGCGTCCGTCTCACAATTCAAGGCTCGGCTCAGCGGTCAGCTCCAGAGACGAGGTCCTTCCTTCCTTCGTCTTCATGTAACCGACCATAGCCACCATGGCCCCGTTGTCGGTGCAGAACTCGAGTTTCGGAACAAATACCCTGTACCCAACGTTCGTGGCAGATTCCATGAGCCGCCTCCTCAACTCAGAGTTTGCGGCGACGCCACCGGCGAGGGTAATATCTTTAACCGAGAATCTCTTCGCGGCCAGAAGCGTTTTGTGCACAAGAACGTCCACAACGGCAGCCTGAAAGCTCGCACACATGTTACAGAGGAACTCATCGTATCCGGTGGGATTGATCGATTTCACCCTCGAGGCAGAGGACTGATATCCAATTCTTCGCAAATAGTACAAGACCGAGGTTTTCAACCCACTGAAGCTGAACTCGAGCGAACCCTCCTCAAGATAGGGACGAGGGAAATTCACCCACCGCGGGTCACCACGTTCTGCATACTTGTCAATCAAGGGTCCCCCGGGGTAGCCAATTCCCAGCATCTTGGCAACCTTATCGAAGGCCTCGCCGGCGGCATCGTCCTTCGTCTCCCCCAGAATGCGATAGTCGAAAGCGTCGTTCACCAGGACAAGCTGGGTATGTCCTCCGGAAACGGTGAGGTTGAGAAAGGGAAATCCGGGCTTAGGATCCTCAATGAGGTTCGAAAAGATGTGGGCTTCCATATGGTTCACGCCCACAAAGGGGATTCCCAGCCCGAGCGCCATCGCTTTGCCAAAGCTCAGTCCGACGAGAATGGCGCCGACTAATCCCGGCCCGTAGACGGCCGAAACGGCGTCGAGCTGCCGGTTCGTGACTCCTGCGACCCGTAGCGCCTCCTCGACGGCGGGCACTATCCTGCGCTGGTGTGCTCGGGAGGCAAGCTCCGGGACGACGCCCCCGTATTTCGAATGAAAAAGTTGGGCGGTCGTTACGTTCGAAACCAACTTGCCATCCTTCACGACGGCCGCAGACGTTTCATCGCAAGATGTTTCGATGCCGAGGATAATCACCGGGCTAGCCCAAACTGTGTGCTGATGAACTCACAGAGGGACTTTTTGATTTCCGCGTGTCGAGGGAGCGGCGCCTTCTTGCCGTTTTTGGGATTCAAGTAGATATCGTGCTCGGAGCCACGCCTGTGAAGAGAGCAACCAAGACGAACCAGTTCCCTGACGAACTCCTTCCGCTTCAAACGTCAACTCCTATCTCTTTCGTCCGAATCCCCGTGGCCGGGGCTACGGATTGATCTTCCATCATCATTTTGTAGGCATCGCGAAATTGTCCTCCAGCTCCTCAAGCGACTCGCCCTGGCCGAAGACACCCGGTACCTCCCTGATCCTTCCAACAAACCGCCCCTCATCAATCCAATATTCCAACGTGTATTGTCGCAGCATTCGTGTCGCCCTTCTGGTATCTGTGATTTATGATAGCCAAAAAAACAGGCTTGCGCAACTTTGCGTTTCACCGCGACTGAGCGAGCGCCCGGAATTTCGTCTTGCCTCTCTCGTCATTTGTTCCTATATTATTCCGGTGAATCGTTCAGATTATCCCTTGGAGTTCCAAGATGGCGAGAGTTTGTGAAGTCTGTGGTAAGAAGGCGATGGCGGGAAACAATGTGAGTCATGCACACAACCGCGTTCCCAGGCGGTTCCTACCGAACCTGCAAAAGGTGCGTGCCTTTGTCGACGGATCTGTCCGCCGCATCACTGTGTGCACGAATTGCATCAAATCTGGTAGAGTTCAGAAGGCTGCCTAGGGCGGGCATCGCGGTCCATAGTCCGTGGCTTTTGTGAAATCCCGCAATCGAGGCGGGGTTTTTTATTACTCGACTTTCGAAACCGGTGCATCCAGGCCATGAAGTTCACCTTTTCACCCCCCAACCAGCTTACATTCCTTCGAATCCTGCTGACGCCGGTGTTCCTCGCATTACTTTTCTCAGCTGATCCTGCCCTCCGACAGTTGTCGCTCGTGGTGTTTATCCTCGCTCTGCTGACAGATTGGTACGACGGTTGGGTTGCGCGGCGATGGGGATATGTAACGCGGTGGGGCACATTCCTCGATCCCCTTGCGGACAAGGTTGTCACATCGGCCGCGTTGATAGCGTTCATCTATCTTGATCTGGTGCCCCCGTGGCCGGTGTGGATCATCGTGGTTCGCGATATCGCGATAACTCTCCTTCGCTCGTACTCGGAGTATAAAGGAAAACCTTTCGATACCACACGGCTGGCAAAGACCAAGACCTTCCTGCAATTTGTCTTGATCTATTACGTCCTCCTTCTCTACGTCGGAAAAGACATAGAGTACTTCCGCTCAAACTATGGTGACCTCATCGCCAAGCTGCTTGACGAGTCACTTCTGTATTCAGGTATGGTCGTGATCGCAGCGATCACCTTGCTCACCGGCGTGCTGTATATCATCGATAACTGGAAAACCGTTCGCGAGCTGTATGGACTCTCAGGTCGGATCACAGAATCCCAGTGACGCAGCATCGACACCGAGCGAACAGGTTGCCGGGGTCCCTTTCCTGACGAAAGCGTTTGGCTCAGCATTCTTCTCCGGCTACTCGCCGGCCGCTTCCGGAACCGTCGGTACCGCGGTAGGGCTCGCGATATACTTTATCCCGGGATTCGAGCAGGTCTTTATCATTCTCCCCGCTTGTCTCATTGTCTTTCTGCTGGGAATACGGGCCGCCGGAAGTATGGAGAGGGCGTACGGTCACGACCCGGGTGAAGTGACCATCGATGAAGTTCTCGGAATGTGGATCTCTCTTCTCTTCCTTCCGAAAAGCCTTCTCATTGCATTCGTCGCTTTCTTTCTCTTTCGAATCCTTGACATTGTCAAGCCTTTTCCCGCGAGACGGTTCGATGACAAGAAAGGAGGCCTTGGGATTATGGCGGACGACGTCATTTGTGGTATCTACACCAACATCATTCTGCAAATCCTCGTTGTTTTGAACATCCTTCGGTAACTGTTACCCATTTTCGTTTCTTCTCTTATGAGAGCGGAAGTCATTTCAGTTGGTGATGAACTGCTGATCGGCCAGGTCATCAACTCCAACCAGGCATACATCGGCGAGCGACTGAGCTCCGTTGGCGTCACAGTCGCAAGAATGACAACGGTCGGGGACGACAGGTCGGATATCCTGAGATCCTTTGAGAGTGCTTTGGGCAGTAACGATGTTGTGGTCGTGACCGGAGGCCTGGGCCCAACGCATGACGACATCACCAGGAACGTCGTTTGTGAGTTCTTTCAGACAGATCTGGTCGTGAATGAGGAGGCGCTGCAGCGAGTGCGTGAGATCTTTCGGAAGCGCGGGGTAGCCCCCCGGAAGATCAACGAGGACCAAGCACTGGTGCCGCGGGGCTGTAAGGTCATTCAGAATCTCAACGGTACGGCACCAGGCTATCTGTTCGAACGAGGGGGGAAGTACTTCATCGTCATGCCCGGCGTACCGTTTGAGATGAAGGCCATGATTCAGGACTTTGTCGTTCCTTTCTTTGCCGAAAGAGCCTCAGGGCTGGTTATTCGGCATCACATGCTGAAGACCACCGGTATTGGAGAATCGTTTCTTGCAGAACAGATTGGAAATGTGAACGGTCTCTTCGCTCCGAATTCCGGAGTGAGCCTGGCCTTCCTCCCAAGCCCAATTGGGACGCGACTTCGAATCACAGCCAGGGGGAAAAGCATTGCCGAGGTGAATGAAACGATCCGTATCGTCGAAGAAAAAATCCGTGCAAAGGCCGGCAAGTACATCTACGGAACGAACGAGGATGAGCTTGAGCACATCGTTGGCAGGTTGCTGACCGAGCGCAGACTGGCCCTCGCTGTTGCCGAATCCTGCACTGGCGGTCTCATCACGGATAGGCTCACGAACGTCTCGGGGAGCTCAAACTACTTCGAGCGAGGCGCTATTACCTACAGCAATGCTTCGAAGATGGCCGAGCTGGGTGTACCAGAAGTACTGATTCGGCAGCATGGCGCGGTGAGCCGCGAGGTAGCCGAGGCGATGGCTTTCGGAATCAGAGTGAAGGCGAACACGGATATCGGAATATCGACGACAGGCATCGCCGGACCGACAGGAGCCACAGCGGAGAAGCCTGTGGGGCTGGTTTGGATCGGCTACTCCGACCGTTCGGAGACCCTTGCGTTGAAGTTCAATTTCGGCGATGATCGCCGGAGGGTGAAGGAGCGTGCAGCGCAGGCCGCCCTGGAGCTCGTACGAAGGAAATTGCTCAGAATCGGTGTTCCTTGATTCTTGCTCCTCAAGTCTCTACTTTTTGGCATACCTGCGAAAGCACACCATTTCTGACTGAATGACTACGAGAGACACTAACATCATCAAAGAGATTTTTGAATCTCAACTACACAAGACACAGAGAGTCAGGCGGTCCTTAGTATGGAATTGTGATTCGAGCAGAAGGATGATCACATCTCGTTTTGTACGTCAGTCATTGTTGATGCTCTGTCTGTCCCTCATCGTCGCCTGCGCGAGGATATCGGTTTCGAGCGAGTACACACCTGAAGTCGGGCAGGACGGCAAGGACGTGGCATGGGTGCCTACTTGCCAGGAATTAGTGGACAAAATGCTCCATGTGGCGAAGGTTACGCCACAAGACTTCGTGGTAGACCTGGGTTCTGGGGACGGCTGTCTTGTCATCACGGCAGCAAAGCGCGGCGCCCGGTCCATGGGCATCGAATACAATCCTGACATGGTTGCCTTATCGATGCGCAATGCGGCTAGAGAAGGTGTTGCCGGTAAGGCCCAGTTCATTCAAGGAGACATATTTGAGACCGATTTCTCGCAGGCTACCGTCATTACCATGTTTCTGTTGGAGAGCCTTAATCTCCAGCTTCGCCCGCAGATTCTCAACTTGAAACCCGGTACTCGTGTCGTCTCGAATACATTTACAATGGGAGAATGGACAGCCGATCAAGTCGCCACTGTCGAAGACAGCGACTGTAGCTCCTATTCCAAGGCTTATTTGTGGATTGCACCGGCAAAAGTGGAAGGCACCTGGAAATTTCCACAAGGCGAACTCACGCTCGAACAGCACTTCCAGACTTTTTCGGGAGCGCTCAAATCCGGCTCCAAATCAGTCTCTGTGACAGATGGGAAGCTGAACGGTGATCTGGCTACCTTCACTATCGGAAATGTCAAATACACTGGCCGCGTCAGCGGAAATACTATGAAAGGGACGTACGAATCCGGCGGGAGTACTCTCCAATGGAGTGCCACCATGGTCGGGAAGAAAATGTAGGTTGGATCAGAATGAGCGAAACCTTGGCTACATCGAGTGATTTGCAGACGAGAATGATCAGGAGAATATTGAGGCAAAAGGACTTGGTTTGCTCATTGCTGAAGGGTGTTCAACAATTCGTTCACCGCCTCCATTGTCCGGGACGGAGCAGCAATACGATCGTGTTTTCGAACTTCTCTAGAGATGTCCAGAGCGATGATGTGATCTGATGCCAGCCTACCGCACATTCGTCGCCATCCCTACCTCAAGCGATATCAAGCAGAAGATCCTTGGTATTCAGGATCAGCTCATCCAGTCGCACGTGAACGTAACATGGGAGCCTGCCGAGAAGTTTCACATCACTCTAAAATTTCTCGGGAACTGCGAACTCGAGCTTCTTGGCTCGCTCACGACCGAACTACAGTCCGTCCTTCGAGACGTTCGTTCATTTGATGTTGTGTACAGGAACGTTGGTTGCTTCCCGACTATCAGTCGTCCAAGGGTTGTGTGGATTGGAGCAGCAGAAAACGTTGAGC
Organism: Ignavibacteria bacterium; assembly: GCA_016873755.1. Lineage (GTDB taxonomy): Bacteria > Bacteroidota > Ignavibacteria > UBA10030 > UBA10030 > VGWB01. Next base: position 1,343 of record VGWB01000012.1, on the reverse strand, counting down.
TTGCAGAGTTGCAGCAACGTGTTGAGGAGACGTGTGGGAATTTTGGATTTCCGAAAGAGGATCGCGCGTTTCATCCACACATCACGCTTGGCCGCGTGAAGGGAACCCGCAACCTCGATCGCTTGACTGACAGAGTAAAAACCATTACTTTTGATTCGATACAGGCCCGCTGCGGGGAAGTCCACATCATGCGCAGCGAGTTGCTACCAACCGGTTCGGTGTACACTCTCATTCATTCAATTCCTCTATTATAAGCTGGAGTTATTCATGTCCGACACCACGAGCAAAGAAGCCCGCTATCAAGCCCTGAAGATCGCCATCGACCAGATCGAGAAGCAGCACGGCAAGGGGGCGATCATGAAGCTCACGGAAGGCCCGATTGCCAAGGTCGATTCGATCTCAACAGGTTCCATTTCCCTCGACGCAGCACTTGGCATCGGCGGCGTTCCGCGCGGGAGAGTCACGGAGGTCTTCGGACCCGAGTCTTCAGGAAAAACGACGATTTGTCTTCACGTCATAGCCGAGGCGCAAAGGCAAGGTGGTGTTGCAGCATTCATCGATACCGAGCACGCTCTTGATATCGGGTATGCAAAAAAACTGGGCGTTGACGTCAACAACCTCCTTCTCTCACAGCCGGAGTTCGGCGAGCAGGCACTCGAGATTGTGGAGACACTTGTGCGCAGCAGTGCACTTGATGTGATCGCCATTGACTCAGTCGCCGCGCTTACGCCTCGTGCTGAGATCGAGGGAGAAATGGGCGATCCGTCGATGGGCGTTCAGGCCCGCCTTATGTCCCAAGCGCTCCGCAAGCTTACGGCAGCAATCAGCAAATCGAAAACGAGCGTGATGTTCACCAATCAGTTACGCCAGAAGATCGGTGTCATGTTTGGCAATCCGGAGACAACGACGGGCGGAAACGCACTGAAGTTCTACGCTTCCGTTCGTCTCGACATCCGGCGCATTGAAGCCCTGAAGGATGGACAGAACATTATCGGCAATCGCACCAGAGTGAAAGTTGTCAAGAACAAGGTGGCTCCTCCCTTCAAAGAAGCGATCTTCGATATCCTCTACAACGAAGGGATTTCGAAGCTGGGCGATCTGATCGATACCGCTGTGGAGCACAACATCATTGTGAAAAGCGGATCGTGGTTCTCGTACAAGGACGATCGCATCGGTCAGGGTCGAGATGCGGTGAAGACATTTCTGCAGGCCAACGCTCCGATAGCAAAGGAGATCGACACCGCGGTGCGAGCCAAGCTCGAATTGATGCCTGAGGTAGGAGCACCTGCCCCACCCTCCAAGCCGGAGCAGCCGGCTGTGAGCACAAAGAAGGCTCAGAAATA
>VGWB01000011.1 GCA_016873755.1 Ignavibacteria bacterium | reverse complement strand
GAGGAGACATAGGTGCTTCCATTTGCGGAATGAGGTGTGAGGGCAAAAATCTACGAAAAATCTAGGAAACTGGCGAGAGAAATGCAAGAAGCACACCCCGACGTGTTCGATCCTGCCTATGTGCAATCCCTCAATCGAGTCTCAGTCAGAGAGCAACAGGTAGGAGAGGACGGCAAAGCTCACCTGGCTTACGACGAGCGAGATCGCCGCCGCACGGTCGAGACGGCGTGTGGTGGAAAGGGAGGCCGGGTCCCTTGATTGCAGATATCGATCGAACTCCCGGTTTGCCTGGTCTTTCAGGTACGCTGAAAGAACGCCCGAGACGATCATAGCAGATCCGGAAGCATAGAGAGGCCACGTGCGGGCCGATATGGCCTTTTGATCAGTGATGGAGAAGTCGTTCAGTGGAGTTACACCAGCCTTCTGCACCAGAGTCACGGCGAGAAGTTGATCTTCCTGGCGGCCGAGTTGCAGGCGGTGAGGCTCGAAGCCCTCCTTCTGAATGAGGAGCTCCCCGCTGAGCCGGGTGGGGCTTCTGAAAAAGAGCGGCGTCGTTCCGAGCTCTGTGCCCTGCAAGGTGACCGTCCCACCCGACGGAACAGACCGGATAGCCAGCACGCTCCCCAGCTCGATGATCTTCTCGGTCTGACCTTGTGCATCGATCCGAACCGTGTCCTCCCGTGTCACAGAGTTCCAGGCGAAGACCGAAGGATAGAAGAGTTTTATCCGATGGGAGCCCTCGCGCAGGGCGAGCGCCACGAGTGGTGTCTTGCCGATGTAGAGCGTATCGACGTAGACATCTGCGCCCGTCGGTTCACTCAGGAGGGTCAGCGTCCCCAGCGAGTCAGGCAGATCCGACGCCCAGGCCGTGCACCCGCAGCAGAGGAGAAAGATGGCGAAAAGGGACACTTGTCTCACGGTTGAGCAGGCCTCATGGCAGTAATGAATTTATCCTCGGAGGTCAGGAGTAACACATCCCCCCAAATGACGGGTGAAACCCTGATACGCCCCGGCGCTTCATATTGCCAGAGCTTTTCTCCGGTTTGCCTGTTCAACGCATATAGAATGCGATCGAGAGAGCCGACGTAAAGAACGTCGCCGGCGATCAGTGGTGCGCTGCTGATGACGCTCCCTGCTGAAAAACTCCACAGGCGCGCACCGGAGTCGATCCTCAGGGCATGGAGCTGGCCATCCGCCGATCCGATATAAACCACCGAATCTGCCGCTGCCGCCGCCTCGGCGTAGATCTTCGACCGCGTATCGTACTTCCACAAAAGCTTCCCCGTACCCATCTGAAGGGCGTACACAAGGCCGTCCAGCGATCCAACAACGCAAATATCGTGGGCGATAACCGGCGTGGCAAAGATGCTCGCACCGGTTTGATATTTCCACCGGAGTTTTCCGCTCGTGCGCTCAACAGCATAGAGATATGCGTCGTCCGAGCCAAATGTTATCGCGGTACCATCGGATGCGGGTGACGAGCGGATAGGTTTTCGTTTCCCTTTCTCCGCGGTTTCAAACTTCCAGAGCTCCATACCGTCGGACTTCTTGATGCAGTAGAAGATTCCATCCAGCGTGGTGACGTACAGTAGCTCACCATGCAGCAGCAGGGATGATTCGATCGACCCGTAATCCCGCGCCCACCGCCGCTCGGCGTTGCGCAGCCCGATGCATGTAAGCGTCTCCGAGCCGAGCGCACACGGAACGTACGCGAACGAGCTGTCCCACACCGGCGTCCCGGCAACCGCGGACTGGAGAACCATGTAGCCGACGCGCTCACCAGTGGTGAGATGAACTGCCTGTATCTCTCCGCTCAATGTCACCACCAACACGACACTGTCCTTGACCAACGGGGTACCACGGATCCCTGCCAGGGCGTTGTATTCCCACACTGCTTGCAGCGGCGGTGCAGCTACAGAGCCACTCTGGTTCACCCGGCTCGCCGCTCCGCCGAACGTGAGCCAATCATAGGGTGCCTCGCGCAATCCACGATCAAGGCGGATCCCCGCACACCCCTGGATCAGGCTTGCCGTCGCCACCAGGATCGCAGCAACGCGAGTTGTTCGTTGAATGGCATTCATCGTCTCTTGCCAGGCGAACTTCAATCTGCTCTCCGCAATCTTTAGAAGTCCCAGCCAAAGAAGAACTGGTGAAACAGGCCGTCCTGAAACTTGCTCATATTTTGCTCGATCCTTTTGCCGATATCATAACGGAGAACGAGCACTCCTCCGATGTTCAGGCGGACTCCTCCACCGACACTTCCTTTCGTCTCAGTGTACTTCGTGTCCCATGCGCCCCCCGCATCGACAAACAGTGCGCCGCGGATCGAGCCGAAGGACAGTCCGCCGAACGGGAAGCGGATGCCCAGCTGGTCAATGAACGGGAAGCGGAGCTCGTGGCTTGTGAGCCAGAGTTTCTGACCTCGGATTGACCATCGCTGCCAGCCGCGGAGATCCCAGCTCCCCCCCATGAAGAACCGGCGAGCCTCCTTGCCGTCATTGAACCAGAGATGGATCCGGGAAGCGAACGCGCTACGCGTCGAAAGCCTCAGGTAGTGCCGGTAGTCTGCTATGATCGTGTAGTAGTTGACGTTCGAGTGTTGAACGTCCGTTGTGTAGGCGATCGTCAATTTCATCCGGTTCCCGTCCAGCGGCCCGCTGGGACCCCACAGCGAATTGTCACTAATGAACGAGAACGAGCTCGACACCATGAGCGCTTTCCTCGGAAGGAGATTCTCGAAAACATCCTTGTCAGAATTGCTGATGGTCAGACCCGATTCAATCCGACGGAACTTGGACAAGGGATAGCTGAGCACGAAATACCCACCGAACGCACGTTCATAATAGAACATGTCGGGATCGGTAAGGTCGTACCGGTTTCCCGCGAAATGAAAGATGCCGTAGGCGTGGTTGGTCCGTTTTCCGAGAGAGATCCGCGAGATCGCGATGTTGAAGCTTTCGAGAAACTCCGATCGCGCCTGCGCCGTATTGTAGATGAGAAAATAGAATTGATCGTTGCCGAGTACGTCGCTCATCGCCAGTGCAGCTCCACCCGCCGTGCCGAAGATCGGGTCTGTCGAGACCTGGCTCTGTGCGATATCAAGCTTGTACTCGCCGGTATAACGGACATCCGCCACAATAGATGATCCGTCCAGTTTCTGCGGCACCCATTGTTCTTTGCCGACATCGAAGCGGAATGTGTGCTTCGTTCGGGATGAATCGATGAGCGCATCGACATTGCCGATGTTCTTCAGTTGAAAGCTGAAGTTTTCAAACGCGGTGAGTATCAGATGGTTCTTTTCACTCTCCACGGGATCGTGCACCCACGCAGGGTCAAACGCACCGGTCGAAAACCAGGTGAGCTTTGTCATCGTCCGTTCGCGCTTCGCCTCGTTCATATCCATGATCCAGACATTCTGCGCCCCGTCGATATCCGAAGTGAACGCCAGTTGCCTTCCATCCTTCGACCAAGCCGGGAACAGGTAGTTCGCCCTGCCGATGGTGATGTACTCGATCGATCCCGATGCAAGGTTGTAGAGGAAAAGGTTCAGATAGCCATCCCGGCCCTCTGGATTGCGATCCGAACTGAAGGCAATCGATTGGCCATCAGGGGACCATGCGGGATCGCGGTCGTCGTACATATCGCTCGTAAGGCGAGTGAGTGACCGCGTGGCAAGCTCAACGACGTACAGGTCATGATATCCAGCCCGATCAACCGACGAGAAGACGATGCGCTTGCCGTCCGGCGACCACGATGGCGAACCCAAGACGACGATGTTGCGGAACCGGAAGGTGTCGTGCAGCTTTTCGTTCTTGATATCATAGATATGCAGCGCGTCGGTCTCGCCGCTCTTCGTAACGAACGCCAGCATACCCTCTTTTGAGATATCCAGCTTGCTCTGGAAGAGGTGGAACGCTTCGAACTCGTCCGTCTTCTCGCCTTCGATAACGACTTCCGGATCCGGTTTCTCCCGTTCAAGATCGACCCGATAGATGTTCGTGTAGCCCGTGTGGTTGCCGATGAAATAGACCTCGCGTTTTTCGTTGTTCCTGAAGAACACGGGCTTCGCGTTGAAGCCAACGTTGACGATGTTCTTTGTTACGCCGCTCGGCAGATCGTTCCCACCCATGATCGGGTAGTAGCGTTTCTTCATGCGATACATCCATTCTTCATCAAACTCCTTGTAGGTTCTGCCGATCGTGAGCTTCATGACCTCGCTGAAGCTGCTCGCCTTCCAGAAATTCTCCATAAGAAGCAGGATCTTTTCTTCCCCGTACTGCTCAGCAATGTACTCGAGGATCTTCTGACCCTCCTTGTACATCAGGAACGTGCCGTAGATGCGCTCTATGTCGTTGAGCGGAACGACATAGTTGTTGAGAACGGCATCGCGCATCACCATTTCTGCCTGGGTGTCCCATTCCGAAGCCCAGTAATCCGCAAGCCCTTCCGTGAACCATAGCGGGACTCCCCGTTCTTGCGATTGCCTGTGGTCGACCAGGACCCGATTGATCTTGCTGTGCATGAAGACATGTACCAGTTCATGCCGGATGACGCGGGCAAATCTGAACAGCGATCCTTCGAACGGTATAACGACCCTCCCCTTCAGGAACTCGAAAAACCCCCCAACTCCCTCGGGGATGAATCCGGGCAGGATATTCGTCTGTTGAAAATGCAGGTGTGAGCTGTAGAAGACAAGCGGGATACGATCCCGGACACTGTGGTTAAACTTCTGCTCCAGGAGCTTGTAGCTCTCCTCAGCGAAGAATGCTCCCCTCTGAGCCAGCTCCTTCATGTCAGTATAGTAGTAGATATCGAAATGCTCCGTGCGCAGGACCTGCCAATCGAACTCGGTGTACTGAACCTTGTTTCGACCGAAGTAGTAGAACTGTGCCGATGCGGTCGGAACGAACAGAAGGATGAGGAGAAGATATTTGAGGAACGAGCGCAGCATAGGTCTCTCTCGTCGCATGTCAGCTTCCACTCCACAATTGCACGTCGGAAAACAACGTGCCGGCGGTCTCACCCGGGACCTGAAATCCGGATTGAGCAACGATCACACTTTCGCCAGTTCCCCCTTCAACTGCTGAATCACCGCCACAGGGGTGGGATCTTCTTTGTTGAGGATGGCAAGGTAGAAGCTTACCCAATCACCAAAATAGATCAAGGAAAACTTTCTTGCAAGCAAAGAGTGACCGTCGCTCCATACGTCGGTGACGTGCGACGCGTAGCGAGCGATGATCTCCCTGGTGATATCTTCCCGCAGAGCTATGCGCTGATGGACTCCTTTATCCCTCAAGTAGATTACCTCCATCTGCCGCATCAGCTCGGCACCGATCTTCCATCCGACCAGCTCATTATGACTCATTTCAGGAAGGACGTGGCTAAAGGCGAGCTTCTTGGCGTTTTCGCAGATCTGCCCCCTCCATCGCATACCGATCGCGTCGAAGTATCCAGTCGGAGAATAGATGACAGGCAGTTTCCCCTGCAGTCGGTGGGCAAGCTGAAGCGGTAGATTATCATCCGACGCGACGTCGCCGTAGACAAGCGACTTCGCCTTCAAGAGCCGGATCGTCTCACGAATTCCGGCCGGGCGAGGCCGGACGATCCCGAGCCGGGAGAGCACCATGAGAAGCGGGAAGAAGAGGTACCCTAACGCCGCACGTGGTTGAAAACCGGCGGGGATCTTCACAAGCTGCTGCCTGTGCTCCTTCGCCAGAGCTTCCGTCCTTCCTCCTGAGGCGAGACACAGAACGCGCGCCTTCCGTTTGATGGCGTCCCGGTGAGCGGCAATCGTCTCCTCAGTGTTACCAGAATAACTTGAAACGATGACGAGGGTGTCTCGGTTGACGAACGCAGGCAGATCGTAATGGCGGTTAACAAGAAACGGGATCGTCATCTTGTCAGATAGAAAGGCGCGGAGCAAGTCGCCCCCCATCGCTGATCCACCCATGCCTGTAAGAACGATAGTGTCGATGCCCTTGACGTTCAATTTGACGGGTGTCGATTTGCCGATGCGCACCGCATCTTCCACCTGCGCGTGGAAATCGACCAGTACGGAGTACATCCCCGATTGGTCTATCTCTTTGATGTCGTCGACGGTCACGTGGCTCTCGGCTAACAATCTTCAATGCTCAATCAATCGGTATGTCGGGGAACTTCTTCTTCATCACTTTCTTCAGATAGGTCCTCACTTCGCCCGCGGTTTGCATCGTCAGCACACGCTTAGTGATTCTCTGAGCTTCCTTGTACTTCACGGAGCGAATGATCTTCTTGATCTCGGGCAGGACATTCGGCACGACGCTGAACTCATCCAGCCCAAGACCGAGCAACAGGATAGTGGCCAGCGGATCACCCGCCATTTCGCCGCACATCCCGACCCATGCGTTCTTCTTCTTGCCCCGCTCCACGATGCGCCGCAGAAAGCGGATGACGGCCGGATGAAACTCCTGATAGAGATCTGAGACGATGTCGTTTCCGCGGTCAACCGCCAGCAAGTACTGGATAAGGTCGTTGGTTCCGACGCTCAAGAAGGTGACTTCCTCGGCCATGTCCTCCGCCATCACCGCCGCCGACGGCACTTCGATCATGACGCCGACCTTGATTCTCGGGTCATATGGGACCCCCTCATTACGGAGCTGGTGCTTTGCTTCCTCCAGGAACTTCTTGGCGTGGCGGACTTCCTCTATGGTGGAAATCATCGGGAACATCACGGAGACGTTCTTCTTCGTACTCGCCCGTAGAATGGCGCGCAGCTGCTCGATGAAGATATCCGGCTTGTCCAGCATGACCCTGATGCCGCGCCATCCCAGGAAGGGATTGCCTTCTCGCACGGGTTCCATCATCACCTTGTCTCCGCCGACGTCGAACGTTCGGATGATGACGCGCTTCGGATACATGGTCTCGGCCAGGACCTTGTAGTGCTCGAACTGCTCTTCTTCGGAAGGGAACACCTCTTTGCCAACCAGGAGGTACTCCGACCGGTACAAACCGATCCCGTCAGCCCCCTGGATCTTGATGAATTCCAGTTCCTGCTCAAATTCTACGTTTGCCGATAGGTCGACGCGTCGACCGTCCAGCGTCTCCGCCGGCAGATCGCGCAGCCCCGCGAGGCGAGCTTCAAATTCGTGATAGCGCTCGCGCTTTGCCTCATAGCGCTTGATGCTTTCCGCCGACGGATTGAGAATAAGCCTTCCCGCGTACCCGTCGAGTATCACACGGTCCGCATCGTGCACCACATGGGAAACGTTACGAAGGCCGACGACCGCCGGGATTTTCAGCGCACGGGAGACCAACGCCGTATGCGAGGTGACGCCACCGATATCTGTCGCGTAGCCAAGGACCTCGTTCCTGCTCAAAATGAGCGCGTCGGCCGCAGTCAGATTGTAAGACACAATGACGGATGATCCTTCCAGGCGGGAGATCAGTTTCTGCTCCTGAAGATTGCGCAGGATACGGTTCCGCACATCTTCAACATCGTGTGCCCGCTCGCGGGTGTATTCATCCTTCGACGCCAACATGACGCGGTGATACTTTCCGATCTCGTCATGCACGACGAACTCCGCGTTCTTCAGCTCGTTTCGGATCCGGCCGTAGATAGAATCGAACAGAACGGAGTCCTCCAGAATCATCAGCTGTGCCTCGAAGATCTTGATTTTGTCGTCGCTCAGCTTCTTTTCGGCGAAATCCAGAATCTTCCGGAGCTCCTTGTGCGAGCGTGCGATTGCTTGTTCCAACCGGGAGATTTCGCGGCCGACTTCCTCAGGCAGAATTGAGCGCTCCTCTATCACCGGATCCATCTTGTGAATCAGAAACACCGGTCCAATGGCAATTCCCTGAGACGCAGGAATTCCCTTCAGGACAACTTCTTCTCGTGCTGCGCTGTCAGCTTTAGTACTCATTGGTCACTGCTCGAAGGGCAAACATAGTCCATGGAATAACGCTGGCGCACTCACGCCTCGTCAAATCCCCTTTCGATGAGTTCACACACCGCCGTCGCCGCCTGCTCCTCATCTTCACCGGTGAATCGCAGCGCCAGCTTCGAGCCCTGCTCGGCAGCGAGCGTCATGACACCGATGATGCTCTTCCCGTTGATTTCGAATCCGTCCTTGTCGATGAAGAAATCTGATTTGAATTTCGCCGCCAGTTTGACGAGCGACGCTGCTGGACGCGTGTGCAAGCCGGCTCTGTTCTTAACGACTACTTCGCGTTGAATCATGCAGCTCGACACTCTCCCCTCAATAAGTTCTGTTCAGCAACATATCGGTAAACCACGCCAGCGTTGCTCGCGCACCAGATGGCGGCAGGTGATTGAGTTCCTCCTTCGCCCGCGCAATGTCCTGCTTGACGCGACGGAGGGCAGCGTCGATGACACCCGTCTCATAGTAGATGCGGCGATATTCAGCAATCAACCGCCGAGGAGCTCCTTTGTTTGTAACGACGGCCTGGAGGAGCGCCTTGTCAGCTCCCTTGGCGCGTCTTAAGGCTTCAAGAAGAAGAAACGTCCTTTTACCCTCCACCAGGTCTCCTCCAACGGCTTTGCCGAACTTCTCTTCGTCAGCGACGATATCGAGCAAATCATCCTGGATCTGAAACGCCCGGCCAACGTATCCACCGTACCGCCGCAACGCCGAGACAGACGCCCTCGTACCCTCACCGATGAGTGCTCCAATCTCCGATGAAACAGAAACCATCTTTGCTGTTTTCTTCTCGATCATCAGCATGTAGTCGTTCACTGTGACGTCTGATCGAGTCTCGAACTCTTTGTCGTACGCTTGCCCTTCGCAGACTTCGACGACCCCCTGGGTGAAGACCTTCGTGATTTCTTGAATCCTGGGGCTTTGCGTTTGTAGTACTGCACGATAGGCCAATGCCAACAATTCATCCCCTACGAGGATAGCAACGTTCGAGTCCCACTTGGTATGCACAGTGGCACGCCCGCGGCGCGACCGGGCATTGTCCATGATGTCATCATGCACAAGGGTGAAGTTGTGCAGGATCTCAATTCCACCCGCGGCGTGCAAGGCACTCTGCACTGAGCCTCCGACAGCCTCACACGACAAGAGCACCAAAACGGAACGGATGCGTTTGCCGCCCCCTGCCACGACATAACGCAAGGGCTCGTACAGTGAACGGGGCTTCGTTTGCCTGCAAAAGAGCTTCAGGTAATCGTCAACAAGCGCTTTGTATCGGGCGTACGTTCGTTCGTAATCCATTCGTTGATCGACTCCCCGCACACCACCATGCGCCACCGTTGCGCTTTGATCGAGCGGAAACCATGCCGCATCAGCAACTACGGCTTCAGCACCAACTGTTGTTGTTGCAGTTCAGAGATGGTCCGAGAGCCGGTGAGGAACATGGCTCCTTTCAGTTCCATCTCCCATGTTTCGATCGTCGCGAGCAAGCCATCGATTCCGCCGCCATCGAGCGCCTTGAGCATTGGCCGGGCCGCCGCGGCAACATCGGCCCCGAATGCAATCGACTTCGCAATATCGAGTCCGCCCGCAATTCCGCCCGACGCAATAACCGTCAGTGATGGGAGTTCCATCTTGAGACTGCACACCTGTCGCAGCGCATCCACGGTTGAAATGCCCCAGTCCCAGAACGTCGCAGGAAACGTATCAGCTTCTGGCCTCCGGGTTTTCCGGTCCTTCCTCCCCTCTTTTCTCCGTATGATCTCCACCCCTGCCCAACTGGTTCCTCCGGCTCCGGCGACATCGATGATCCGGACGCCCGCTTCCAGCAACCGCTTGGCAACCGTCATCGAGATTCCTGCGCCGATTTCCTTGATGATGACCGGGATTCCAAGTCCATTGACGAGCTTCGCGATGCCGTTCAGGACTCCTCGAAAATCCGGGTTTCCTTCCGGTTGGAGAAACTCTTGGAGGGGATTCAGGTGAACCGCAAACGCATCTGCACGAATGATATCAGCTAGCCGTCTGATCTTTGAGAGATCATTCAGGTTGGCGACCTCTGCTCCGCCGATGTTCCCGAAGACCGGGATGTTCGGAGCCACTTTGCGGACGATGCTGAACGTTTGATGATACGTTGCATCCTCGATCGCCTGCCGCTGGCTCCCCACACCCATCGCAAGCCCCTTCAACTCACAGGCCTGCGCTAGAAGCCGATTAATGCGCTTCGCATCGCTGTATCCGCCCGTCATGCTCGAGATGATCAGCGGGAGCTTCAGCTTCTTTTTCAGGAACGTAACCGACGGGTCGACGTCCGTGAAGTTCAGTTCGGGAAGCGCGTTGTGCAAGAATTCCCAGCGCTCAAAGCCCGCGGTCTTGCTTCGGAACGATACATCCTTCGACAGCGCGATCGCTACATGTTGTTGCTTCCGAGAGGATGTTTGCATGGGCTTCAATAGCATAATACTGAAATGCCGTCCGAGAATCAAGGTAATGAAGAGGAAGGGGTTGCAGGCGTCTCGCACCGAGAAGCATCGATGCTTTGATTATTTGTTTTGTCACAATACTTTTCTATCTTGAGCGCACTTGTTACGACCGAATGAGAGATTGTTATGCGTGCAATCATTCCTGTGGCAGGGGTCGGCACTCGGTTGCGCCCTCACACGTACACCCTTCCGAAGGTCCTGCTGAACGTCGCCGGCAAGCCGATTATCGGCCATATTCTCGATCGGGTCATCAAATACGGTTTTGACGAGGCCACGATCGTCATCGGATATCTGGGCGAAAAGATCAAGGACTATGTTCTGGCCAACTACTCGATCAGAGTCGATTTCGTCGAGCAGGAAGAGCCATTAGGCCTCGGTCATGCCATTTATCTTTCCCGACATACGGTCTCCCGCGATCCGGTGCTCATCATTCTTGGTGACACGGTCTTTGACGTCGACCTCGGTACTGCGGCGAAAAGCGAATACACGGTTCTCGGGGTGAAGGAGGTTGAGAATCCGAAGCGTTTTGGCGTGGCGGAAACCTCCGAGGGATTCATCACACGCCTGGTCGAGAAACCGGAACACCCTACAAGCCGGCTGGCCATTGTGGGCATCTACTATATCAAGCGCCCTCAGCTGCTCATTGAATGTCTGAAGGACCTGATCAAGCAAAACATCCGCACGAAGGGTGAATTCCAGCTCACCGACGCACTGCAACTGATGCTCGACCGGGGAGAGAAGATGACGCCGTTCCCCGTCGAAGGCTGGTATGATTGCGGCAAGCCCGAAACGCTGCTGGCGACCAATCGCCACCTCCTCGAGAACCAGACAACCGCGGTCTCGCGAGCCGAAGTGGTTGTCCAACCGCCAGTCTTCATCTCACCGAAGGCGGCTGTGAAACATTCGGTGATCGGACCCTATGCGACCATCGCGGAGAGTGCAACCGTCGAGAACTCCATCATCCGCAATTCAATCATTAGTGAGGGGTCGACTGTCACAGACGCGTTGCTGGAAGAATCGATCGTCGGGAACAATGCGATTGTCCGCGGCATGTATAAGCGTGTCAACATCGGGGAGGCATCAGAACTCGAATTCTATTAAGGCACATGGAGTCCAAACATCAGTTCTCTTGATTACGAGGGACCATCGGGAAACGTATGACGTACCTCTTCACATCGGAATCTGTCTCTGAAGGACATCCGGACAAGATCTGCGATCAGATCTCCGACGCTGTTCTCGACGCTTTGCTCGCGCAGGACAAACACTCGCGCGTCGCATGTGAAACGTTTGTCACTACCGGCCTGGCATTTGTCGGCGGCGAGATTACCACAAAAGGGTACATTGAAATTCAAGATATCGTCCGCGATGTCATCCGCAACATTGGGTACACGAAGGCGGAATATCGGTTCGACGCAGATTCGTGCTCCGTCATTTCTGCAATCCATGCCCAGTCACCCGACATCGCGCGCGGCGTTGACACGGGCGGTGCCGGCGACCAAGGAATGATGTTCGGTTACGCGTGCGCGGAGACACCCGAGCTAATGCCGATGCCGATCATGTACGCCCACAAGCTGGCGCGCCGTCTTGCCAAGGTGCGCAAGCGCCACTCGAAACTCGTGCCGTACCTTCGCCCTGACGCGAAAACGCAAGTCACTGTGGAGTACGATGGCCGGCGTGTGAAGCGAATACACACGGTTCTCATCTCAACACAACACGATCCGGATGTCTCTCAGAAACGGATTCGAGAGGACATCATCGAGCACGTTGTGAAGAAGGTTATCCCCGAACGGCTGCTTGACAGGGAAACCCGCTACCTCGTTAATCCCACAGGGCGATTCGAAATCGGTGGTCCACACGGCGACAGCGGCCTCACCGGTCGAAAGATCATCGTCGATACCTACGGAGGCCGTGCACCGCACGGCGGCGGCTGTTTTTCAGGCAAAGACCCGACGAAGGTCGACCGCAGCGGCGCATACGCAACACGGCACCTGGCGAAGAACGTCGTCGCCGCCGGCTTCGCAACGGAATGCCAGATTCAGGTCGCATACGCAATCGGCATCGCTGAGCCGGTGTCAATCAACGTTCAAACGTTCGGAACCGGTATCGTTCCTGACAAAGAAATCGAGAGGGTGATCAGAAAAGAGGTCGATATGACCCCGCGCGGTATCATCAAGCGGCTCGATCTTCTGCGGCCCATCTTTCGACAGACTGCAGCGTTCGGACACTTCGGACGCGAGGAAAAGGAATTCACGTGGGAGAAGCTTGACCTGGTGAAAACGCTCCAGCGCGCGGTGAGATAGACAGACGTACGACTGGAAACTTCAAACCTTGAACGTGGAACCCAAATCCTATGGATGAGAAGAAAGGAATTTCCAAAGTACGAGATCTCTCGCTCGCCGGCGCCGGAAGGCTCCGCATCGAGTGGGCGGAATCTCGCATGCCGGTCTTGATGGCGCTGCGAGAGAAATATCGCAAAACGAAACCCTTCAAAGGATTCAGGATTGCCGGCTGCCTGCATGTCACCAAAGAAACCGCAGTCCTTGTCAAGACGTTTGTCGAGGCGGGAGCCGAGGTGAGCTGGAGCGGCTGCAACCCGCTCTCCACGCAAGACGATGTCGCTGCGGCGCTTGCCGACGATGGTATCTCCATTTTTGCGTGGCACGGGATGAATGTTGACGAGTTCTACTGGTGCATCGAAGAGACTCTCCGGTTCAAACCTAATCTCACTCTCGACGACGGCGCCGACCTGATCTTCACCATCCACAACAAGCATCGGGAGCTGATTCCAAACGTCATCGGCGGAACGGAGGAAACCACAACTGGTGTCAACCGCCTTCGTGCAATGGCCCACGATGGCGCGCTGAAATACCCGATCATCGCGGTCAATGACGCCGAAACGAAATGGGATTTTGACAACGTCTACGGCACTGGCCAGTCAACCGTCGACGGTATTCTGCGCTCAACCAGCGTGCTGTTCGCGGGCAAGAATGTTGTGGTCGCCGGCTTTGGCCACTGCGGACGGGGCGTTGCCATCCGTGCGAAAGGACTTGGCGCGAACGTCATCATAACGGAGGTGAAGGCGACCGCTGCGCTGAAAGCAACGCTCGAGGGGTTCCGGGTGATGCAGATGGATGAGGCTGCAAAGATCGGCGATGTGTTTGTCACTGCGACCGGGGTCAAAGACGTGATCGTAAGCCGCCATTTCAAGTTAATGAAGGATGGCGCCATCGTGTGCAATACTGGTCACTACGACTGTGAAGTCAACATCCGTGACCTCGACAAGCTTAAGAAAAGCGCACGCGAAGTGCGCGCGAACAATGAGGAGTATATGATGAAGGATGGCCGCCGCATCTACCTTTTGGCGAAGGGCCGCCTGGTCAATCTTGCTGCCGCCGAGGGGCATCCCTCGGAGGTAATGGACATGTCATTCGCCAACCAGTTCACCTCCCAGCTCCGTCTCGCAGAGTTGTACAAAAAGGGAAAGAGATTAGAAAACAAGGTCTATGACATCCCGGCTGAACAGGACCAAGAGATCGCAGTCGTGAAGCTCGGAACGATGGGCCTGAAGATCGACAGGCTGACGCCGGAACAGGTCAAGTATCTCACTGATTACTCCGCGGGAACGTAACCGGGCTCCCCAGCCATCCGGGAATCTCATCCGATCTGAAAGGCATCTCACGCAAGCGGGATGCCTTTTTCGTTTCTTGCCTCTCTGAGGCTTAGTCGACGCCGACTCGCTCCCCCCTCCTGCCGGGTTCGCAATCCTCGATTGATTATCCCGATTCTGGAAGAGCGTTTTCCGAGAACTGGGAGGTTTTGGACGTGAAGGTCGCTGCCTGCGTCCGAAAAAAGGGGGTGGCTGTGGGCACACTTTATGCATACTTGCTCATATAATCAAAAACGAACTAACCGGAGGGTGTTCCATGGAACGGTCGCGAAGCGAATTACAGGCTGAGATCTTAGCAGCTCTGGCGCATCCGAACAGGATACGCATCCTTGAGGCCCTGCAAAGAGGAGCGTCATGCAACCGTGAACTGGCGCCGGCGTTGGAGCTTGAGCAATCGAATCTCTCCCGTCACCTTAAGATCCTCGTGCAAGCTGGGATACTTCTTTCCTGGAAAGAGGGTCTGCGCGTAAATGTTAGGGTCGCGGATACGCGGGTCTTCAAGATCCTCGATCTGGCAGCAGCACTTGCCAAGCAGAGCGTTGAGATGCGTGCTGAAGCGCTCGAAGAAGCCTAAACATCATCAACCCGGAAAGACGAGATTGCAGACGCCGTCGCAAATCCAGGAACACAGGAAATGATGCAGGCAATCGAGGGAACGTGACGCAGTGGTTCAGTTCACAGTAATTGCAGAAGGAAAAGAGCCATGGAACTCCTCCAAGAACTCATACTAGCAGGACTTACGTCGCTCTGGGATTACATCGCTCTTCACGTCCTGACCTGTCTCATCCCAGCATTCCTTCTCGCTGGCGCGATGGTCAGCTTCATCTCGAAAGAAACGATCATAAGGTATCTCGGTCACGCGGTGAACAAGCTCCAATCGTTCCTGACCGCGGCCTTCGGTAGCTTTTTCCTCGCGGCATGCTCGTGTACGGTCATTCCAGTAGCAAGTGGTCTCTATTACCGAGGTAGCGGCATAGGACCCGCCTTCATTCTTCTGTGGGTTGCACCCGCGGCGAATATCCTCGCACTCACCTACACCGGCGCGATCCTCGGCGGAGAGATGGTAGCCGTGAGGGTTGTGTCTGCGCTGATGATGGCGCTGGTGATCGGAACAATCATGACCGGCGCATTCAGAAGAGAAGAAGTTGAAAGGGCAGGAACAAGCGATGAAACGATGACTGGAAAGATCATCTCACGACAAGACATTGTGCTGATCATCCTTCTTGTCATCTCACTTCTCGCCCCCAACTACCTTATCCAGTCCGGCCCGTTCTGGCAGAAGGTGATCGTCTGGTCAATCGCAACCGCGCTTGTCGCCGCGTACGCAGTCAAAGTCAAGACAAACGACCAGCTCATCGAATGGATGAAAGAAACGTGGTGGTTCGTACGGATTATCTTCCCGCTGCTGCTCATTGGGGTGTTCATCGTTGGGGTCATTGGAGCAATTCTTCCCCAGAGCTGGGTAGAGAATTACCTGGGAGGCTCGAGTATGCCAGCTTCTTTCCTTGCGACGCTTATAGGCTCGATCAGCTACTTCGCGACGATGACAGAAGCCCCGTTTGTCGACACGCTCATGAAGATGGGCATGGGAAAAGGACCAGCGCTTGCCTTGTTGCTGACCGGACCAGGGCTGAGCCTTCCGAACTGGTTGGCAATTGCAAGGGTGTTCGGTGTGAAAAAAGCACTGTTGTACGTGGTCACGATCATCGCCCTCGGCACCGTCGTCGGTTGGTTTGCCGGGAATTTCGTTTTCTAGAACCCAAACGTGGAGGAGGTATGATGAAAATCGAAGTATTTGGTCCCGGCTGCTATCGATGCCAGACTACGCTCAGGACTGTCGAACACGCACTCAATGAACTAAACATGGAGGCGGAGGTCATCCACATTGATGACCTGCGGGAGTTTGCCCAACGCGGAGTGATGTTCACTCCTGCTGTCTTCATTGATGGAGCCCTGAAAGCATCTGGGCGAGTCCCCAAGCTGGAAGAAGTGAAACACTGGCTGCTGGAGCCCCAAAAAAGGAACACAGAGCAGAGCGAAAGATAGAGAGAGCGGTTTCCGGTGACGCCTTGAGAGTGTCGAAGGATTCTGTTGACGAGGAAGTTCCTTCTTCCGCATGGTTGAAATTCCATTGTCTGTCTGGATGCCGGTCATCGTGATGAGGGCCCAGGGTACATATAAAGGAAACCACGGCATGAAACAACCGTACATTCTTGTACCTCTTGTCGCACTCGTAGCTGCACTGGGTGCCTCGGTCCAGGAACCATCGGCTCAGACGAAGAAGTCCCCGGACCCCCCGAAACCGCTCGTTACGTTCATCGAGCTCGGTTCCGTTCGCTGCATTCCCTGCCGGATGATGCAGCCGATTATGAAGTCAATCGAAGAGAAGTACAGCGATCAGGTGAAGATCGTGTTTCACGA
This sequence comes from Ignavibacteria bacterium, assembly GCA_016873755.1. Classification (GTDB taxonomy): domain Bacteria; phylum Bacteroidota; class Ignavibacteria; order UBA10030; family UBA10030; genus VGWB01. The sequence goes on along the minus strand of VGWB01000011.1, from coordinate 22,298 downwards.
TGTCTGGACGCTGCAGGGACCGCCGTACGCGGTTCAGTACGGTATTCGGTTAATCCCCACCCAGGTTTTTTCTGAAGGTGATATTGTGGCTCCCTATGTTCGTCCGCAAGTCCGACGCTCGCCGTATCAGCGCACTTCTTTCGCATCTCGGCTTGGAGACGCATCTTGATCGGGGGCTTAAAGAGCGAGTCGACGATATCATCTTGAACGGCGTACGTGGCCATCCATTTCTAGCCACGGTAACGGCTCGCTAGGGCATATCTTCCCAGACAACCTTCAAGCCGTACGTGGAGGCGGTTTTGCTCTCACTCAAGTCGGGTGCTCCACTGCGTGTTGACGACAAGATCATGCTGGAGATATCGGAGTTACCTGAGGCTGGAAATCACCGTCAGGCGGATCTCGTTCTTCCCGAAAAGAGAGAGCCCGCGTTGCCCCCGACTGTAGACGTTTTGCAGAACGAGTTTCAGCGAGCGGTCGAGAATAAGGAGCATGAGCAAGCCGCGACTCTCCGATGGATCCTGGGGGTCCTCCAGGACGCGAATGAGTAGGTGGCACGCAATCTGGGTTGGATTCCCGAAGTCTTGAAGACTTCAGGAATCTCCGGCCTGATAGGGCATCTTGCGGAAGCGAGATGCCTTTTTGTTTGCCTTCAATTGACAAACAACAGAAAAAAGAATAAGATTGCTCGTCCATTACCCCCGGGAGAACCGCATAACAAACTGGACTAAGGAGGTGAGACTGCTGTGATCACCCATTCAGGCAACCGATCCGTCTGGTCTCTCTTTGCTGCAGCCTTGATCTCGATCGTAAGCCTTCACGTTCAGGCCCAGATTACTCCTGAGATGAATGGGTTCGAAAGGCGCGATGTGATGATCCCGATGCGCGATGGCATCAGGCTCAACACTGTCATCTTCACTCCGAAACAGCAGCCGGAGCCGCTCCCCATCATACTCCTTCGGACACCGTACTCTGTCAGCGGGCGTCCCGCCCCGGACCAGCCGGAGTACCTGCGAGATCTCGCGGCCGATGGCTACATCTTCGCTTTCCAGGACATCCGCGGCAAGTACAAGTCCGAAGGCACGTTCGAGATGCAGCGGTTCACAAGGGACAGGAGCGACCCAAAATCGATCGACGAGAGCAGCGACACGTACGATACCATCGAATGGCTGGTGAAAAACGTGCCTGCCAACAATGGGCGAGTAGGGATGTTGGGGATCTCCTATGACGGATGGCTGACTGTTATGGGGACGATCGATCCGCATCCAGCACTCAAGGCGGCATCGGAGCAGGCGACGCCGGCCGATATGTATCTTGGCGACGATTTCCATCACAACGGGGCCTTCCGGTTAAGCTACGGGTTCGAGTATGCCTTCAGGATGGAAGCCTCGAAGGCCGATACCGCGTTCGCCTTCGACACCTACGACACGTTTGAGTGGTACCTCAAGCTTGGCGCCCTTTCGAACGTCAATGCAAAGCACTTCTTCGGCAGAATTCCCACGTGGAACGACTTCGCCGGTCACCCGAACTACGATGAATTCTGGCAGAAGCAGGCCCTGGCGTATCGCCTCGACGCACCGACAGTGCCAACGATGCACGTGGCCGGTTGGTGGGACCAGGAGGACTTCTATGGGCCACTCAAGACCTACGAAGTCCTGGAGAGAAAGGACACTCAAGACCTGAATTACATCGTCGTGGGGCCATGGAACCACGGCGGGTGGGCGCGCGGTACGGGGAGAACGCTCGGGAACATCGCCTTCGATACATCGACAGCGCTGACATTCAGGCAAGAGATCCAAGCACCCTGGTTTGCGTACTTCCTGAAAGACAAGGGGAGTGGAGATTTTCCGGAGGCCCTGACTTTTCGGACAGGTGTCAACACGTGGAAGAGGTACAAGGATTGGCCCCCGAAAGAGGGCGTCTCGGTGCACAACCTGTATTTCCACCCCGGCGGCCGCTTGTCCTTTGACCCGCCGCGTCACTCCGATGAGAACGCCTTTGACAGCTACATCTCCGATCCCGCTCATCCAGTGCCGTACCGGCCACGCCCGATCGAGAGGACGTACAGCAGGGGTTCGCGGTGGTCAACGTGGTTGACCGAGGATCAGCGGTTCGTACACCTTCGCCCGGATGTGCTGAGCTGGGAGACGGAACCCCTCAGCAAGGACGTCACGGTAACCGGCTCGATCGTGGCTCACCTCTTCGCCTCCACTTCAGGGACCGACAGCGATTGGATCGTGAAGCTTATCGACGTCTATCCCGAGGAGTATCCGAAAGACCGGAAGATGGGAGGGTATCAACTCATGATCGCCAACGACGTCTTTCGTGGAAGATTTCGAAAGAGCTTTGAGAGACCCGAGCCAATCATGTCGAATGAGGTCGATCAGTACGTGATCGACTTGCACCACGCGGACCATACATTCCTCAAGGGACACAAGATCATGGTCCAGGTTCAGAGCACCTGGTTCCCGATCATCGATCGAAACCCGCAAAAGTATGTTGAGAACATCTTTCTGGCCAAGAGCTCCGATTACCAGAGTGCGACCCAGAAAGTGTACCGTTCCGAACGATATCCATCTCACATTGCATTGCCTATCATCAATGAATAATCTCCTGTTCCTATGAAACGAGAAATGCTCCTACACCTCGTCGCGGCGCTGCTGTTCACGGTGACCGCAGTCGGGCTGTCCTCCGGGCAGCCGAAGGCCGACACGACAACGGTCGTTCTGTCAACGTCGTACGGAGATATCGCCATCCTCCTCTTTGAGAAGGAAGCACCGATCACAGCTCGCAACTTTCTGGCGTACGTCGACAGCGGTTTCTATGACGGTACGATCTTTCACCGCGTGATGCGGGGGTTCGTTATCCAGGGCGGCGGCTTCACGGCGGACCTGGCACGCAAAGCCACATTTCCACCCATAAAGAACGAATCCGACAATGGGCTGACGAACGATCGGGGGACGCTCTCGATGGCACGGACGACGGATCCGCACAGCGCGACGTCTCAGTTCTTCATCAATCTTGTGGATAACGCCCGGCTGGACTTCAGCGACGGCAGGTGGGGCTACGCAGTCTTCGGCAAGGTGATCGAGGGAATGGAAATCGTTGACCAAATTGCTGCCGCACCGACGGAAACTCGGGGACAGTTTCGAGACGTTCCAAGAGAGAATATCGTAATCATCTCGGCCAGGAGAAGACTCTGATGCGCGCGGTCGGTCGTGCTCTTGTCCTCACCCCGGTCTTCTCCTCCGAGCAGAGGGGGCATCGCACGATGACCAGGCGAGATGTCCGAGGCTGACCAAACAGTCATTCCGAGTCCCGCTCTCTTCCGGGCGGGGAATCTGATTGAAGAAGGCACATTCTAGAGTCGCTCCACTCCTTCGGGCTGACGTCTTTCTTCCTTTTGGCCAACCTCGCGTCCCGTTGTCAGCGCGCAGGGCGTTAGGTTTCAACCGGACCAATTGTTCGCGTTTGCCTACTCATTTTCTGGGATACTAGCCATGAGAAAACTGATCATCTACTCACTTTTGCTGTGCGCATCCCTCTGCGCTGTTTTATTCAGTCAGTCGTTTGACAAGTTCTTCGTCGATAAGACGATGCGGGTCGATTTCTATCACACGGGCACGAAGGGCCAGGAGACCGTTGCTCTCGACAAAGTCTATGACGAGGGTGTGTGGCCGGGAAGCAGAACGCACCTCCTCGATCCGCTGAACCTCGGGGAATACATGGTGCGCGTTTACGATGTCGCGAGCTCACTGCCGATCTACTCCCGAGGGTACTCCACGATGTTCAATGAGTGGCAGACGACGGAGGAAGCCGGAGCCGGGGTGTATCGTACATTTCACGAGAGCGTGCGGTTCCCGTTCCCGAAGAGCAAGATCCAGGTGACCCTTTCTCGTCGTGACAAACGTATGATCTTCCACGAGATCTTCTCCACGGTCATCGATCCGAACGATCCGACACAGGTCAACCGTCAACAACGAACGCATCCATACAAGTCGGCAAAGTTCATCGATAACGGCGCGCCGCAAAACAAGGTGGACCTCCTCATTGTGCCAGACGGATACGCGAGAGCCGACATGGCGAAGTTTCGTGAGGACGTCAAGCATTTCACCGACGTGCTGTTCGGAACAAGCCCGTTTAAGGAGCGAAGGGACGACTTCAACGTCTGGACCATTGAAGTCGAGTCACGTGAATCCGGCATCGACAAGCCCGATAAGAACGAATGGAAGGAGAATGCTCTTGGCACTATGTACAATACCTTCGGAAGCACTCGGTATGTGTTGACAGAGGAAAACCGGATCATTCGAGACATCGCCTCGGCCGTCCCCTATGATGTCATCACGATTCTTTTGAATGACAATCGGTACGGAGGCGGGGGAATGTATAACCAGTACACCACGTGCTTCACGCAGACGGATACAAAGGGCATGGAGTGGCAGATGGATTACGTCTACGTCCATGAGCTTGGACACGCGTTCGCCGGCCTCGGTGACGAGTACTACACGTCGCAGGTGTCCTACGTCGACTTCTATTCGCAAGGCGTTGAGCCCTGGGAACCCAACCTGACAGCGTTGAGCGATCCGACCACGCTCAAATGGAGAGATCTGGTGGAGAAAGGGACGCCTCTGCCAACCCCGTGGGAGAAAGCCAAGTATGACAGCCTTGAACGCGCGCGGGCGAAGCTTGACCGATTGGCGTCCGACTATTACGAGAAGCGGGAACCACTGTATCGGCAGGCGCAAGACATTCTGAAAAAGGGCCGGTACGCCGGCAAGGTCGGCGCGTTTGAGGGCGCCGGCTACATGAGCACGGGGCTCTACCGGCCAGCACTTGACTGCCGGATGTTTTCTCTTAGCCTGGTTGATTTCTGCGCTGTCTGCCGCGCGGCCATTGAGCGCATGATCGAGTACCATATCGAGTGACGCGTTTCACCCGCAGAGAGCGTGATGGATCCGCTCGGGAGCAGAACCTCCTGCTATGAACAAGCTCATGAAGCGTCTCCTCGTCGTGCTTCGCAGAATTGCCATCGCAGGACTTGTTGCTCTTCTGTTCTGGACACTCATCTTCATGATCTTCGAAGAGAAATTCATCTACTTCCCCTATGAGTATCCACGCGGCATCTATGAGGATGCCCGCTTTGTTCCGAACCTTCGAGATTGTTGGATTACAGCGGAGGATGGCGTCAAGATCCATGCGTGGTTTGCGTTGGCCGACTCAGCGATCGCGACGCTTGTCATTGCCCATGGAAATGCCGGAAACATCTCCCATCGCATTCCGATCATCAGAGAGCTGCAGCGTCGCGGATTCAATGTGCTGATGTACGACTATCGGGGATACGGGCGGAGCGAGGGATCTCCTGATGAGGAGGGCGTTTACAAAGATGGTCGGGCAGCATTTGACTTCGCCCTCACCGTGCCCGAAGTCGATCGGACGCGTATCATACTCTGGGGAACGAGCCTTGGTGGCGCAGTGGCTGTTGATGTCGCCCAGCATCGACAAGTCGCCGGATTGATCCTGGAATCCACCTTTTCGTCGGCGAGAGACGTTGCACGCACCCTGTACCCATTTCTTCCCGTCTTCCTTGTACTCCGAACCAGCTTCAACTCCATTGAGAAGATCCAGAAGGTCAAGGCTCCGATTCTCTCGATCCATGGCAACCAGGATTCAATCATCCCGATCGGGCTTGGACGTAAACTCTTCCGGGCGGCGAACGAACCGAAGGAATTCTACGAAATCCCCCACGCCGATCATAACGACACGTTCCTCATCGGCGGCGATCGCTATTACGACACCATTACCCGCTTTGTGCGCGGGATTGTCTCTCTCGCCCCGAAGCGGTAGCCTCAAACCGTCCCGCTGCGACCTCCTGGCGCCTTGCCAAGTCAGAATGCTGCTGTGCGTCCCCGACGAGTGATTCCCAGTTTCAGACTCAATACGCAACCCTTTTTCCAGTCCGGCAATGTTCTACATGAAAAAGAAGATCATCACCTCTGCATTTGCGGTCGGCCTTGCCGGTGTTTAGGCGGTCGCGTTCATCGGGGATCCAGGCAATTCCAACGAGGAACAGCTTCCGAGGGTGGGGCTTACGAAAGGCACCGCCATCGACAAGCCCCTGGTTATGAACACGATCAAAGCTCAGACTCGCTGCGGGATAGCACAGAATTCGACTTCCTGGAAACGGCAAGGCACAATAAATAGCGGGGCTGACGCTGCTTTGCTGATACCCTGTCTTTATCGGACCTGCGGACTCCGTATTCAAGCCGAGTGGGAACTTTCGGCATTCTGATTTCGTTAATTCTTTTGCTTTGCAGATTCGCAATACATCGGTAAATTGTTGTATGCTCTCCATAAAACGCGGGCCAATCTCGATATTGATGTTACTGTTGTTTGCGACGAGTACGTTCGTCGTGACGTACCCTCATCATTACCACGGGGTCGGCAGATCTGACGTACTATCTGACGGTTCTGAACAACACTCCAGCCGTTCGTTTAGCACGGAATGTGGATTGTGTCTCCAGGCTTCGAACCATATTCTCTCGCTACCTGTTCAGGTCCCCTCGGAGAGCACTCCCCAGGAATCCCGCACTATTCTTTCCCCGGAGGTGGGCTGGTTGTCGTTCAGCCGGCTGGAGAGTGCACCCCCCCGAGCTCCCCCTTTCTCCTAATCACCGGTTACCACTCTCGCTGTTCTGCTGATATGCGTCCGCAGGACGCAATGAAGTGATTTCGCGTCTCGACCGGTCGTACCGATTTCCGTGATATCCTCGTCATTTCACGGCTCGGCATCGCCCCGTGAATCCCTATGATAAAGGAGAAACCCATGAAATCCCTTAAGAACTACTCTTTTGCATTCTTCACGACTCTGTTAGCAATCTTCGTCATCAATGGCTGTCAGAAGAGCGTTGAACCCGACCCCGATCACGCTGAAGCGGAGGGTCTGGTGCTTCGGATGAACGGTGTTGACTTCGTCACTGTCAAGGAGGGGAAGGTCACGGGAAAGATTACGGTGAAAGTCGGGACGGAGACCGATCACATCGACATCTACTTCCTTGATGCAGGTGGTAACCGGTTTCGCCCGGAAGGGTCTGAATTCGATCTCGGATGGGAATTTGCAGATGCTTCTATTGCTGAGGTTGAGCGGGATGAGGGTGCAAAGTGGGAAATGCACGTCTTGGGGAAGAAGATCGGTGACACGACGATAGAGCTTCGCATCCTCCACGCGGGTCATGTCGATTTCCGCACGCCGCCTATTCCTGTTACTGTGACACCATGATGAAAAGTGCGTTATCATACCATGAGCGGACGGTTCTCGTTGCGACGGCTGTCTTCTTCGTGACGCTCCTTGCGCAAGCGCGCATGGGTAAAGAGGAACGTTCCGCGATTGAGGAACAGAAGAGCGGTGTCATTCTTGGAAAGGTCGTTGATATCGAGACAAAGGAGCCGCTCGGGTGGACGCCCGTTCTTCTGTTGGAAACAAACAAAGCTGTCACTGCTCATGAAGACGGAACATTCCACTTTCACAATGTCCCGCCAGGAACCCATTCGCTCAAAACATTTCGGCTCGGCTACGAAAGTCTGATTCGCAGGATCACGGTGGCAGAGCGAGAGACCGTGATCGTCACCCTCGAACTCAAGAGCAGCCCTCTATCGACCGAGACTGTCCTTGTCCTGGGTGTCGCCAACGGCAAAGCATCTTCCGTCAAGCCAACCGAGATCATCACCGGCAAGCAGCTTCAGCAACAGCTGGGGAGAACGCTGGCAGAAACGTTGAGCAAAGAGTCGGGCATATCGCAGCGGACAATGGGACCGGCACCTGCGCGGCCGGTCATTAGGGGTTTAGGGGGAGACCGGCTCCTGATCCTCGAGGACGGCGGAAGGACGGGGGACATTTCGGCGACGGCACCCGATCATGCAGTCGTCGTCGATCCGTTGACGGCTGAGCGGGTTGAGATCAGTCGCGGCCCAGCTGCGTTGCGATACGGACCGAATGCACTGGTAGGGACGATCAATGTCGTGCGCGGGCAGATTCCGTCAGAACCGATCCATCATGTTCACGGCAACCTCATGGTTCATGGCGAAACGGTCAACGGGGGGCTGGCCGGAGGGGGGGCAGTCTCCGTTCCTCTCGGGGCGATAGTGCTGAGGGCCGATGGGAGTATGAGGAATGCGACCGACATCAGCGTCCCGAATGGAGTTCTCCGCAATACGTATTACCGGAATCTTGCCGGATCGCTGGGCGCTTCGCGCTTCGACGACTGGGGACACTTAGGGCTTGCTGCTGGGATCTACCGATCGCAGTATGGAATTCCCGGGGGGTTCGTCGGGGCCCATCCGAATGGTGTCAAGATCGAGCTTGAACGAGCACATTTGCGTGCGAAAGCAGAGGTGCTTGTGTCCTCCTCGCCGTTTCGCCTCCTGGAGGCGGAATTCGCGCTCACGGATTATTACCACAGGGAGCTTGAGGCAACGGGAGTTCTCGGCATCGAGTTTGGGGTCTTGACGTACAGCGGCGAAGTCATCGCACAGACCAGACCTTGGGGTTTCTTTTCGGGTGGTTTCGCCGGAATCTCCGGGGAATACAGGGACTTTGCATCGGGCGGATTCTCGTTCACGCCTCCGACGCGGGAACAGAATCTTGCTGCGTTTCTCTTGCAGGAGGCCGACCTTGGCCTGCTGTCGCTCAAGATCGCACTCCGCGCCGACACCCGGCTTGTCCACCCTGAGGAGGAATTCGAGTCGAAGCGGATAGGCCTGATTCGGAGTCGCAGGTTCAGCGACCTCTCAGGATCTCTTGCCGGCGTGTTCCACCTGAGGTCAAGCCTCTTCGCGGGCATCACCTTCACGCGGTCCATCCGCCCCCCCTCTGTAGAGGAATTGTATTCGGAAGGACCACACCTTGCCGCGTATTCTTTCGAAGTAGGAAATCCTGAGCTGGATCTTGAGCGAGGTCTCGGCCTCGAAGTCTTCTTGCGATACACCGGCCACGATGCGCTTTCTCAGGTTACTGTATTCCACAACGATCTTCAGGGCTACATCTTCCCGCGCAATTCCGGTCAAATCAATTTCAGGACCCTCCTGCCGATATACCGATTCACCGGCCTGGGAGCGGCGATGAGCGGAGTGGAACTCTCGGCTGAGGCGCGGGTGGTCGGTTCTTTTGTGGCTGGCGCCTCGCTCAACTACGTCCGCGGATCGTTGAAGGAAAGTCAGTCACCGCTGCCGATGATGCCACCGCTCGGAGCAAAAATTGATCTCCGTTATTCGACGAGCACGTTCATGGCCGGGGTCGTCGCGAGAATGGCTGCAGCCCAGAATCGGATCGATCAGTTTGAGCAACCGACGGCAGGCTACACCGTCATCGACGGGATTGCACAGTACCAGGTCGGGACTGGAGCGGTCTTTCATACATTTGTACTGACTGCCGAGAACGTGCTGAACACCGAATATCGTGTCCACCTCTCCCGCGTCAAATCCATTATGCCCGAGCCGGGGAGAAATCTCAAATTGTTGTACAAACTAGTCTTCTAAGCGATCCGGTCAAAAAGGAATCGCCCCTTTCTCTCCGTGTTCCTCGTACTTCACACAAGCCTTAACTCCATTGAGAAGATCGAAACGGTCAACGTTCCGATTCGTTTCATCCACGACAATCGTGATTCGATCATCCCGACCCAGCTCGGTCGCGAATTGGTTCACGCTGCGAATGAGCCGAAGCAATTCTGCGAGATTCCCAACGCCGACCATAACGATACATTCTTCGCCGGCGGCGATCACTACTACGAGACGATCACCCGTTTTGTCCGGGGAATTCCATCCCTCGCGCCCGGATAATGGCGTCAGACCTTCCTGCTGCAACCTTTCGGCGTTTCTACAAGTCTAACGTTCACTGTGTGCTCCCCGAGAGTCATTCCCGCGTTTCGCCCCAATTCGTAACATTTGGCCGTATCTGGCGTATGTTTTAGGGCAGGAACGCATTCCGGGCTCCCCTCGAGAAACCACTTCCGGTGAGGTTTGGTATGAAAAAGAAGATCATCATCTCTGCATTCGTCATTGTCCCTGTCGTCGTTGCTGCCGTCCTGTTTATCGGGAACTCAAGCAACTCGAGCGACGAGCAGCTGCCGAAAGTTACCGTGAAGAAGGGAACGATTATCGACAAGGCACTTGCCGTCGGGACAATCGAGCCTGAGATTGAGATTTCGGTCAAGTCCAAGGTGTCGGGTGTCGTGAAACGAATCCTTGTCGATGTCGGCGAGTATGTGAAGGCGGGACAGCCCTTGCTGGAGGTGAAGCCGGATCCGGCCCCACTCGAGTTGGCGGATGCAAAACGTCAGGTCGAGCTCGCGCAGGTTGACGTTGACAACTTGCAGAAGGACCGCTCACGCCAGGAGATCCTGATCAAGAACAAGCTGATCTCGGACAAGGAGTTTGAAGACTTCCAGAAACGGTATGACGAAGCAGAGCTGCGGCTCAAGATTGCCAACGAGAAGCTCGCCCTGCTCGAAAGCGGGAAGGTAAAGATTGGTGAGACCGAGATCGAATCCATCGTCAAGGCGCCGATCGACGGTTTCGTGTTGAACCGTGCGATCGAGGTGGGCGATCCCGTGACGCCCCAGACCTCGTTCATGGAGGGGACGGTGCTCATGAAGATGGCAAACATGCAGCGGCTGTTGTTCAAGGGCACGGTTGACGAAATCGACGTTGGGAAGATGAAGGAAGGGATGGACGTCGAAATCAAAGTCGGTGCTCTCCCAACGGACACCGTGAAAGGAATTCTCCGAAAGATCTGGCTTAAAGCTGAGAAGAAGGAAAACGCGACGGTCTTCCCAATCGAGATCCTCATTCCTGGAGCCCGCAGCGCAACGCTCCGGGCCGGCTATTCCGCTAACGCGCACATCATCATCCAGCGAAAGGACAGCGTGTTGATCATCCCCGAACGGGTGGTGACCTTCCGGAACGACTCGGCGTTTGTGAAACTCGCCCTTGGGCCGGACAAGTCTGAAGAACGCCTCATCAAGACGGGCCTCAGCGACGCCATCAGCATCGAGGTGAAGAGCGGGCTCAAGCAGGGGGACGAGGTCTACGAGAAGCCTGTCAAGAAGATAGATTGATGTGGTAGGTGGTAGTTGGATGCATTGGAGAAGTGAACGGAAGGAATTCGGTGTTTACAAACCAGGAGAACGGTCGGCAATCGTCTCGCATCTCACGACGATGAATCATTTCAAAACCATTATCCAGGAATTCTACCTCGACCTCAAGGCTCAGAAGCTGCGAGCGTTCCTCACGACGTTTGGCATCATCTGGGGGACGGTGAGCATCGTCGTCCTGATCGCGTTCGGCGTCGGCTTTCAGCGGCAGACCTCCATCAACATGCATGGTATTGGTGAGCACATTGCCATAATGTTCCCCGGCAAGACGACCAAGCCGTGGGAGGGATTCGGCATCGGGCGCCGGATGACGTTCATCGAAGACGATGCAACCCTGCTTGCCTCCCGGGTACCGGGGATGAAGGCTGTGAGTCCAGAATTTGCACGCCGCGTGCCAACCCGCGTTGGGGAGAACATCCTCACCCCTCTGGTGTCGGGCATCTATCCGATCTATGCCGAGATGCGGAACATCATTCCAGAGCCCGGCGGCCGGTTCATCAATGACCTCGATATGAAGCACCGGCGACGCGTCGTGGTGATCGGAAACAAGGTGAAGGAGTTTCTGTTTGGTGAGGGAGACGCTGTCGGAAAAATCATCTACGTTGGCCAGGTGCCGTTTCAGGTCGTCGGCGTGATGCAGAAGAAGACACAGAGCTCGTCGTACAACGCCCGGGATCAGGACAGGATCTTCATCCCAGCGACCACGTATGGCTCGGTGTACGGGACCATTTATCTCAACAACATCATCTTCCAGGTCGATGATCCAATGAATTCCGAGACGGTCGTCGAGCAAGTGCGACAGGTCCTCGGAAAGAAGTACAAGTTCGATCCAACCGATAAGGACGCCGTCTGGATCTGGGACACTTCGAACTTCGATAAGTTCATGCTTTACCTGTTCCTCGGCTTCAACATCTTCATGGGATTGATCGGAAGTTTCACGCTCGGCGTGGCCGGCGTCGGCGTTGCGAACATCATGTTCATCGTCGTGCAGGAACGGATCAAAGAGATCGGCGTCAAACGAGCGGTCGGTGCAAAGAAATCGAACATCATGCTCCAATTCTTCATGGAGACATTCTTCATCATCGGACTCGGTTCAGCGATTGGGTTCATGATCGCCGTGGGGATTGTCGCCGTCATGCAGCTCCTCCCCATCAAAGAATATGTCGGCACACCCGAAATTTCCCTTTCGGTTGTCGTGGCAACCGTCTCCATACTCGGTATCATCGGCCTGTTGGCAGGATTAATGCCCGCCCGCCGCGCGGCAAACCTGGATGTAGTAGAATGTTTGAGAACATAGGTAAGGCGAAGAGATTGCCGATTTCCAATTGGGAATTGGAAATTGGCAATCGGCAATAGATGAACGATGGATCACTATGTGGCGCGAACTTCTTAGGGACTTCGTTCATGATCTTCGGGCTCACCGCACCCGGGCGATCCTGACGCTGGTCGCGATCACCTGGGGAACCGTCGCGGTTGTTCTTCTCCTCTCGTTCGGCGAGGGACTGGGAAACCAGATGATGAAGGGGATGATGAACGCGGGCAACCGGATCATGGTCGTGTACGGCATGGAGACCGGTCTCACGTACCAGGGTTTGCCCAAAGGGCGCCGGGTCAGGCTAACGGAGGAGGACGCCACGCTGCTGCAGCAGGTTATCCCGGCGATCGACATGATCTCCCCGCAGTACCGCAAGAACGTCCAGCTTATGTATGGCAAGTTCTCGGTGACAACGGAATGTGAAGGCGTCAACCCCCTTTTCGAGGAAATGCGACGGATGTATCCTGCCGGCGGCGGACGGTTTCTGAACGCGGTCGATGTTGAGGAGCAGCGACGAGTGCTTTTCCTGGGGGAGGAGATTGCCAAGGACATTTTTAAGGACGAAGACCCGATCGGAAAGTCCATTCTGGTTGACGGTGTGCCGTTCACGATGGTCGGCGTGATGCAGAAGAAGATCCAAACCGCGATGAATAACGGCCCTGACGTGCGCCGGGCCATCATGCCCTATACAACCTTCCGCACAACCTATGGCAACATCTATGTGAACACTCTTGTCGTGCACCCAAGCGACCCTTCACAGCAGGAGCGTGTGAAGAGCGAGTTGTACCGAGTGCTTGGGCGGAAGTATCAGTTTGACCCAGAGGATGAACGCGCGTTGGGCATCTGGGACTTCATTGAGGCCGAGAAGATTAGCCGAAAGGTCGGCATTGGCGTGTCCATTTTCATGTTCTCCGTTGGCTTCCTTACGCTCCTCATCGCCGGCGTCGGCGTAGCGAACGTGATGTACGTCGTCGTCAAGGAGCGCACGCGTGAGATCGGTATCAAAATGGCCGTCGGAGCGCGGCGGAACTACATACTCGGGCAGTTCATCTTCGAAGCGCTCCTTCTCGCCTTCGTCGGCGGCGGCATCGGTTTGCTGTTCTCGTACGGCGTGGTCACTGCTGTGCGGATGATTCCCGCAGGAGACGAGATGAACGCCATGCAATTCCTCGGCAGGCCCGTTCTTTCCCTTACCACCATGCTGATGACAGCCGGCATCCTCACAACTATCGGCTTGCTCGCCGGCTTCTTCCCTGCCCGCAAAGCCGCTAGTGTCGATCCGGTGGAATCACTTCGATACGAGTAACACACCCAAAATCCTACGGGGGCATCGACCTTCTTTCTGTGCCTTCCCCTATCACCGCCCGGCTTGGAGCACTTCCTGAGAGGCTTCTCTCCTCTTCAAACAATGGCTCTTGCCCGTCGTTCGCGTAGGTGCTATATTTGCGCAGGAACCTGACCACACCCACACCTCCGAACAAGACATCAGTGACGAAAAAGCTCCCAATCGTCCAGGTGCCCTGCAACGGCTGCACAATCTGCTGCCAGGGCGACGCCGTCAGACTTCAACTGGAAGACGCGGCGGAAGAGTATCTCACGGAACCTCACCCGCACATCCCCGGAGCCCTGATGATCGCCCACAAGCCGAACGGCGAGTGCATCTATTTGAATGAAAGCGGCTGCAGTATCCACGACCACGCGCCCTCTTTGTGCCGCTCTGTCGATTGTCGCAAACTCGCGGCACGGATCGACTTCGAGACAGCAATGCACCTGCACCGGATGGGCAGGCTGGATATTCGAGTGTGGGACCAGGGACGCAAACTCCTCGAAGCGGAAGCGAGACAACGAAACGAGGGGAAACGCTGACAGCAACTATCGCCAGGCACAAATTCGAGAGGGAGACATGCCAACCGGATCCATACTTGTCGCTTACACCACTCACTCCGGATCCACGGAAGAGGTCGCAAAGGCCGTCGGAGAGGAGCTCAGCAAGGGCGGGCTTATGGTTCAGGTTCAGCGGCTCGAAGAAGTCACAAGCGTTGGGTCCTACGACGCCGTCATTGTTGGTGCGCCGATGATTATCGGCTGGCACCGCGCGGCGAGGAAGTTCCTCAGGAGACACAGGGAGGCCCTGAGTCGAGTACCCGTCGCGTACTTCTTCATGGCGATGAGTCTCACTGAGACTGGTGAAACCGCAGTTGACACAGTTCCGATCCTTGTCGACCCGTACCTCCCTCAGCCACCGGGATGCTCCGGCCGGTTGAGCCGTCGCGAGAGGTACGCCACCGCCGGGAACTACCTTCGTCCGGTTCTCAAGGCAGCGCCTCGCGTGAAGCCCGTCAGCGCTGCATTCTTTGGGGGCAATCTCGACCTGATGCGCCTGAAGTTACTACCGAGGCTTTTCGTCATGCTCGTCATCCAGGCTACCCCCGGAGATCTTCGCAACTGGCCTTTCATTCGAGACTGGGCGACAAATGTCAGCACCGAATTGCTCAAATCCGTCAAGGCTTGAATCAAACAGGACTTGGCGCACGGTGTACGGGGCAGCATCTAGTGGTCTCGGCTACCGCTTGTGCGCTCTGAGAATTTGACACTTCCATAAAAACCCGCGGAGGCGCTATATGGTACAGAACAAGTCACTCGTCAACAGCCCTTACATCCTCGGAACAGCGATTTGCTGTCTCGCGATCACAACGTTTGTCCTGGTCTCTGGTTGCCCGAAACCTTCCAGCGCAGTCTCAGAGGTGAAACACTACCCGATTGAAAGTCTGGAAGGCATCGTTGCGAAGACAGACGTCGCTCTCGACAAGGATATTACCACGGACGGCAACGGTTCGTTGCGTATCACGGCTACTCAGCCCACCACGATACGATTGTACGAAACAGGCGATCTTGACGTCGAGAATGCGCGCCTCACCTATCAGGCCAAAGTCCGCACAGAAGGCGTCGAGGGAAAAGTGTATTTGGAGATGTGGTGTGAGTTCACCGGACAAGGGGAGTTCTTCTCGCGGGATCTCTCCTCCCCGCTTAGCGGCACGTCAGATTGGTCCACTGAGGAGACCCCGTTCTTTCTCAAGAAAGGCGAAAACCCGGACAACGTGAAGCTGAATGTGGTCGTCGAGGGTACAGGTACGGTCTGGATTGACGATATCCGCCTCTTCAAAGGCCCTCTTCAGTAGACCTCAGGACCCCTGTTGCGGGGCTGCAACGGTTTCACCGCAACACATGTTCTTAGCTTAGAGAGGGTGACACGAGGACGTCTCCTGCCCAATCCTCCAGATCCCTACGTACTGGCCAGTGACTCATTGGCAAGAATGAGAAATCCAAGCAACAACCGCGTTTGGACTACGTATCGCATGGAGTCGGGCAAACCGATATCAACCACTATCTTCACAAATCATCTCGGCAAGAAGATGAAAAACTCTCCTTTCGGTTCCATTCTTCTGCTGTTGTTCCTGGTCACCGCGAATCTCTATGGCCAAGATCCCTCAAGCCCTCGGGGCGTTTTTCCCGTCGGCATTACCGCCGAATATGGCGTCGGCAAATACTCTGTACGTGACGAGTATATTTCGAAGGAGAAATATTCCGGTACGCTTCCGTATTTCAACCTGACCTGGTCGAAGTTCCACGACACGTACGGATACTTTTTGGCTGCAGAGTTTCAAACGTCGAACAAGGTGAAGAACTACAACGTCTCGGCAGAGGTTTATCAGTTTTCTCTGCATCAGGGATTTCTCTATCCTTTGGCACAAGCGTCGCTGCTGACCAAAGACCTCCACCTGTTTCTTGGACCCTCAACCGAACTCTTCTTTTTCTACAACAAACAGGATATTGCTGTTTCCGGATTTGACTACGCGCAGTCCTTTGCTATGTTGATCTCTCTCGGAGCCCAGTCTGAGGTCATCGTTCCGATAAGCTCCGGTCTCCAGGCAGAGGCCTCCCTGGGCCTGAGCCTTTTATCCCTGGGTTTTCGTATGGTAGATATGGAGGAGGAAGATGTTTCTCCAGCGAAGCTTCTCACTGTGCTCTCGGGGACGAACGGTTCCATCAGACTGGGAGTGCGTTACTATGTTTTTGACAATTTGTCGGCGAAACTCTCCTACAGGCTCCAGGTGACCCGCATCAGTTCCTGGGATCCGCTGCTCTCGGCCGGCGACAATCTCCACGTGTCTCTCACGTACGGATTTTAGGGGCAGAGATCACCCATGAGGACAATACGGCATTCCCTGCCCTTCCTCGCCGCGGCCCTCCTGATCTCCTGTGCCGATGTCATTGTCACGTCCCCCGTCTCGAATCTGAACGTGGAAGATTTTGAAGCAGCGTGGAAGAGAGTGAAGTCCGTCTATCCTTACCTTGCTTTCAAGAAGATCAATTGGGACTCGCTGTACGCGGTATACCGCCCACGCGCTGAGAATGCAAAAGGAGATGAATTTTACGTTGTGCTCCACGATTTCTTAGCCGAGCTGAAGGATGGACACGTCTATTATCGTACCGAAGGTGGCGGAGAAGTATATCCATATTATCCTCAGCGACACTTCAAAGATCGTCATGCGTACAATCCGTTTGTCGTGAGAAAATGCTTTGACAAGGAGTTGCGGTTGACCGAGAGCGCCAGCATAGAATATGAGATCTTGCCTGGAAATATTGGGTATGCTTTTCTCTCTGATTTCCACAAAGACTACATGATCAGAGAATTCCCCCGTGTATTGGACTATCTGAAGAACACCAAAGGATTGATACTGGACATACGGCAGAAGCGAGGCGGCGAGTACCAGAATGTCGAAGCTGTCGTGACGCGGTTCTTAGCTGAGCCACTTGTACGAAACGATGCATTTACATATGGCGAAAAATGGGTTCTCCCTCCGTTCCAGCCACAAGGCCCATTCGTCTATACGAAGCCGGTTGTGGTGTTGATAAACGGTTCGACCTTCAGTGCCGGCGAGTTCACGATAGAGATATTGAAGCAGCTACCACAAGTGACAGCAGTAGGTGATACTACGGGCGGCGGTTCAGTCGGCGGCGGCGATGAAAGCCTGTACTATCTGCCCAGTGGGAAATCAATAAGCATTGGCTTCATCGACATCAGGCGTTACGACGGACTCCCCTGGGAATGGCTCGGAATTGCACCTGATATACGTGTTGAGCAAACGGAGGCAGACGCTCGTGCTGGAAGAGATAGGCAACTCGAGTACGCAATCGATATGCTCAAATGACGGCTCAACAGTGTTGGACGAGCAGCTCGAAAAGCGGCATCAGTGCTCAGAGGCTACATTTGGATCGACAAAGGAGGCGGGTGCAATGAAGACTTGGTCGCGACTTTGGAGCACTTGGTTCGTCCTTCTGTCTGTCGCGATCAGCGCGCTGACGGCATTCGCTCAACGCTCCGATCGGGATTCTTGGCAACAGCCCGGACGGATCATGGACTCGCTCGGCATCAGGCACGGCATGATCATAGGAGAAGCCGGGGCGGGAGACGGTTATTTCACTTTTCACCTGTCAAAGAGAGTTGGCGAAGAAGGCAAGATCTACGCCAACGACATCGACAAAGGGGCCCTACAGAGGATAAACGACAGATGCAAACGGGAAGATGTCCGCAACATCACCACCATTGTCGGTGAGGTCGATGACCCCCTGTTCCCCGAAGGAGAACTCGATTGTGTCGTCATCATTATGGCTTTCCATGATTTTGAAAAACCTGTGGAATGGATGAAGAACGTCATCCCCTCCATGAAACCCGATGCGTTCCTGGCCATTATTGATCCAGACCCGCAGAAGGTCCGACACGATCGAAGTCATTTCATGAGCAAGGAAAAGATCCTTGCGACGATGCAAAAGACTGACTTCGCGCTGGTACGGATGCTCACCTTCCTTGAACGAGACAACATCTATGTCTTCAGGCTGAAGAACGGTCGATAGTAGTCCACCTGTAACAACAATGCCCCGACATAGCAATGAAGACATCCTTCTGAGATCCGGCGTTTATCCAGCGCGAGGTCGCCCGTTAACCCCTACGGAATAGTAATGGTCTAAGAAATGTGGTCGACAGAACTCTTGACAGTCGACGAGTGGAAGGAGACGATCATATGAGGAAGCAGATCAGTACGCTCGCGATATTCCTGCTGTTCCTGTGTTCACCATTCCCTGCCGCTATTGCGCGCGCTCAGGAGACTGCTGGACAAACCGATCTTGACAAGACCGTCCGGGCATTCCTCGACCGTCATGCAGGCAAATGGTACGATATGAACATCCCTGCTTCCGACGGGAAGATCCTGCACGACCTCATCGTGAAGCATCAATACAAGAAGGCGCTTGAGATCGGCACGTCCACGGGACATTCGGCAATCTGGATCGCTTGGGCGCTGAGCAAGACTGGTGGCAAGTTGATTACCATCGAGATCGATGAATCCCGTTACGAAGAAGCTGTGGCAAACTTCAGAGAGGCGGGCCTTTCGAAATACATCGACGCCCGGCTGGCAGATGCACACGATCTGGTGCCCAAGCTTGAAGGTCCATTCGATTTTGTCTTCTGTGATGCGGACAAGGGCTGGTACAAGAACTACTTCCTGGCGGTGGAGCCAAAACTTGAAGTCGGCGGCTGCTACACAGCCCACAACGTTTCCACACGCGGATGGGGCGGTGGTGGGACTCGGGAGTTTTATGAATACATCCGCGGCCTTTCACACTATGAGACCACGATAGACAGGTCAAGCCGTTCCGGTCTTTCCGTGAGCTTCAAGAAATCCGAGAAGTGACCTCCGTGCCAAACACATCGACACCCTCCCTGGAAAGAAGGCTGGGTCTGTTCTCTATCACGAACATTGTGATCGCCAATATGATCGGCGCCGGGATCTTCACAACGTCCGGCCTTCTCATGGGCGACCTGGACAATCCCACGGTGATGATCCTCCTGTGGGTTGTCGGTGGAATTATCGCGCTCTGCGGGGCACTCTGTTATGGTGCTCTGGGAGCCGCAATGCCCCAAGCAGGCGGCGAATATGTCTTCCTTTCAAAACTCTACCATCCCTCAGTCGGGTTTCTGAGCGGTTGGGTTTCCTTCGTCGTCGGTTTCTCCGCACCCATCGCCGCATCCGCAATCGGCTTCACCGAGTACTTCAGTCGAGCATTCCCGCAATGGCTTACCTGGGGAGAGAGCGTCGGACTCAACGATCCGGCGACCGCAAAGAAGATCCTTTCCATCATCGTGATCGTCCTCTTCACGCTCATCCATCTAAGAGGAATCGAGTTCGGCGCAAGGGTCCAGAACTACCTGACCATGTTGAAGGTGGGATTGATTCTGGCGCTCCTTTTCCTGGGATTTCTTTGGGGGGAGGGAAATCTCGGCCATTTTTCCGAGGGACGCGACTTCGCGTTGGACTTTGGCGGTTGGAAGACCCTTGGGCTTTCTCTGATGTGGGTCATGTTCGCGTACAGTGGATGGAATGCATCAACCTACATCGGTTCCGAGATACGGGATCCGTCGAGAAACCTGCCGCTCTCGCTGATCCTCGGGACAGGGATGGTGATGCTGCTCTATCTGTTCTTGAACGTCCTCTTTGTCTACGCCGTCAACCCGGACGATATGAAAGGAGTGATTTCGATTGGCGGACTGGCTATGGGGCGGCTGTTTGGCGGACCGATGGAAACTGTCTTCTCTCTCCTGATATCCTTTGCCCTCTTTTCCTCTCTCAGTGCATTCATCATCCTTGGACCACGAGTCTATTTTTCGATGGCCAGGGATGGATATTTCTTCAAAGCCATTTCGGAAATTCATCCGAAGTTTGCAGTCCCGGCCAAGTCGCTCCTGTTGCAGGGAGCTATTTCCATCGTCATGGTGCTGTCCGGCACGTTTGATCAAGTGCTTACCTACATGGGATTTTCGCTGGGCATCTTCCCCATCCTGGCAGTCCTCGGCGTCTTTCGGCTGAATGCTTCTGAGCGAAACGCACGCCTCCTACCCGGATATCCTTTCGTCCCGAGCTTCTATGTGCTCTCGGGCCTCCTGATCCTGATCCTGGCGTACTTTGAGCGTCCGGTCGAATCCTCCATCGCTGTGCTGACTGTTCTTGTCGGCATACCGGTGTTCTTCTTATTCAAGAAGAAATATCACAACGCGTCGATCTCGCGTCCTGATTGAGAAGTACGTGGTTGCATCGGCTGTTATTCTTGACATTGCGTGCGGTGGAAGGTACATTCGATGATGTCGCTTCAGTTCCCACGTGCTCACTAGCCAGAAGTGACACTCAGGCAGACTCGATTTGAGATCACACAAGTGACGTCACATGTAGCTTTATGGCATCGCACCACGCGGACCCAGACCGCATCTTGCCGTGAGGAGAGCTGAGCGCATGAGCCTCGATACCCACGAATACACACACCTCACGGCAGATGAGGCCGCTCTGCTGGCAGCCGACCTTTACGGCCTTCATTGCACGGCAGCCCGTCTGCCGAGCGAATATGACGAGAACTTCCATCTGACCGCAGCCACCGGCGAGGAGTTCGTGTTGAAGGTGATGCACCCGGGTCGCGAGCGCTCCTTCATCGATTTGCAGTGTCAGGCACTGCAGCATGTTGCCCGGTCCGCACCTGCGCTTTCCCTGCCGCGTGTATGCACTGCGCGAGACGGTGGTATTCTCACAACCATCACCGGGCCGGATGGTGCACAGCGGCTGGCTTGGATGCTGACGTTCGTGCCCGGCCGGGTGTTGGCTGAAGTCCGCCCTCACTCCGACGAGCTTCTCTTCAGTCTTGGAAAACTGCTCGGCCAGATGAATGCTGCTTTGATAGACTTCACTCACCCTGCCGCGCAGCGTGAGCTGAAATGGGACCTCACCCGTGCCGCGTGGATTCGCGACTACATCAAATACGTGCCCGAGCCAGCGCATCGTGCGCTTGTCGATCGCTTCCTGGCGTTGTATGAATCCAAAGTGCTGCCAGCGCTCGGGCACCTCCGCCGCAGCATTATCCACGGGGATGCGAACGATTACAATGTGCTGGTCGCAACCCCGCGGGCACAAACACTCACCGCCGTAAGCGTCATTGACTACGGCGATATGCACTACGCTGCGACGGTTGCCGAGCTGGCGGTCGCTGCTGCGTATGCGCTGTTGGACAAGCGGGATCCGCTGGCCGCCGCCGCGCAGGTCGTGGCCGGCTATCACAGCGCGTTTCCGCTCGCCGAAGCAGAAATGGCTATGCTCTATCCTCTCATCTGCGCCCGGTTGAGCGTGAGCGTGGTGAACTCCGCGTATCGCAGGACCCTTGTGCCGGACGACCCGTACGTCACCATCAGCGAGAGGCCTGCGTGGCAGGCCCTTGATCGCCTCGCCACCGTGCATCCCCGTTTAGCACATTACACGTTTCGCTCCGCCTGTGGCTTGCCGCCTGTTCCGCAGACCAAGCGAGTCGTGGAGTGGCTGAGGGAGAATGCAAACGGATTCGCGTCCATTTTGGATGTGGATGTGAGAACCGTACCATTGAGAGTGTTTGACTTGAGTCCAGGCAGTCTGGAGACCGGGGCTGATCCCCGTGCACTCGAACCGGATGCCCTCACGGACATGCTGTTCAGCGCTATGAAGGAAGAGGGTGTGCAGGTGGGGATCGGTCGTTATGATGAAGCCCGGATGTTCTACCGCGCGCCGCTGTACGCCTCAGGCCCGCATCCCGCCGATGAGTTCCGCACAATTCATCTCGGCCTCGACTTATTCGCCGAGCCGGGCACCGGTGTTCACGCTCCGCTCGAGGGGATGGTACATGCCTTCGCGAACAACACAGGCAGACTCGACTACGGCCCTGTCGTCATCCTCCGTCACGCAACAGATGATGGGCAGCCGTTCTTCACTCTG
>VGWB01000010.1 GCA_016873755.1 Ignavibacteria bacterium | reverse complement strand
GGCGCCGCGTATGATTACACCCCATATCAAAGAGTTGACAACGCCGGTTTCCGTGAACGAGTCAAGAAGCTTGTCGCGGCAAGAAAAAAATACCTGACAAATAGCGCTCAGATGGGGCGTCTGACAAACTCAACACCGACCACAGCGTATTCATACTACAGCAAATCAGGGGACAATCTTGTCATCGGTGTTCTAAACTTCACCGGGGGATCAGTTTCCACCTCTGTCGATTTCTCCGCCCTGCCGCTCGCTCCTCAGACTTCCTACAGCTTCTTGGATGTACTCTCAGAGACGCAGAACACAATCTCCCAAGCGCAATTGAATCAGGTGAGCTTTACCGTTCCAGGGTGGGGAGCTGTCGTCTATCACATCGACGCGAGAACAGGGGTGCCAACGAGTGTCGCCGCATCGAGTCTCACAGCCATTCCATACAAGTTTGAGTTGGATCAGAACTATCCCAATCCCTTCAACCCGAGCACAACGGTCCGCTTCTCAGTTGAAAAAACCGGACGGGCAGTCGTGCAAGTATTTGATATACTGGGGCGAGAGTTGCGGACGTTGTATGACAGTGAAGTCCAGGCGGGTGTAAGACACCAAGTTGTGTTCGATGCGGCCGGTTTGGGCTCAGGCATGTACTTTCTGCGACTCGAATCTGGAGGCAAGGCCGCCGTACAAAAGGCACTGTTGCTAAAATAGTCTGCCGCCGCAAATCACTCAAGAGTTGTGTTGAGGGCCCTTGAAACGCAAAACATCGGCGCATATCAGGTAACCACGCCGTTCCCTCAATTGATAAGAATTATTGTGGTCGCTCAATGGTTTTGCTCACAGATTTGGTTTTGGCCAACCGCCACAAGAAAATTGATTTGCTGAAAGTGGTGGTTGGCTCATCATTCAAGAGTTCGCAAAACCACTGCGTTGCGCTGCCAAACGGTGCCTGCTCTCGGTCTACGTTCCACCGGCAACATGTTCACTCTTTCCACAACAAAACACTGGTGCCATGAAGCTCTTTCGGAAGCATCATGCAAACGCTCCTGTAGTTGTACCGTCGGCGTCGGACCGACCAGGAAGTCGCCGGGCGTTTCTTCAGAAATTCGGAGTAGGAAGCGTGCTCGCAGCAATCGCGGGCTTAGGATATCAATCGATTCGTTCGCTGGTGCCGAACGTCCTGTATGAGCCGCCTCAGGTTTTCAAACTCGGCCTCCCCCAGCAACTCGCCGAAGGTGTGACGTTTCTGGAGGATAAACGCCTGTATGTCTTCAGGGAAGGCGAATCGTACTACGCGATCTCCGGCGCCTGCACCCACCTGGGCTGCACGGTGAAATACACCAAGCTTAACCAGGTCAAACAGGTTGAGATCGACGGTGAGAGGAAGACTGTCACCGGTGAATTCAACTGTCCATGCCACGGATCCAAGTTCTATGGAGATGGCACCAACTTCGCCGGGCCAGCTCCGCGTCCGCTGCGTTGGTTCAGGCTCCACATCGCGCCTGATGACGGACAGCTTGTAGTCAACATGGGCCAAGAAGTTGAGCAAAACTTCCGTCTCACGGTGTGATCCGGCGTTCTCGGGGAAATCGCAATGCAAATCGTGCAATCAACAAAGAAGCTCTATCGTCGCCTCACCTGGTCATGGATTCCAAGAAGTGACAAGGAGGCAGGAGATGCGATCGTCAAGAATATCTTGCTCCACTGGTTCCCCCACAAGGTTTCTAAAGGGAGCATCTCGTGGTGGTACTCCCTCTGGCTCGGAACCATGTCGTTCGTACTCTTTGTGATCCTGACGGTGACCGGGATCGTTCTGATGTTTCTGTATGTGCCGTCAGTCGAGAGAGCCTACGCCTCGGTCAAAGACATCGAATACGTTGTTTCGTTCGGATGGTTTCTTCGAGCGATGCATAGAATGTCCGCTCACCTGATGGTGGCCACGGTATTCCTGCACATGGTTCGAGTGTTTGTTACGGGGGCATACAAGAATGGCAGGTCCGTCGGAACGAACCGTCCGCTGAATTGGATCATCGGCCTCGCTCTTCTCATCTGCACGCTCCTGCTTTCCTTCACGGGTTACCTGCTCCCATGGGATCAACTGGCGTATTGGGCGATAACCGTCGGTACGAACATTGCAAGTGCAGCGCCGATTGTTGGGGAAAAGATCCGGTATTTCCTCCTGGGTGGAAACACGATTGACCAGGGAACCCTGATACGCTTCTACGTTCTGCACGTCTTCTTCCTTCCCGTGATCCTCGTGTCTTTGTTCGCGTGGCACATGTGGAGGATTCGCAAGGATGGGGGTCTTGCTGTGGTTGACCGTGAGGCGCTCAGCCAAAAACCGGAACAGGTTGCCCCTGTCAAATCCAAAACCTATTCCCTCCTCGGTATCACGAACGGAACGACCGTTCATGTTCAGACAAGGATGGTGAATGAAGAAGAGAATTCACTCCCATCGGTCCCGAATCTCTCAAGGCGGATATGGCTTGTCACGCTTGTTACGATGCTCTTGGTGATGGTCTCGTCGATCATCGTACCGACGCCACTGGAGGCTCCTGCCAACCCGTCGGTGACGCCGAATCCTGCCAAGGCCCCATGGTACTTTTTGTGGCTGCAGGAGATCGTCACAGACACGACGATTAAGCTGGGTTCCTTCACGCTCAATGGGGCGCTTGTAGGAGGCATCTTGCTGCCGGGGATACTCTTGGTTCTTGCGATCTGGTGGCCGTATCGCGATCGCTCGAGCATCAACGCCACAGGTGTGTGGTTCGCCCCAGAGCGAAAGCGGCAGAATCTCATTTTCCTTGCTCTCTGTTTGTTTGTCATATTGCTGACGATCGTCGGAACGTTCCTTCGGGGACCGTATTGGGATTTCTACTGGCCGTGGGAAGCGTGGCCAACGACCCCGATTCGCTTTTGACTTTAGAGCTATGAATCACAAGAAATCAAAAGAGAGATTGGTTGGTACGAAGTACGACTCGCTCATTCTCAGCGTCGCGAGCATCCTTCTTCTCGTGACCACCGGCTTCTTGTTCTACATCTATCTGATGCCTGAGTGGGAAGCATATCAGTCTGAATTCAGAGAGGTGATTGCAGAGAAGTTCGGTGAAGAACGTGTTGCTCCTATACCCAGAGGACTGCAGCAGATATTTGTCGGTGACCTTGGGATCACGGATCGGTGCGTAACATGCCACCAGGGCATTGAGTGGAAAGGGATGGAGAGCGCCGTGAATCCACACAAGGCTCATCCAAGGGAGATTCTGGAGAAGCATCCGATTCAGAAATACGGCTGCACGCCGTGTCACGGAGGCCAGGGTTACGCGACCCAAACCCATGCTGCCCACGGATTTGTCGAGCATTGGGAGCAGCCGCTTCTGGGAAGAGAGCTCGGTGATTTCTATGTTGTGAGCGACAGGAAAGCGCTGATGCAGATCAACTGCAATTCCTGCCATCGGTACGAAAGGGAGACCAAGGGTGCATCCTACATCAATCGTGCGAAACACCTGGTGACTGAAAAGGGCTGTCGTGCCTGTCACGTCATCAATGGACGAGGTGGCACTGTCGGACCGGACCTGACCTACGAAGGTGACAAGGCCCCCGAGCAATTCAGCTATGAACGTGTCAAGGGACTGGCCACTGAGTTTAGCTGGCAAGTGGCTCACCTGAAGAATCCGAAGGAGATCGTTCCGGAATCCGTGATGCCGAATTTCAACTTCTCAAGCTCCGATGCACAAGCCCTGGCGATGTTGGTGATGAGCTGGAAGAAAGCCGCACCGCCTGTTGAGTACGTGCCCGGCCACAATTTCAAGGATGTACCATCGAAAGAAGAAATCGAGAAAGAGGAGCGGATGTTGAAGGGTCCGGGCTCCTTCTTCGTGAAGAAGAACTGCTTCGTGTGTCACTCTGTTTCAACTCTCGGCATCGATGCTGCAGCGCAGATCGGACCTGATCTCGCTCTCGCCGTTGAGGATGTGCAATCGCGCTTTGGCCGGACACTCGATGACTTCCTTGCACGCCCGACCGGTACAATGGATGTCGTTCTCTCCACGATGATCATCCTGACTCCTGAAGAGCGAGCGGAGGCAGTAGAGAAAATCCGCTATGCGTACGAGCTAAAGAAGCAAGAACGGAAAGAGAGCGAAAAGAGATAGGTAGAGGTATCTAACAAACCTCATCTCCTCTGCGGCCTCGCGGAGAAGAAATCATCACTTCACTATGGAGGAACATCGATGACCAACAAACTTGCTGTCCCCGCGGTCTTTGCAGTCATTCTCGCCCTGGCAGGCTGCGGCGGCGAACGCGGACGAGTAGGGGTGCGCTCGGATGTCCAGGAAGCTGCCCAAAAGGTCTATGTCGCTCCGGGTGACCTCGACGAGTTCTATGTCTTCAAATCGGGTGGCCACTCCGGGCAGGTGTACATCTATGGTATCCCGTCGATGCGACATATCGCCACGATTCCCGTCTTCACACCGTATCCTGCAACCGGGTACGGATTCGACAAGGAGAGCAAGGAGATGCTTGGGGGATTCGTTTGGGGCGATGCTCACCACCCATCCCTTAGTGAGACGGACGGCGATTACGATGGCCGGTGGCTCTTCATTTCCGACAATGCCAACAATCGTATGGCGCGCATCGACTTGAGGGATTTCAAAACTAAGGAGATCCTCGGTCCCATCCCTAATGTCTCAGGCAACCACTGTTCGTCGTTTGTCACAGAGAATACCGAGTATGTCCTCGCCGGCTCACGATTCTCGATTCCCTTGCCCCGCGGCACATACGAGAAGATCGAGGATTATGCGACGAAATACAAAGGTGTCGTTGCGGGTATCGCGGTTGACGCAAAGAGCGGGAAGATGTCCCTCGGATGGGAGGTACTGATGCCTCCGTTCAACTACGACCTGGGAGACGCGGGAAAGGGTCCAAGCAAGGAATGGGGATTCTGGACGTGCTATAACTCGGAACGAGCGATTGGGAGACTGGAGGAGACAGCGTCTCAGAAGGATAGGGACTACGTGGCGGCCGTAAACTGGCGTGCGGCTGAGAAAGCTCTGAAGGACGGGAAGTTCAAGATGATCGGCGGTGCCAAGGTCATTGATCCCAGAGACGTTTCCGGCGTCGTATATCTCATCCCGGCTGCGAAATCGCCCCACGGCGTGGATGTGAGTCCGGACGGGAAACACATTATCGCGAGCGGTAAGCTTCAAGGGATTACATCGGTTTTCAACTTCGAGAAGATGTTGATGGCGATCGAAAAGAAGGATTTCACCGGCAACGAAGACGGGATTCCCGTCCTGAACTATGACGCCGTCAAAGACGCGGAGGTGGGTGTCGGCCTGGGACCGCTTCACACACAGTTCGACGACCAAGGGCATGCCTACACTTCCCTCTTCGTCGAGAGCGCCGTGGCGAAGTGGAAGCTTGGAACGTGGGAGGTTCTGGACAAGATTCCAGTCTCGTACAATATCGGTCACCTCGCGGCGGCGGAAGGAGACACGAAACATCCCGCGGGCAGGTACCTCATCGCGCTCAACAAGCTCTCACACGGCCGGCATCTGAGCGTCGGACCTTCTCAGCCGGAATCCTCCCAGCTCATTGATATCAGTGGCGAGAAGATGTCACTGCTTCTCGATGCATTCACCGAACCGGAGCCTCACTATGCCCAGATTATCAAGGCAGACAAGCTGAAACCGATCGAAGTGTATCCGAAGGAGGAGAACAAGAATCCGAAGGCGATCTGGGATATCAAGGATGCAAGAATAGTACGCAACGGGAGGAACGTCGAAGTCTATATGATCGCCGTTCGGTCAAGCTTCGAGCCGTGGAAGATCGAGGTGAACAAAGGGGATAGAGTGACCATCTATTTGACGAACATCGAGCAGACGACCGACGAATTGCACGGATTCGGATTGAATGAGTACAACCTGAACATCGTGGCTGATCCCGGCGAGACAAAGACAATAGAGTTTGTGGCAGACAAGCAAGGCGTTTTCCCCTTCTACTGCACGAACTTTTGCTCCGCCCTGCATCAGGAAATGCAGGGCTATCTTCTTGTGAGGCCATAGAGCGGCTCCTGGTGTTCCTGCCTGCCTCTCCTCGCGGCGGGGGCAGGATGCGGCAGAATGATACGGTTTGAAGTGTGGGGCGAGGTGAAAGGATCGAGTGTAATGCGACGGCTTCTGGAAAAGGCGTCATCTTTCTTCGAGAACCCACTTGACGTGCGGGGACGCATATTCGTGCTTGCGGCCGGGCTCCTGCTCGTGCCGACATTCTTCTTCCCGCTGTGGAACATGACGCTCTATTCCAATCAATTCCCGGAGGGTCTGGCGCTCCACATCTATTCCCACAAACTTGAAGGGGGGAAGACCCAGTATCGGGACGACCTGAAGGAGATCAACGCACTCAATCACTACATCGGTATGCGTCCGCTGGTAGAGGAGGACTTCACGGAATTCAAATGGATACCGTTCGTCATCGGCGGATCGATTCTTCTTGCATTTCGCGTCGTCGTACTCGGCAAAATGTCAAAGCTTGTTGATCTCTTCGTCTTGTTCACCTATTTCTGCCTCTTTTCGCTCTGGAGCTTCTACCACAAGCTTTACGCGTACGGACACGATCTTGCTCCGACTGCTGCAGTCAAGGTACCGCCGTTCACGCCTCCGCTATTTGGGCATGGGACCATGGCGAACTTTGAAGTGTACAGCTACCCCGGTGTCGGTTCCTACGTTATGGCGGTTGTGCCGTTGCTGTTTCTCATCGCAATGTGGGTCTCCAGAGGATCGGTGCTGAGGCAGAAGACTCTCTGAGGGCGTAGTGTAAATGACGAGATTGAATCCCATCATTCCAACAGAGCACGGCGCCTGGGCAGTGATCTTTGTTCCGCTGGTGATAGGAGCAAGCGTAACCGAATCGTTCTCGCCGAGGGTGATTCTCCTCGCCGGGTCGATGTTGGGCTTTTTCTTGAGTCACGTGCCGTTGCAGACCCTGCTGCGAAGACGGCTGGAAGGATTGCGGGATGCTGTCGTCGTGCGGGCATCGATGCTCTGGGCCGGCATCTATCTCGGGGTGGGGACGATCTTCCTCGTTCCGTTGTTGCTAAGCGGCTATTGGATGATTGTCCCGCTCGGAGCGGTCGGTGTTGCCGCGTTTCTGCTTACTGTTTCCCTGCGAAGCAGGATCCCCGGGAAGTTCCTCGTCGATCAAATTGCTGTTCTTGGGCTAACAGTGAGTGCTCCCGCAGCCTACGTCGTCACTTCAGGATCGTTCGATCGAACCGCGGTGACGCTATGGATTCTGAACGCGCTTTTCTTCGGTGGCACTGTGGTGTACGTACATCTGAAGATCCGTGCGTCGGCGGCAAGAAACCCCAGGCTCGCCTGGAGCGACAAGGCCCGGCTGGGAACGTTGAATGTGCTCTATCACGTTCTCGCGCTTTCGCTTGTGATTTTTCTCGTCGCCGTACATTACACCCCGCGGCTCGCCATTGTCGCATTCGTGCCGATGACAATCCACTCGATCTACGGGACGGTCAGGTTGTCCGATAAGGTGCGGTACAAGCGCCTCGGAATCATTCTGGTCGGTCAAAGTATCCTTTTTGCCGTTGTGCTCACCCACGCCGGATTTTAGCGGAAGAATTGTATGAACCGACTTTGGTCTGTGGCAGGCCTCGCTGTTGCCGCTTCCCTTCTGTTGGGACAATCGGCTGCCCAGAATTCAAGTCTGCAGAGGCGAATTGACGCTGCAAAGTCCGGAGATACAATCATTGTAGACCAAGGTGTGCACGAGGGGAACCTCTTGCTCCAGAAACGGCTGGCTCTCGTGGGAAAAGGAAAGCCGGTAATCCGCGGAGATGGGTCTGGAAGCTGCATCACGATTCTCGCAGATTCCTGTCTCGTAAGGGGCTTTCTGATCGAGCGGAGCGGAGGGGAGCTCATGAGGGAGGATGCTGGCATACTCCTGAAATTGGGCCGGAACATCATTGAGGACAACGAGATTCGGAATGTCCTCTTTGGGATCTACCTCTTTGGCGTGGACTCGAACAGGATTATGAACAATTTGATCGTCGGACGGCGTGAGCTGGAGGTTGGGCAGCGGGGGAGTGGGATTCACATCTGGAATTCCCACGGCAACTTCTTCAGCGGGAACACGATCACCGACGTCCGGGACGGATTCTACATCCAGTACGCGCATCACACATTCATCGAGAAGAGCAAGGTGTTCAGGGTCCGCTACGGACTGCATTATATGTATGCGGACTCCAACGTCTTTCTCGGCAACAGGTTTTACGACAACGTCGCCGGCGCGGCGGTGATGTATTCGAAGGGGATTCTCATGCGGCACAACGTGTTCGCCCACAACCGCGGATTTGCATCGTACGGCATCCTCTTTCAGGACTGTCACGGTATACGAGCCGACTCAAACGTAGTTGTTGACAACGTCGTAGGGATATTCTTTGAAGGGTCCACAGGTAACAGTTTCCGCCACAACATCATCGCACAGAACGATGTGGCCCTTCAAGTGTTTCAGAATTCGGTCAGAAATACGTTCTCGGGAAACAACTTCATCGATAACCTGAGCCCTTTGACAATTGTCGGGAAGAGAACCGAGTCACACTGGAGCGAGAATGGGCGCGGCAACTACTGGAGTTCGTACGATGGTTATGATATCGACGCTGACGGGATCGGTGATGTCCCGATGAAGATTCAGAACGTCTTCTCATATCTTGAGGGAAGGTACCCCAATCTGCGTCTCTATTTGTATAGTCCGGCCTCGCAGGCTCTTGCCGTTGCTGCAAAAGCCTTCCCAATCATTCCCATCAACGAGGAGGTGGATGAGAAACCACTCGTTCGGCCCGTGGATCTGTATGTCCTTGGAGCGAATGAGTACGGGAAGACCTCGGAGGAAGTGGGTGGGTCCACGGGCACGAGCAAAGGCGTGTGGTTTGTCGTTCCTCTCGCTGTAGCTGCCTCTCTGGGGATTTTCTATCTACGAAACTCAAAGCGGGGTGCGCGGTGATCGCAGTTGACCATCTGACAAAGCGATTTGGGCGCTTTACCGCCGTGGACGACGTGTCATTTCATGTTCGAATGGGCGAAGTGTTTGCCTTCCTTGGGCCGAACGGGAGTGGCAAGACCACGACGTTAAAGTCCATGGTCGGATTGTGTATTCCGACTTCGGGTCGCGTCATCATAAACGGTCAGGATGTTCAGAAGTGCCCCAAGGAAGCGAGGGGATTCGTGAGCTATCTGCCGCAGCGGGTCGTTTTTCCTGAGAACCTCACGGCGCGAGAAGTCATGCGGTTTTACGGCCGTATCCGAAAGCTAACGTCCGAGCACGCAGATGAGATTCTCGCCAGGGCACACTTCGACGGATTCGCCGACAGAACCGTGAGTGAGTTCTCGGGCGGTATGATTCAGCGACTCGGGCTTGCGGTACTGTCTTTGCCGGATGCACCGATTCTTCTGCTTGATGAACCGACCGCGAACCTGGACCCTCAGGGTGTCAAACGGTTCCGCGAGTTTGTCATCGCGCAAAAGCAAGAGGGAAAAACCATCGTGTTTTCCACCCATTTGTTGGACGAAGCTAGGCAACTTGCCGACCGTGTGGGTATCTTCGTCGGCGGACGGCTCGTTGCGCTGGAGTCTATACAAGACCTTCGTTCGACATTAGTAGTCGAGGGTACAATCGAGGATCTGTATCTGCACTACGTGGAGGAATATGAGCGTGAAAAAGAATAACAGGTTGATACGCGCACTGATTGGTGCCTGGATGGTGTCTCTTTCTGTTTCGTGTGGACCGTCGCAGGTAAAACCGGTCGATATCTACCCCGAGGACAATTGCTCCAATTGCCGCATGGCTGTGTCCGACAAGGCCTTTTCCTCAGAGATCATCACAGAAGAAGGGGAGGTCTTCAAGTTCGATGACCTCAGTTGCCTCGCCGCATACCGCAAGAGCAATCCAAGCTTGAAGATCGGAACGATCTTTGTGACGGATTACGAAACGATGGAATGGCTGCCGTATGCGAAAAGCATCGTCGTGAGAACCGGCCTGGCCACGCCGATGGGATCGGGAAACGTTGCCGTCGCGGATTCTCAGCGGGCGAGCTCGTTAGTGGAACGATTTCCTCCGACCGAGAACGCGACTCGCGCGGAAGACGAGTGTTGTCCGGAGCACGACAAGTAGAATTCGATTTCAGGGTCCGGAAATTCGAGGCCCGTTAGAGAAGAGTGAATCCAGAATGGCCGTTGTACGATGGACATGCGTAGCGTTCTTCATATCGCGAGGCAGGAGCTCACAGTCAATATCCGCAACAAGTGGACGATTATCTTTGCGATCATCTTCGGCCTCCTTGTTGTAAGTATCGCGTACGTTGGGATGATGGTAGAAGGATTCTCCGGAATGCAGAGCTTCACGCGTACGTCTGCAAGCATCCTGAACCTTGTGTTGTACATCGTGCCGCTCGTCGCTCTGACGATGGGGACATTAAGCTTCACAGGTGATAGGGGAGCAGCCGAGCTGCTGTATTCCCAACCGGTGTCGCGCACTGAGGTCCTGCTCGGAAAACTCATCGGGGTCTTTTTGTCCCTCGCGATCTCGACTCTCCTTGGTTTTGTCCTTTCCGGAGGCATCATCTTTCTTCAGACAGGCTCTCAAGGTATCGTCTCCTACGGCCTTTTTGTGGCGCTTACCCTTGGTCTCTCCTTGACCTTCCTGAGTCTCGCGGCACTCGTCTCGGTTGCCAGTGGAAGGAAGTCAAAAGCCTTTGGGCTCTCGCTCTTTGTGTGGTTCTTCTTCGTGCTTTTCTATGATTTGCTCACTCTGGGGGGTACGCTTCTCTTCAGAGGTCGGCCAGCAAACACATTTCTCTTTGTCTCGCTGTTTGGAAATCCAGTCGATATGGTCCGCGTGGCCTCGCTCATCATTCTTGACGATGTCACGATTTTCGGGGCGTCAGGGGCAGCGTTGCTGAGGTTTCTCGGCGGCTCGACGCTCGGTGTGGTCCTTCTCGTTGGTGGCCTTACGGCATGGATTATCCTCCCCCTCCGTATATCACGTAGAGTTCTGGAGAGGCAGGATATCTGATCGCAACGTATCGCGGGGATCATCCGCTGATAGACAAGGGCATCGGACGAGTAGGCCCATCGGCTTTTTGGCCCCGACGGTCAGGAATTTGGCGGTCCGGTTTCTCCCCCGGCCAGTCGGCCCCTTCCCTCGAAATTCTTGTCCAAAACCCCGAAACTCAATAGATTTGGCCGATTTCTTGACTGGTCGTAAACTGTAATCGCAAAAATTCTTGACTCCTATCAAAAATCTCTTTCCTTTGTCTTTAGCCTATCTGGCTCGGTGTTCCCACTGATCCACCAGATTTCTCATCACGTGGGTGTTAAGGAGGTTTTAGATCATGGTGCTGAGAACCGTTACGGGAAAGATACCCTGGAACCTGGCCGCGATCCTGTTCTTGCTGACCGTGGCAATTACAGTGACCGGGTACCTCTATTTCGACGATCAAGTACGACAGATGAAGCTTGAGAAGAAGACAGAGCTCATGGCGATCGCGGAGCTCAAGACCCGACAGATCACGCAATGGCTCGGCGAGCGTCTGGCTGATGCGAGAGTGATTCATGAGAACCCCTTCACGAGCCGAATGAAGCTTCACCTGATGCAGGTCGGCGAACCCACTTCAACAAGCGCCTTGCTCGACTGGATGGAATTGCTTCGTCGCAACTATGGATTTTCAACTGTCTATCTCTTGGACAGAGAGGGAAACGTCCGGATCTCGGTTCCGGAGGGCAAAGTGGAGCTCGACGCAACCACGCGTCGACTGGTCGGGGAGGCACTCAGCAGCGACAGGGTGGTGATGTCCGATCTGCACCGGGCACAGACCGAAGACGGGGCCCATATAGATATCATCACGCCGCTGCGGGACCTGGAGCAGAAACCGATGCGGCACTTCGGCGCGGTCCTTTTCCGGGTGAGGGTGGGGGAGTCCCTTTATCCGATGCTCCAGATGTGGCCGGCGCCCAGCAGAACGTCCGAAAGCTTGCTGATTCGGCGTGAAGGTGATGAGGTTGTCTATTTGAACGAGCTGCGGCACAGGAAAAACACCGCGCTCAGATTGCGATTGCCGGTGAGCGCTGAACGGCTGCCTGCCGCTGCTGGTGCGCGCGGGGTTCAGGGAGTCTTTGAAGGCACCGACTATCGCGGTATCGCTGTTCTTGCTGCTATTCAACCCGTCAGAAATAGCACCTGGATTCTTGTCGCGAAGGTGGACCAGGATGAAATCTACATGCCCATTCGGGAACGAGCGGTCCTGGCATTTTTCGTCGTTGGGCTCACGACCCTCCTTGCTGGTAGTTCGATCGTCGTGCTGTGGCGTCACAAACAGTCACAGTTCTACAAACGCCAGTATGAAGCAGAGCTTGGGCGCAAGGCATTGGCTGAGCATCGTGACAGCCTGACGAAGTATGCAAATGATATCATTTTGTTGATTACACCCGAGGGAAACATCCTTGATGCAAACGACCAGGCACTCAGGATCTACGGATATTCACTTGAAGAGATCCTTCGATTGAATATTCGAGACATCCGCGCCCCGGAGGCACTTGACCAGCTTGATACACAGATTGCAGAGATTGCCGAGGGAGGGGGGTCGGTTTTCGAGACGGTCCATCAGCGGAAGGATGGCAGGCGGATACACGTTGAAACAAGCGCCCGTGTGATCGAGACGAGCGGCAAGAAGTATTTCCAGGCAATTATCCGTGATATCACCGAGCGGAAACGTGCCGAGAAGGCGCTCTTCCAGTCGAAGCAAATGCTCGAGTTCGTCCTTGATCATATCCCCCAGCGGATTTTCTGGAAGGATAGAGATTTCCGCTACCTCGGCTGTAACAAGCCGTTTGCTCTCGACGCCGGCTTGACTGATCCTTGCCAAATCCTTGGAAAACATGATTTCGAGCTGTCTTGGAGAGGAACGGCAGAACTGTACAGGGGTGATGATCGTCTTGTCATGGAAACGGACACGCCCAAGCTCGGATTTGAGGAACCGCAGAGCAGGCCAAATGGGGAAACGCTCTGGTTGCGCACGAGCAAGGTTCCGCTGCACGACGAGGACGGCAACGTCATCGGTGTCCTGGGGACTTATGAGGATATCACCGAGCGAAAGCGGATGGAGGAACGGTTGGCAAAACTCAATGAATACTTTCTCGAATTCGGTCCGGATCCGCTTGTCAATATCAACCGTCTCGTTGCACACTGTGGAGAGTTGATGGGGGCGACGTGCGCGATGTACAATCGGCTGGAGGGGGGCATGCTGCTCTCGGTGGGGCGGTGGAGGGTACCAGCCGACTCCGATGAGCGCACTGCCGCGCAAGGTCGTATCTGTGCTGACCTTATTGAAAAGGCGGAAAGTGGGACGTTGGTTATCCGCAACCTGGGCGACACGGACTATTCGAAGACTGATCCGAATGTGAAGAAGTACGGCCTGAAAACGTACATTGGACACGGGGTGAAATTTGGTGAGGAGACGATCGGCTCCCTCTGTGTTCTTTATGACAGGGATCGTCGCGCCGACCCAGGTGATGAGAAACTCATGGGGATTCTCGCTTCGGCGATCGGCATTGAAGAATCTCGTCGTAAAGATCGAGAGACATTGCGGGAGACAAATGAGACGCTGAATGCCATCATCTCATCATCGCCGTTGTCGATCTATGACCTTGATGAGCACGGCAATGTACGGAAAGTCTGGAATCCCGCGGCAGAAAGGATGTTCGGATGGAAAGCAGCGGAGGTGCTGGGGCGGCCGCTGCCGTTCATCTCACCCGGGAATCACTCGGAGTTTTGGCAGATCTTCGGTCAACTCATCCATGGCGAACAGCTCAACGGGATTGACATTCGACGAACAAGGAAAGACGGCAGCTCGATCGATATGCGGCTATTCGCGGCACCGATACGCGATCCACGTGGTGAAGTCTGCGGCGCCATGGCGCTTGTGGGGGATGTTACGGAGCAAAAGAGAGCCGAGGCGGCCTTGAAAGAGAGCGAAGAACGGTATAAGCGGCTTGTTGAATCTTCACCCGACGCGGTCACTGTTCATTCGGAGGGGAAACTGGTGTTCGTCAACCGGGCATGTGCTGAGATGATCGGCGCAAAGTATGCCGAAGAACTGATCGGCAAACCGTTTCTGGATCTCGTCCACCAAGAGTATCAAGATGCAGTGAGGGCACGCGCCCAGCAGACACCCGGAGAGGAGAGGGGAGCCTCTCGTGCCGAGGAGAAGTTTGTTCGATTCGACGGGTCGATCATCGATGTCGAGACCGTGTCTGTGCCGATTACCTACCGGGGGAAGCCGGCCATGCAGGTGATCGCGCGCGACATCAGTGCGCGAAGACAGGCCGAGAGAGAGATTGCCGAGTGGAAACGGCGGTATGAACTTGTTGCGGTGGCATCCGGACAAGTGGTCTACGACTACGATGTGCAGAGCGGCGGAATTGTGTGGAGTGGGAGTGTTGAACAGGTGTTGGGATACGGACCGGCTGAAATGCAGGGCGGTATCGCTCAGTGGGAAGAGCTTATCCATCCGGAAGATCGCGCCGAGGCCCTACGGCTGCTTGAGGTGGCGGAGCATAGCCTCACCCCCTATGACGTTGAATACCGGTATCGGCATCGGGACGGTCACTATGTTCAGATGCATGACCGCGGCATTTTCATCCCCGATGAGAACGGTAAGGCCGTACGGATGATTGGCATCATGCAAGATGTCACCGAGCGGAAACGGGCCGAGGAACAACTGCGCCAGTCGGAACAGAAATACCGCACGATCATTGAAGAATCGAAAGACGCGATATTCAGCAGTACCGTCGAAGGGCGGTTGCTGGATATCAATCCTGCCGGTGTTGAGATGTTTGGGTTCTCGTCGAAAGAGGAGTTGTTGAAGGTCGATATCGCGCATGATCTGTACTTCAACCCGAACGATCGCGACAAGAGTCAGCGTCTGGTCTCGAAAGATGGATTCCTCAAAGACTACGAGGTCGAGCTGAAAACCAGGGATGGTCAGAAATTGATTTGCCTTGAGTCATCGACAGCCATTCGGGATGAGAAGGGCGAGGTTCTCGGCTATCGGGGGATTCTGCGCAACATCACGCATAGGAAACAGACGGAGGAGGCCTTAAGGAAGTCCGAAGCCCAATTCCGTCAGGTGTGGGAGAGTGCCGTAGACGGTATGAGGATTCTTGATCAAGACGGAACAATCGTCATGGTCAACGATGCATACTGCCGCCTGGTGGGCATGTCACGTGACGAATTGATGGAAAAGCCGTTTACGGTTGCGTATCAAGCATCCCCTAAGGAAAATGAGGAAGATCTCGAAAAGTTCAGGCGGCGCGTTGCCGAGCGGGCAATCACGCCACGGATGGATGTTGAGATCCCTCTCCACAGCGGCGAGCCCAAACCGGTCGAACTTTCCAACTCGATTCTTGAGGTTCCGGGCCAGGCACCCCAAGTTCTCAGTATCTTTCGCGATATCACGGAGCGCAAGAAGGCCGAAGAAGAATTGAAGCTCTCTGAACTCCGCTTCCGCCGGGTATGGGAGAACACGATGGACGGTATGCGCATCATTGATGAATCGGGAACGATCGTGGCGGTGAATGAGGCATTTTGCCGGCTAACGGGTAAGCCGCGTGATGAATTGATCGGGAAGCCGTTCCACATAATTTACAAAATGGAATCGACCGACGAGATCGAAAGGGGTACTCAGATCTTGAAGCAGCGGTTTGCCGCTCGGACGGTTCCTGCTCATCTCGAAGCCGATACGGTCTTCTGGGATGGACGGAAGGTGTGGCTGGAGTTGTCGAACACGTTCCTCGAAATTGAGCGTGGTCGTCCGGCTGTACTGACCATCTTCCGCGACATCACGGAACGGAAGAAGCTTAGCCAGCAGCTCGTTCAGGTACAGAAAATGGAAAGCATAGGGACTCTTGCCGCTGGCATCGCGCACGACTTCAATAACATCCTCGCCATCATCCTTGGATACGCCTCGATGTTGGAACACTCAGTAGGTGATTCAAAGAGGATTGCGTCCGGGGTCGAGGCGATCGTAAAATCGGTCGAACGAGGCGCGGGCCTTGTCCGCCAGATCCTTACGTTCGCCCGTAAAACAGAATTCAACCTTGAGTCCTTGAACGTCAATTCCGTCATCGGCGAGTTGGCACGGATGCTGGGGGAAACCTTCCCTAAGACCATACGGCTCTCGCTCCAGCTTGAAAAAGACATACCGATCATCTCGATGGATCATACGCAGCTTCATCAGGCTCTTCTGAATCTCTGTTTGAATGCACGAGATGCCATGAGCGACCACGGATCTCTCACGATTGCCACGAGGCTCGTTCAAGGAGAGGAAATTTCCGCTCGTTTCCCAGTTGCGGAGGGAAGGCAATACGTCATGATCGCCGTGAGCGACACCGGAAAGGGTATGGACGAAACGACCAAAGCAAGGATATTCGATCCCTTCTTCACCACAAAGGAAAAAGGAAAGGGGACGGGACTCGGCCTCGCGGTTGTCTTCGGAGTTGTCCAAGCTCATCAAGGGCTTATCGACGTCGAGAGCGAAAAAGGTTGGGGTGCAACCTTCAGGATCTATCTCCCGGTCCCACCGGAAGCGGAGGTTCAAGGGGATTCCCAGCAGGGAAGAAGCCAGGACGTTCGCGGCGGTAGTGAGACAATCCTTGTCGTCGAGGATGAAGACGTGCTACGTAACCTGGTTGTTGACATCTTGCGCGAGAAGGGGTATACTGTAATCCCGGCGGCCGACGGACAGGACGGTGTTGACCTCTACCGCAGGCACAGAAAGGAAATCGACATAGTAGTCTGTGACATGGGCCTGCCCAAGTTCAATGGCTGGGAGCTGTTCAAAAGGATCAAAGCGGTGGAACCCGGTGTCTCACTGATCATGGCGAGCGGATATCTGGAATGCCAGGTCAAAACGAAGATTCTGGATTCCGGCGTGCGCGGATTCATTCAAAAACCCTGCAGGCCGGAAGAAATGCTCAAGATGGTACGTGACACACTCGATTCCCGGCCGAGGTAGATGAGCATGCTCTGCTGGATGAGAATGGGGCCATCACGCTTTCTTTGCAGGGATCTGCCAGTGATTCACGGACTGTGGCCGTTTAGGTCAAACTCACAGATGTGCAACTCAGTAGGAGGGGCAGGTGAAGGGGGAAGGTAGACGACAGTTTGTCATCCACGTCGCGTTCAGCATCATTGCACTGCTGGCTCCACCGGGACGCTGGCAAGTCCCTGTGACTCTTCTCATTGGGATTCTCTGCGGTCTCGGAATTCTGGTACTGCGTGTGGCCAACGCGACGTCCTATCTCTCGGACAGGCCTGAGGCCTGCATGAACTGCCACGTGATGGCACCGCAATATGCCACCTGGCAGCGCGGAAGCCACGGTCGGGCCACTGTCTGTAACGATTGCCACGTGCCGCACGACAATGTGATAAGCAAGCTCGCCTTCAAAACAAAGGATGGACTCCGCCACTCATTCGTGTTCACGTTTCGGCTCGAGCCGCAGGTCATTCGTGTCAAAGAAGCAGGTATCGCCGTGATCCAGGAGAATTGCAAACGTTGTCACAGTCCCCTTGTCGATCGCGTTGCTCTCTACAATGTAGGTGGGGAAAGCGCGCAGCATGGTGAGGGAAAGCTCTGTTGGGAATGTCATCGCGAGACACCGCACGGTTCTGTGAGCAGTCTGGCGTCGGTCCCCTATGCCCGCGTCCCTCGGCTTTCTCCGGTGGTACCGGCGTGGATCGAACGAATTCTGTCAAAACCTTCACAACATCAGGATGGACCATGAAGAGCGTCGTGAGCCTCATTGAGGGAAAGCCTTGGTTGGCATGGGTCCTCTTCTTTTCCACCGTTGCGCTTGTTTTCCTGATCGGCCTTTTCGGTGCATCAATCATGGAGCGACGTCAGGAAGCTAGGCTGGCCTTCCAGCTCGTGAAGCCAATCGGAGAGTGGGAGCCTCGCAACGAGGTTTGGGGAGAGAACTTCCCGCGAGAATTCGAAACCTATCGAAGCACCTTGGATACAAGCTTCAGGAGCAAGTATGCCGGTTCGTCGTGGCGAGACTACCTCCAGGAAGATCCCTATCTTGTGGTACTGTGGGCCGGCTACGCCTTCTCTCGTGACTACGCGCAAGCACGGGGTCACTACCATGCGGTGGAAGACATCCGCAAGACGCTTCGCACAGGAGTTCCTCAGCCCGCGACATGCTGGACGTGCAAGAGCACCGATGTGCCGCGTGTCATGAGCACGATGGGGCCTGCAGATTTCTACAGGTCGAGCTGGGATAGCCTGGGCCCGGAGATCGTGAACAACATCGGCTGCCAGGATTGCCACGATCCCTTCAGCATGAACTTACGCATTACCCGCCCCGCCTTGGCTGAGGCATTTCAGAGGCAGGGAAGAGACATCAAGCAGGCAAGCCACCAGGAGATGAGGTCCCTTGTGTGTGCACAATGTCACGTAGAGTACTATTTCAAAGGGAAGTTGGATACCTATCTCACTTTCCCTTGGGACAATGGGTTCACCGCCGATAGTATGGAAGCGTACTACGATGAGATAGAGCATGTTGACTGGGTTCACGCCTTGAGCAGAACACCTATGCTCAAGGCGCAACATCCGGACTATGAGCTATACAAAACAGGAATTCATGCCGACCGCGGCGTCGCGTGCGCGGATTGCCATATGCCGTACAGGAGCGAAGGGGGAGTGAAATTCACGAACCACAAGATTCAGAGCCCTCTGAACGACGTGGCTAGTGCCTGTCAAGTATGTCATCGTGAAAGTGAAACTGTGTTGATCAAGAATGTAACCGACCGCCAGGACAAGATACTCGAGTTGCGCATGCAGGCTGAGCGAGCGTTGGTCCATGCCCACATCGAAGCGAGGGCTGCGTGGGAGAAGGGCGCAACGGAGCAGGAGATGAAGCTGGTGCTTCAGCGTATTCGTCACGCGCAGTGGCGTTGGGACTGGGTTGCCGCCTCGAACGGCTTGGGATTTCACTCGCCTGTGGAGGCTGCTCGAATCCTGGGATCGGCAATCCAGAAGGCCGAGGAAGCACGGATCATGCTCGTACGAATCCTTGCCAAGCAGGGCTTCCTCGAAACAATTCGTTTGCCTGACCTGTCATCGAAGGCGAAGGCACAGGCGTTCATAGGGCTGAAAATGGCCGAAATCGAAGCAAAGAAGGAAGACTTTGTGAGAACTGTTTTGCCACGTTGGGACAGAGCCGCCGAGGCTCGTCAGGGTAGGCCTTTGACGTATTGAATGCACCGACAGTGATGCTGCCTAAGTGATTGAGTGTGATGCAGTTCGAGGCCTTCTCCCGTTTTCTGCCCTCGCGCGGAACATTGTGAAGGCCTCGGCTGTTACAATTCATGAGCCCGCCTGTTATCCTACCTAGGGCGGGTCTCATAACAACCTCCCTGACCCCGACGCTTACGGTGCGCGTCGGGGTTTTTTTCTACCGGGCGTGTTTGCGGGATTCGAGTGCAGGCATTACGCCGTTTGTTTTGCCGCTATCAAATGACCAATTGTTCTGCGGCAAAACAAATGGAGCGACCACAATAGTACTCTCATCAAATGAGGGAGCGTCGTAATGCCTGCTCTTATGTGCCGTTTTGCCCACCGTGTCTTCGTTGGCTATCGCCTCTCTACCGATGTAAGTGTGACGACTTGGCCATCCGAACTGACCTTCCGGATTCTCGGTAACCATTCCTGTCGGTTGTGGCTGGCTGTATGAAGGTATTCAAGCACATAGACGGTATCACCCGAGACTGCAACCGCTGTAGGGGACCAGGGGCTTTGAGTTCGAAGAATGGTCTTCGCTTCCTTTTGTGGCGTGATCTTTACTACTGATCCGCAGCCCGTGACCGCGGCATACACATTCCCTTGTTTGTCGACATCGATGCCGCGCAGGTATGGGCCTTGTTCGGACTCAACACCTGGCACAGAGTCACAACGGGGAGTAGTAGGGTGCAGGAAGAGCGTGGCAAGCTCCCCCTCAGGTGTAATCCTTCTGATTGCTTTGTCTTCAGAATAATATATCGAGCCATCGGCTGAAACAACAATGCCGTTCAGCCAGCGGAGAGGACCACTCTCCGTGTGTTCAGGTAGATTCTTTACGACCGTATTGTGGCCTGAAGTATCAAGGCGGTTGATCTGCAGTTGTCCGGTGGATCCGATTGCTGGATAGTAGAAGTCCCCATTGCTTCCAATGGTGATAGGAAAATCACTCGAGACGAAAATCCTAGGCTCACCGGAATCGCGAATGATCGTTCCATTCCCAAGGGCGAAACGCGACGATGAAGTGTTTGCACGTTTATTGTAGACATCAAATGCCATCCAATGATAGGCTGGGGCTGTGAGTTTTGTGAGCGTGCCACTTCGCTCAAGTTTCCATATGCCAGCGCCTGTATCAACGAAGTAGATGGTGCCTTGCCGATCTACGAATATGCCAGAGCCTGGATGTGCGAACATCTCATTCCCGGTAAACAAGAACAGGACTCCGAGTAGTGTCATCGTGATTCGTTTCATATGTAATCCTCATTGGCAAAATGGCACATAACGTATCTAATCACGCAGAACGGTTCACTGATCGGAGGAGATCCCGCACCTCTCCGGACCGAAGATCGCGGAATTCTCCCGGCCGGATCCCCTGAATCGTCAGAGGCCCAAAAGCGATTCTCACGAGGCGCAGAGTCGGATGCCCGATGGAGGCCGTCATCTTTCGAACCTGCCTGTTGCGCCCCTCCATCAGGGTTATCTCGAGCCACGCCGTCGGCACGCTCTTCCTGAATCGAATCGGCACTGGTCGATCCCAGAGTGCGGGTTCCTCTCGGCACAGCATCACTGCGGCGGGTTTTGTTTTTCTTCGTTCGATTGTTACCCCCCTGCGGAGTTTCTCTAACGCTTCGCCTGAGGGCATACGTTCGACCAGCGCGAGATACGTGCGAGGATGCTCGAAGCGCGGGTCGAGTAATCGATGCTTCATCTCGTTGTCGTTTGTCAGCAACAGGAGCCCCTCAGTGTCCGCATCAAGCCTTCCAACCGGGTAAACATCTTTGGGAAAAGGACCGAAGTCGGCGAGGGTTTGCCTTCCCCACGGATCCGTGAACTGGGAGAGGACGCCGTATGGCTTGTTGAACAAGATGTAGCGTGGGCGTGGAGGTTTCATCGTCGGTTGGGGGGCCCTCCGGGGTGAAAAAAAATCCCCCGACTGTTACGGGGGATCTCATCAGATCGTTTCAAGTCCGCAACTATGTGGCGTCAGCCACTTCTTCATCGTGCTCCTTCAACTCGTCTCCTCCCTTATCCTTGGAAGAATCAAC
Source organism: Ignavibacteria bacterium (assembly GCA_016873755.1). Classification (GTDB taxonomy): domain Bacteria; phylum Bacteroidota; class Ignavibacteria; order UBA10030; family UBA10030; genus VGWB01. The sequence continues at coordinate 17,462 of VGWB01000010.1, read as the reverse complement.
GAACGTGAGCTCCTCAGTCTTCTTGTTGAATTTCACTCTGATCTTGCTCCCTGTCGCGAACCTGCACTTGAGGATCTCTTCGGCGAGGGGATCCTCGACATATTTCTGGAGGGCGCGCCGAAGCGGACGTGCTCCAAATGCGGGGTCGAAGCCCTTGTCGGCCAGGAACTCCTTGGCTGCCTTTGTCAACTCTACCGTGATGCCCATGCCCTCCATCCGCTTGACAAGCTCCTGTGAGGCGATATCAATGATGAGAAGGATATGCTCCCGTTCGAGATTATGAAACACGAGGGTATCGTCGACGCGGTTGAGGAATTCCGGGTTGAAGACGCGTTTGAGGGCATCTTCGATATGGCCCTTCATCGCAGTGTATTTGTCCTCGTGCGTTTGCGTTCCAAACCCGAATCCGCCCGTGACCTTGATGTCGCGCGAGCCGATGTTGGAGGTCATAATCAGGATCGTGTTCTTGAAATCCACGCGGCGGCCTAGGCTGTCCGTCAGGATTCCGTCGTCAAGCACCTGAAGAAGGATGTTGAAGACATCCGGATGGGCTTTCTCAATCTCGTCCAGGAGAACCACAGAATACGGTTTACGGCGCACCTTCTCCGTCAGCTGTCCGCCTTCCTCGTAGCCGACATATCCCGGTGGGGCGCCAACAAGGCGAGAAACGGAGAATTTCTCCATGTACTCGCTCATGTCGATTCGGATGAGGGCCTCTTCCGAGTCGAAAAGATAACGGGCAAGGGCCTTCGCCATTTCGGTCTTGCCGACCCCCGTGGGACCGAGGAAGATGAACGAACCGATGGGTCGTTTGGGATCCTTCAGCCCCGCGCGAGTTCGCCGGATGGCGCGGGTAAGCTTCATAATCGCTTCATCTTGGCCGACGATGACGGCCTTCAGCGCCTCCCCCATGTTGAGCAGTTTTTCCGACTCGCTTTGCGCAACCCTGTTCACCGGGATGCCGGTCATCATCGATACGACCTCAGCGCAATTCTCGTCGTTCACTTCAAAGACGAGTTCCTGTGCTTTCAGCTCCCATTCCCGCTTGGCAATTTCCAGATCACTGAGTAATTTCTTTTCGAGATCGCGAAGCCGTGCCGCCTCTTCGAAGTTCTGGTTCTTTACCACCTGGTTCTTCGCTTGTTTGATCTTCTCGATCTCTTCTTCGAGCTGCAGGATCTCCTTCGGCACAACGATGTTCGCTAGGTGAACCCGCGAACCGGCCTCGTCCATCACGTCGATTGCCTTGTCCGGTAAGTAGCGGTCGGTTATGTAACGGTCGCTCAGTCGGACAGCGGAGTCGATAGCCTTCTCGGTGTATCGAACGCCGTGATGTTCCTCGTACTTGTGTTTGATATTCTCAAGGATCTTGATGGTTTCCTCAACGCTTGTGGGGTCGACCATGATCTTCTGAAAGCGCCGGTCGAGTGCACCGTCTTTCTCGATGTACTGCCGGTACTCATCGAGGGTCGTGGCACCAATGCACTGGAGCTCGCCGCGAGCGAGCGCCGGCTTGAACATGTTCGACGCATCGAGCGACCCGCTTGCGCCGCCGGCTCCTACGATGGTATGTAACTCATCGATGAAGAGAATTACATCTTTGGCCTTCTCGAGCTCGTTCATGACGGCCTTCATGCGCTCCTCAAACTGGCCTCGATATTTGGTGCCGGCCACCAGGGCCGCGAGATCGAGGGTTACGACCCGCTTGTCGTGGAGGACACGGGAGACTTTCTTCAGCACAATGCGAAGGGCGAGCCCCTCGGCTATTGCCGACTTCCCAACCCCCGGCTCACCGATCAGGACGGGGTTGTTCTTCTTCCGGCGGCTGAGGACCTGGGCCACCCGTTCGATTTCCTTCTCTCTTCCGACGATGGGATCGAGTTTGTCTTCAGCCGCGAGTTTTGTCAGATCACGGCCGAAATTGTCGAGAACGGGGGTTTTGGATTTGTCCTGTTTCTTCTCCGCGACATGTGGTGTTGGAGGAGTGGAGGGTTTGCCTGAGATAATGTTATCCAGCTCGTTTCGGACGACGTCGTAGTGGACGTTGAACTGATGCAGAATCTGCGCGGCGATATTATCGTCGTCACGGAGAAGGGAGAGCAGGAGATGCTCTGTCCCGATAACATCTGATTTGTAAAGCTTTGCCTCAAGGTACGTGATTTTCAGTACCTTCTCGGCCTGTTTGGTGAGCGGAATATTACCAATGGTCAGAGTCCCACCCGAGGTGCGAACGGTGTCCTCGATGGCCTTCTTGAGCTTGTACAGGTCGACGCCGAGATTCCGAAGTATTTTGACCGCAATCCCTTCACCCTCCCGGATTATCCCCAGAAGTAGGTGTTCGGTGCCGATGTAGTCGTGTCCAAGGCGCAACGCTTCCTCGCGGCTCAGCCGTATGACGTCTTGCACCCTGTTTGAGAAATTACCTTCCATTGGGATTCTTCATTAGTCTGTCGAGAGCAATTCGGCTTTCCGCTACGTCTAATAACGTAGGGGACCCCTAATGAGTTTCCGAAGCAAATATAACCAAATTTGGAAGTGCAGTCAAGGCGACGAATTTGGGGGTTTGGTTTTCATGTTTCTTTAAATCCTAGCGACAACCTTTTGAGGTCTCGGAGGATTTTTTTGACTTTCTAGGCAAAAAGGGTTAAATTTTTTATCGCGTCAAGACACATTCTGCGGAGGTAGAAGTCGCTTGGCTCTCGAGAAACCAACGGGTCACGACAGGAAACATCAGGAGCGTTTGCTCCAGTCCGGAGAGGTTCCCCGGCACATCGCCATTATAATGGACGGCAACGGGCGATGGGCACAGCGAAGGGGTCTTCCAAGAATCGCAGGACACCACGAGGGTGTTAACTCGGTGCGCGACATCGTCGAGGCATGCGGTCAATTGGGGGTGAAATATCTGACGCTATATGCGTTCTCGACGGAGAACTGGAAGCGTCCTCAGGAGGAGGTCTCTTTGCTCATGCGTCTCCTCCTCAAGGCGCTTCGGGACGAAAAGGATCGCCTGCATCAAAATGAAGTTCGGTTGAAGGCAATCGGAGATATTGCTGCGCTGCCACAGGATGTACAGGACGAGTTGCTGGATGGCATGGAAAAGATGAAGAAGAACGCCGGTCTTACCCTGGTCCTCGCGCTCAGCTACAGCGGACGTTGGGACATCACAAACGCCATCAAGGGGATATGGGATGATATGCGGTCGGGGGCGATCAAAAGGGATGAAATCACGCAGGAGCTCGTCTCCAGTTACCTCGCGACGAGCGAAATTCCGGATCCGGACCTGTTGATTCGCACGAGTGGAGAGTTGCGCATCAGCAACTTCTTGATTTGGCAGATTGCCTACAGTGAACTGTACATATCCCAAAGCTATTGGCCGGCGTTTCGCCGCAAGGACTTGTATGCCGCGATTGCGGACTTTCAGCGCCGCGAGAGAAGGTTTGGGATGGTGAGTGAACAACTTCCACAGAACGAACCGGGACGCCTGGTCCCGCTGCGTGGGATGGAAAGGTTTCTGAAAAGTGCGTCGAAACTCTGAATTTGTTCTTCTCTTGCTCGGTTGTCTTCTCGCGTTCTCGGCGCTGCATAGTCAGCAGCGCTCCGAGGTATACAAGATACTCGGTATCTCTGTCGATGGGCAGCACTCCTCTGACCCAGCCGCTATCATCGCCAATACGGGACTGAAGATCGGAGACGAGATCTCAGTTCCGGGCGACCAGACCCAGGCCGCGATCGAACGGCTCTACGGCCTTCGACTGTTTGAGGATATCCAGATCCTCATTGAGAATCGTACGCCGGAAGGCGTGTATCTGCTGATTCGGGTGCGAGAGAACCCGCGTCTCGAGAACATTGAGTTGAAGGGGAACGATGAGCTCAGCGATGACGAGGTCTTGAAGAGGATCAATCTGGTCAAGGGCCAAATTGTGACGAGCCAGGATCTCTCGTTGATTGTCCGCTTGTTGAAGTTGAAATACGATGAGGACGGCTATCTGAATGCCGCTGTCAGGCCGAAACTAATTCCCACGGGCGATACGACTGGCAATAGGGTTGTTCTGCAGGTCGATGTCGATGAGGGTCCCAAGGTGAAGGTTGACAAGATTCGGTTCTTTGGGAACAAGCATTTCGACGACGGCGACTTGAAGAGTGAAATGAAAGAAACATCAGAGCGGGCATGGTGGAAATTCTGGGCAAGCAACAAATTCGATAAGAAGAAGTACGGCGAGGATAAGAAGCTCATCCTGAATTACTATCGCAAGAACGGTTTCCGCGATGCAGAGATCCTTGCGGATTCTCTTCAGTACGACCAATCCAAGAAGTATCTCACCATCGTTATGTATGTCTTCGAAGGCCCGCAATACCGGATTCGAAACATCACCTGGGAGGGAAACACTGTCTATCCGTCTGAGATCCTCACGGCCCGGCTAGGGTTTCAAACGGGGGACATCTATGACATGGAGAAATTCGAGAAGAATTTCTACCGGAGCGAAGATGAAAACGATGTCTACTCGCTCTACATGGATAACGGATACCTGATGTTTCAGGCAGAACCGGAAGAGGCCCGTGTTCCCGGGGACAGTATCGACATCACGATTCACGTTCGTGAGCGAAACCAGTTTCGTATCGGTCAGGTCCTCGTCACGGGCAACACCAAGACCTATGAAAAGGTCATACGCCGGGAGCTCTTCACGCGCCCGGGGGACTACTTCAGCCGGCAAGCGATCATTCGGAGTGCTCGGCAGCTCGCGCAGCTGAACTATTTCAACCCGGAGAAGATCAAGCCGGACACAAGGAATGTGGACCCAGACAAGGGCACGGTTGACCTTGAGTACTCCGTGGAAGAGAAGTCGAGCGATACTTTCAACATGTCGGTCGGCTACAGTGGAGTATTTGGGTTCAACGGCGCGTTCGGGCTTGCATTCAACAACTTCTCGCTGACCGAACCTTTCCGCGGCGGAGCCGGCCAAGTCCTTACGTTTGACTGGCAGTTTGGAGAGGGGAACAGGTTCCGGACTTTCAGCATCGGGTTCCAGGAGCCTTGGATGTTTGACACCCCCACGTTGTTCGGGGTCAGCCTTTTTGACACCCGCCAGATCTTCTTCTACGACCTGCGACTGACGGGCGGTTCGATTCGTGTCGGGCGTCGGTTCAAATGGCCCGATTATTTCTTCCGGGGCGACTGGACGCTGCGTTTTCAGCGAAACGACGTCAAGGTCGGTGGGGACTATTTCCCGGAGGGCGTTACCACCCAAGTTGGCCTGTCACAGGTCATCTCGCGCAATAGCACTGACAGTCCCATATTTCCGACGCGAGGATCAAGTTTCTCACTATTGACCGAGATTTCCGGTGGCCCATTTCTTCCCGGGAATTCCCGCTATCACAAGCATGTCTTCAACGCGGAATGGTATGTTCCGATTGCCGGAAGCGGTCGGATTGCCTTTACAGCCCAAAGCACCTTCGGCATGATCTTCGGCTTCGAGAAGGATGCTCTCATTCCTCCACAGGATCTCTTCTATATGGGTGGAACGGGTCTCGGTCAATTTGCTACGACGCCATTGCGCGGGTACGAGGATCGCAGCGTTGGTCCGCGAACAGCACGCGGTACGGTTCTTCCCGGCAAATCGTTGATCAAGCACACTGCGGAACTACGCTTTGCATTGTCGATCAATCCAATCCCGATCTACACGCTGGCGTTTGCGGAAGCGGGTAATGTTTGGCTTGACAACACGGTGCAGGATCCGCTCGACTTGAAGCGATCTGCCGGTGTCGGTGTCCGCCTCTTGATCAATCCGATCGGGTTGGTTGGATTCGACTACGCGTTCGGTTTCGACCCGACAACGCCCGGGGCACCGCGCCCTGGCTGGCGATTCCACTTCCAGTTTGGCAGAACGTTCTGACGACACGATTGTATTGACACACCGTAACCATCACACTTGCTTGAGGAAACCGTGAAGATATCTCATCTCATCATCGGCCTAGTTGTGGCGCTCGTTTTCGGCTCTCTCGTTTCCGTGGCTCAAACGACCAAAGCAGCGTTTGTCGATTCGGAAAAGATATTGGCAGAGTTACCGGAGGCCCAGGCAGCGTCAAAGGAGCTCGAAGCTCTCATGACAGCCTGGCAGGACTCACTGGACAAGATGAGTGCTGATCTCCAAAAGCAGCTCGAAGACTATCAGAGGCAGGAATCGGTTATGGCTCCTGCGCGCAAAGAGGCGGAGCAAAGGCGACTTGCGGAACTGGATCAGAAACGTCGGGAATATGCAGCCCGGAAGCTCGATGCGAGAACAGGTGAGGCTGCCACAGAGCGCGAGAAGCGACTCGCCCCGATTCGTGAACGAGTCTTGAGAACCATCGAGGCGGTCGCGAAGGAAGATGGATTTACATTCGTCTTCGACCGCGCAAACGTCCTCTACGCTGATGTCAGAGTTGATCTCACCTATAAGGTCATCGATCGCCTGAAGAGGGGCACGACAACGCGAGGGAAATGAGCGGGCCGTCGCTTTTCACCTCGGCGGGCAGCAGTTTGTCCAAACGAACAGATAGGGGAATCAGAGAGGGGAAGCCACTATGATGAACAGAGTCGTGGTGTTTGGCGGTGTGATCTGGCTGGGCTTTGCCGCGGCAGCCTTTGGCCAGGTGAAGATCGGGTTCGTGAGCACTGAAGCCATCATGAAACAACTGCCGGATGCCCAGGACGCGCAGAAACAGCTGGATGCTCTCGTCGTGCAGTGGCAGGGTGAGCTGAACACCATGCAGCAGGAATGGCAGAAGAAATTGGGTGAGTACGACAAGCGGAAGCTCATCATGACCGAGCAACGCCGTGCCGAAGCTGAGCGGGAGCTGCGCGATCTCGATCAAAGGATGCTCGAATTTCGCAGCAGGAAATTCGGTCAGAATGGCGAGCTGTTCACAAAGCAGAACGAGTTGATGAAGCCTGTCCAGGATCGAGTGTTCAAAGTGATCCAGGATGTTGCGGTCGAGGATGGCTATGATTACGTCTTCGACAAGAGCGGTGAGATCCTGCTCATGTATGCGAACGCGAAGTACGACCTGACCCCCCGAGTCCTTGCCAAGCTCAACGTTGTGCCCTCGGGGGGCAAATAACGTCTGGATCCTGCATGAACGTCCGAGAGATCGCATCGCTGGTTGGTGGAGAGGTCGTCGGTGATCAAGGCGCGGAAATCGTCCGGGTGGCGAAGATTGAGGAGGCGGGCATCGGCGACCTGACGTTCTTGTCCAATCCGAAGTACGAGAGGTTTCTCGCTACCACACGGGCCTCAGCAGTTCTGGTTTCCGCGAAACTTGACCTCGAGCATCATCGGGCGAAGTCGACGCTGACGTTCATCAGGGTCCCCGATCCGTACGTTGCATTTCTTCAAGTCCTTAAGCGGTTGACGCCCACCATCGATCCTTTCCCAACTGGCGTTCACCCTTCGGCCGTCGTTGATGAGAGGGCGCGCATCGGCCGGAACGTTGCTCTCGGGGCAAACGTGGTGATCGGCAAACAGGCTGTCGTTGGCGACAATGCGAGGCTCTCGCACGGTTGTGTCATTGGAGATGGGGCCGTTATCGGTGAAGACTGCTTCTTCTATCCAAACGTGACGCTCTATCATCAGTGCAGGGTTGGAAATCGCGTGATCATCCACGCCGGAGCAGTCATCGGCAGCGATGGGTTTGGATTCGCACCCAAGCCGGACGGCTCGTACGAGAAGATTCCACAGCTCGGGATTGTGGTTATCGAGGATGATGTCGAGATTGGGGCGAATTGCACCGTCGACCGCGCGACGATGGGGCAAACCACGATCCAGCGGGGCGTCAAGCTCGACAACCTGGTGCACATCGCCCACAATGTGACGGTTGGTGAACACACGGTCATCGCGGCACAGACAGGTATCAGCGGAAGCACAAAGATCGGCAAGAATGTCGTCATCGCCGGACAGGTCGGTTTAGTCGGCCATATCGAGATCGCGGATAAGACCGTCATCCTGGCTCAGTCCGGCATCTCGAAGTCCCTCGTGGACCCGGGGAAGACCTACTTCGGCTATCCGGCAAAGGAGCATCGGAGGGCCATGCGAATCGAGGCGGTGCTGCGCTCGTTGCCGGAACTGGCGCAGGAACTCCAGGAGCTTCAGCGGAAGGTAGAGGATCTTCAGAAGACCTTTGAACAGAAAACCAGCCAACGCACAACCACTTCTGCAGGTTGACCATGCTTGTTCAGCAACATACGATCAAAAAGCCGGTGACCTTGACGGGTGTCGGATTGCACACCGGCGTACAGACGAGGATAACATTCAGACCGGCGCCCGAACATTTCGGTATCCGGTTTCGTCGCGTCGATCTCGGCGGTACGCCAGAGATCCCCGCCGATGTTGACCATGTGATCGACGTTGCCCGTGGAACGACGATCGGGATTGGAGATGTCCGCGTGCACACCGTGGAGCACGTTCTGGCTGCTATCGTCGGTCTTCAGGTCGACAATATCGTTATCGAACTCGACAACATTGAGCCACCGATCGTCGATGGCAGCGTCAAACCGTTTGTGGAGATGTTGCTCGAGGCCGGCGTTCAGGAGCAGGAGGCACCGAAAGACTATCTGATCATCGACCAGACGATCCGGTACCAGAATGAAGAAAAAGGCGTGGACATCGTAGCGTTGCCGACGGATGATTTTCGCGTGACGGTGCTGGTTGATTACAACAACCCGGCACTCGGTAGCCAGCACACCGGATTGTTTAATCTCGAAAGAGAATTCATCACTGAATTCGCACCCGCACGGACGTTTTGTTTTCTCCACGAGGTGGAAGTTCTTCACGACCAGGGATTGATCAAGGGAGGCAATCTCGACAACGCTATCGTCATTGTCGATCGGGAGCTGAGTGATGAGGATTTAAGAAATCTTGCCCGCAAACTCGAGATCGACCACTCCCTTATCCTGGGCAAGTCCGGAATTCTGAACGACAAGAAACTTCACTTCAAGAACGAGCCAGCCCGGCACAAACTTGTCGATCTGATTGGAGACCTTGCACTCATCGGCGTGCCGTTGAAGGCGCAGATCCTGGCGGCGAGGCCGGGGCACGCGAGCAACATCGAGTTCGCGAGAAAAGTGCGCAAGCTGTATCAGCAGAAGAAGCTGGTGAGGAAATACATGCACGTCAAGAAGGAAGGCGTCATCTTCGACGTGAATGCTATCCAGCGGATCCTGCCGCATCGCTACCCGTTCCTTCTTGTCGACAAGATCATTGATTTCAAGTTGGATGAGCGGGTTGTCGGTGTGAAGAATGTGACGCTGGACGAACCGTTTTTCCAAGGGCATTTCCCCGGCCAGCCGGTGATGCCCGGCGTGCTCATCATTGAAGCTCTGGCGCAAGCCGGCGGTGTGCTGATGTTGAATGGTCTCGAGAACCCCGGCAAGAAACTCGTCTACTTCATGTCGATCAACAATGTGAAATTCCGGAGGCCTGTCGTGCCCGGCGATCAACTGATCCTCGATGTGGAAATGGTCAGTCGCCGGTCCAAGTTCATCCAGATAAGCGGAAAGGCCTACGTGGACGGCAATCTCGCGGCGGAGGGGGAGTTCTCGGCAGCGATCGTTGACCGTGAGGATAGCCAGGCGAGGGCCGAAAGCCATTCGGAAACCTATCAAGTGTCATCCATCAATCAGAACTCTTCCTCATCCTAATGCCAGTCCGTCTCGATCCCCACGCCGTTGTCAGTCCGAAAGCCATTCTTGGAGAAAATGTTCACATAGGTCCCTTCACGGTTGTTGAGGATGACGCAGCGATAGGAGATGGGACGTGGGTAGGGGCTCATGCCGTCATCCACAGCGGAGCCCGTGTTGGTCGTGAGTGCAGGATTCACTCCTTTGCCGCGGTGGGCGGTCCTCCGCAGGATCTGAAATACAAGGGAGAACCCACCATCCTGGAGCTCGGCGACAGGGCTGTCGTGCGAGAGTTTGTTACGCTGAACCGGGGAACAGTCAGCAGCGGAAAGACTACGATTGGCAGCAACTCTCTGTTCATGGCGTATGCGCATGTGGCTCACGACTGCGTCGTCGGAGACAACGTGATTCTTGCGAACTGTGTTGCCTTGGGAGGGCATGTCACGCTTGGAGATTGGGTCATCATCGGCGGACTGACGCCCATCCATCAGTTCTGCATGGTTGGCGACCACGCCATGATCGGTGGAGGATTCCGCGTTGTGAAGGATGTGCCCCCATACGTCCTGGCGGCGAACGAGCCGCTGATCTGCGAAGGGCTGAACATTATCGGCCTTCGGCGGCGAGGATTCGCTCCGCACACCATCGAGCTTCTGGACAGAGCATTCCGCTTGCTGTATCGTTCCAATCTCAATGTCTCCCAAGCCGTTGCACGTATCAGACAGGAAATCGAACCGATCCCTGAGGTGCAAAACCTTTTGGACTTCATCGCGAAGAGCAAACGGGGGATCGTCTCGGGCTATGCCCATTGAATAATGGTTTGGCGATTTGAACATACCGGATGCCGCGACGGGGCATTCAATATGGAGTACGATGAGAGTCGCGCCCGCGCGCTCTGCGCGGCGGACGGGCCCTGTACCCTTCGCGTCTACGGCTGGAAACCACCGGCCATTTCCTTGGGGTGGCATCAATCGTTGGACGAGATCGACGTTCAGAAATGTGCTGAGGCCGGGATCGATGTTGTCCGGCGGCCGACAGGTGGTCGGGCAATTCTCCATTCTGAGGAGCTGACGTACAGCGTCATCATGATCGCCGAGCGGGCGAGTGTCCTGGACGCCTACCAAAGAATCAGCAAGGCCCTTGTGCATGGTCTGCGCACCATCGGCATCGATGCTCGCCTCGAAAAATCGCAGCATCATTTTCCATCACTCTACAGGCTCTCCTCCTCCGCAGCTTGCTTCTCCAGCGCGGCACGCTATGAAATCCACGTCAACGGCAGGAAGCTTGTGGGGAGTGCGCAGCGGCGGTTCGCACATACCTCAGGATCAGGGGAGGAGGTAGTGCTCCAACACGGGTCGATCCTTCTCGGTCCTGATCATCTGCGGATCGTTGATTTCTTCAGGATGGTTGATGAGGGAGGCCGACGAGCCCTTCGCCGGGAGCTCGAGGAGAAAACGATCGACATCTTTACAATATTGGAGAGAAGGGTCGCATTTGACGATGTAGCCCAAGCGGTCCGGCGCGGCTTCGAGGATTCTTGGGGAATCAGGTTCGAGGATGCGGAGATGCGCCCGCGGGATTCCCGAATCGACACTCAGCCCTCGCGATACACGTCTGCGGCGGTGGAGTCATGAAGGATACTCCTATCATATCGGGTCCGAAGCGGGTCACGACGCGGGTGATCGCTTCAATGAAGCAAGAAGGAACAAGCATCGCGTGCCTCACAGCTTACGATTTCGTCACAGCGCGGATCCTTGACGAAGTCGGCGTCGATATTATTCTGGTCGGCGATTCGCTCGGGATGGTTTTCCAAGGGCATGAGACGACCATTCCTGTAACCCTGGAAGAGATGATCTATCATGCGAAGGCTGTTGTGCGCGGAGTCGATCGGGCTATGGTCATCGTGGATATGCCCTTCATGAGTTACCAGCCGAGTGCGGAGGAAGGGTTTCGAAACGCCGGGAGGGTCATGAAGGAGACAGGTGCGGGGGGCGTGAAGTTCGAAGGGGGTGAGCGCGTGGCTGACCTGATCCAGAGGACGTCTCAAGCGGGCATACCCGTGATGGCGCATTTGGGGCTGACGCCGCAATCTATCCACCAGTTTGGCGGCTATCAGCCCCGAGGGGTCAGTCCCTCCGAGGCCAAAGGGATTCTCAAAGAGGCGAAAATCCTTGAGCAGGCTGGAGCGTTCGCTCTCGTTCTGGAGAAGATCCCTGCTCGGCTCGCGGGGCAGGTGACACGATCGCTCGACGTCCCCACGATTGGAATAGGCGCCGGAGCACACTGCGACGGTCAGGTACTTGTTGTTTCAGATATGCTCGGTCTCTACGAAGATTTCAGACCCCGATTTGTTCGTCAATATGCAACCCTTGCGACGACGATCCGGGAGTCCGTTCGGAACTATGTCCGCGATGTGAAACAACACGCCTTCCCGTCGAAAGATGAGAGCTACTAGTCGGTTTTCTTCTCTGTTCACCACGCACTCCGGCGCGAGCGGAGGTGGGGCGAGACGGACATGGGGCATTTGGCGCATGACATTGTGCCGAACATGAATTCTGGATACCTTTGCTTATGGTGAAAGTGGCAGCCAACAAGAAGAGACTCCGGATCCTTGTTTCGAACGATGACGGTATCGACGCCCCGGGCCTCTATGCCCTCGTGCAAGAGCTAAGGAGAATTGGCTCTGTCTTCGCGGTGGCGCCCGACAAGCAGCAGAGCGCAATCGGCCATGCGATCACCATGAACTATCCGCTCCGGGCCAAGGAGTTCAAGAAGGACGGGGTCTTCTTCGGCTACGCTGTTGAAGGAACACCTGCGGACAGTGTCAAGCTCGCTGTGAAGGCGCTCTTGAAGGAAAAGCCGGACCTGCTCGTTTCCGGTGTGAACCACGGAGCTAACACGGCGATCAGTATCATCTACTCAGGAACCGTCTCTGCAGCGACCGAAGGTACCATCCTGGGAATTCCTTCGATCGCTGTCTCGCTAACGACCTACGGGCCGGCAGATTTCCGCTACGCTGCAAGGTTTGCCCGCAAACTTGCGCTGATTGTGGCTCGCAAGGGATTGCCGGAAGGAACACTGCTCAACGTCAACGTTCCGGCCATACCCGAGGATGAGATTCGGGGCGTTGTCGTGACCCGGCAGGGACGGGCAATATGGAATGATGTGTTTGAGCTTCGTCGCGACCCCGCGAACAAGGAATACTACTGGTTGACGGGCGCACTGGAGGACAGCGATACCGGCTTGCATTTTGACCAGGCTGCAGTTCGGAATCAGTATGTCTCGGTCACCCCAATTCATTACGATCTCACCGATTATCCCATGCTCGAAACGATGAAGCGCTGGGGTATCCACAAACTCAAATAGTAACGAACAGGGGGAAATGAACAATGAGAATTGGCATTTTGACTGGCGGTGGTGATGTGCCGGGGCTGAATCCCTGCATCAAGGCGATTGTGTACCGGGCAATCGACAATGGAGCAGAAGTCATTGGAATCCGGAGAGGTTGGGGCGGTCTTTTCAATTATGATCCCAATCGAACGGACAACGAAGGGAAGAACTACATCGTTCTTAACAAGCTGAATACGCGGACGATCGATCGTTCGGGGGGAACGGTCCTCCATACCTCGCGAACGAATCCGGGAAAAGTGAAACCAAGTGATGTCCCAGCGTTCTTGAAAACCCCTGAGCATGACAAGGCGGACAAAGAAAAGGGACTCGACTTCACGCCCCATATCCTCAAAGTCATTGAGCACCTCAAGATCGACGTGCTCATTACGATCGGTGGTGACGACACGCAGAGCTATGGAGTCCGAATGCACAAGGAGGGACTCCCGGTAATCGCTATCCCGAAGACCATGGACAACGATGTGTTCGGCACCGACTACTGCATCGGCTTTTCGACGGCGGTTACGCGAAGCGTTGACTTCATCACGTCGCTTCGGACGGTGGCGGGCTCGCACGAGCGTGTGGCTGTTGTGGAGCTCTTCGGCCGTAACTCCGGTGAGACATCGCTGATTTCGGCATATCTTGCCGGTGTCGATCGCGCGCTCATTTCTGAAGTACCCTTCGATGTGGAGAAACTCGCGAGATATGTCGCACAGGACAAGGCAAACAATCCAAGCAGTTACGCAATAGTCACGATCTCAGAAGGCGCCCATCTCATCGGCGGGCAGGTTGTCGAATACGGTGAAGCCGACGCGTACGGTCACCGGAAGCTTGGTGGAATCGGCGCTGTCACAGAGCAAGCATTGAAGAAGATTCTCGGTGTGCATATCGTGTATCAGCAGGTCGCTTATCTGATGCGCAGTGGTGAACCGGATGCCCTTGACCGGATGGTAGCGATCAGCTATGCGAGCCTTGCGACGGACCTGGCAATGAAGAGAGACACCGGGATAATGGTGGCGCTCCGCGAAGGCAAGTACACCACCGTGCCGATCGAGACTCTGACTCAAGGTGTGAAACGAGTCGATGTACCTGAACTGTACGACGTGGAAAACTACCGCCCGAAGGTTGCCCACCTGTTGGGCAAACCAATGTTCCTTTATTGAGCACACACGCTCCATTGATGTAGCCAATTTGACAATCCCGCTGCTGGGCGGGATTTTTTTTCGTGTTCACGAATGGTTTCGCGGTACGTGACAGAGACAAGAAACTGCGGAGGATCCCAATCCAACGAAGCTGGGTGGGAGACCTCTGACAGGTGGCGCATGGAGGCTTGTGCGCGAAAAGAAACGTGTCGGAGCCGACAAGCTCGCGGCCTTTTCTGTGTCGCTTCTTCCGTGACTCGACGTGAAGCGAGGCGGGATCTTAGCGTCGTTTTCTTTTGTGCGGGGCTTGATAGACGGGAAGGACGCCGTACTGGCTGGCGGCCCAGAGGGTGAGGAGCGCCGTGATTCCTGCGATTGTCCGCTTTTCGTCCTGCGCCGGAACAACCAGGCCGTACGTATCGGCTACGAAGTGTAGCTGGTTGAGGATACGCTTCGCTTGACTCCGCTCAATCCACCCGTGCCACAGATCGACCTGGTCGACAATCATTGTCTGGTGGCGGCGCATGAACTCTCCGAGTGAAATGACCTTTGCGCTGAGCGGTGTGCGTGGTTTGCACATGTTCAGAAGGTCGGCGAGGTATTGATCCCACAATCTCGAGAATTCGCGGTTCGACCGCTTTCGCAGGAAGTGTGCGCGGGCGAGCGAGAACTTCGCTTTGGTTCGCACGCGGAAGCGGGGAACCACCGGGTGGAAATCGAAGATCGTTTGCACCGCCGTTCTATCCTGTTCGTCACGCTCGTGATATGCCCACTGCTCACGCAAATCACGCCATGACAAGATGGTCAAAACTGCTTTGTCCCTGCTGTCCAGAATGATGAATTTCCCCTGCTCTTGTTTGACGGTGGTTACCCAGTGCGTCCATTCATGCACGCACAGCAATGCGGGGATTCCGCGACGCAGATAACTTGTCAGTTCGCGGCGCGCGGTCTGGGCATCGTATCGGCGGGTCATCAGAAGATCACAGTCAAACTGGCGCGCCGCCTTCGCCAGTTGAAGTTCATCGGTGCCTGACCACCATCGCGTGCCGGCGAAGTCGGAGATGTGGTCCTCGTCAGCGGATATCCCGAGAGTGACAAGAGCGTGCTTCAGGGCAAACGGACCGCACTGCCAGAGATTCGGTTGAGGATAGAAAGCCATAGTATTCGATGACTCCTTACTGAGGAACCAGCAGATTCTACCCAAACTTTGCAGGAATTTCAACACCCTTTTTCCTGTTGCCGCTGTCGAGATCATTGGCAATTCTAAGAGTGCCTATAGGTCGAAAGAAGCTCTCGGTTGCAGTCATTTTGAACGACGTGGGAGCCGCACGAATACGAGAAGTTACGGTCTGTGGATCGGTCCACACTCGATCTCAAGCCGGAATACGATATCCGCGTCACGACGGTGACGGAGGACTACGAAGCAATTGCCAAGGCTCCGCGCTCCGAGGGTTTTCGCGTCATAGTCGTCAATAGCCAGGATCAGCTTCTATCCCTACTGCAGGTCTCGCGGAGAGACCCCCAAGATGTGGTCTTCCTTCGCGGGGAACATTTACGGGATGACTCGAGCCACGAACACTGCGCGTGTCCGCTCTCGGCAACGCCAAACCGCAAGTGCTCCCGATCCTTGAGCATGATTTCCCCGAGCTGCACGCGGAATGCCCTCGAATTATCGGCTGCAAGCCAGGTAGGATCCGGCTCAAAGAGAAACGGGTTTACGTGCTTGAGGTGAATCCAAATCCGGATATGACGGAGGGGGTGGCAGTGATGGAGAGCGCAGGGAAGGCCGGACTAACGTTTTCTCAGACGCTCAGAAGGATCGCGGGATTTGCGCTTGGTCGCAGAAAGACGCCGGAACCGGCGGCAGCCCGACATCCGCGAAGAGCCCCCGAGAGGTTCTTCCATAGATTCAGCGCGAACGCGTCTCAATCCGTGTCCGGGTTCGATTCTATCCCGGATAAAGGACGAGGTCCCATTTGTCTCCGAGTTGATGTTTCTGTATATTCAACACTGAAAGAATCTTGTACGTGAGATTCCGATGCCCCCTCCGTTGCGGGCATCAGGTGTGCTCTGATCGCAGAGGAAGTTTTCTCTCATGTCCACGCCCCTTATGCGACAATACCAGCAGGTGAAGGCGAAGCATCCTGACACGATCCTTCTCTTTCGCATGGGGGATTTCTATGAGACGTTCGAAGAGGATGCCAAGATTGCCGCGAGCGTGCTGGGCATAACGCTCACCAAGCGAGGAAACGGAGCAGCCGGAGAAGTCCCGCTCGCGGGTTTTCCGTATCACGCTCTCGACGCGTACTTGCCGAAACTGCTCAGGGCAGGGCACCGGGTAGCCATCTGCGAGCAATTGGAAGATCCAAAGCTCGCGAAGGGCATCGTGAAGAGAGATGTCATCGAAGTCGTGACGCCAGGTGTCGCGTTTTCTGAGAAGGTCCTGGAGCAAAAGCAGAACAACTACCTCGCCGCCCTCGCCCTCCAGTCTCCGCTGGCAACCGGCGAGCAGTCGATCGGCTTTGCGTTCATCGATGTGTCGACGGCAGAATTCGGCGTAGCCGAGTTCCCGCTGAAAAATCTCCAGGAACAGATCAGCATACTTCAGCCGGCCGAGCTTCTCGTGCAAAAACGGGACGTAGAGACCGTCCAGAGTCTACTGAAGGAAAAGTTCCGCGGGCTCTATACGAAAGTGGAAGACTGGGTATTCAATGTCGACTACGCGTATGAGCTGCTCGTTAACCACTTCAAGACGCAGACTTTGAAGGGCTTTGGTGTCGAGGAACTCCGGATCGGAATCGTGGCTTCGGGCGCGGTCATGAACTACTTGCAGGAAACCCAGAAAGCCAACCTGCCGCATATCAAGAAGATCGCCCCCTTCGATACGAGTGACTACATGGTTCTCGACGCTTCAACGAAGCGGAACCTCGAGATTACCTCCTCAATGACGGGGCAGTCTGACGGCACATTGTTCTCGGTCATCGATCGCACGCAGACACCGATGGGTGGCAGGTTGCTCAAGGCGTGGGTCAACCGGCCCCTCAAGAAGCTGGCGCCGATTCAAGAGCGACTGGCTGCCGTCAGGGAGCTGTTTGGCAATGACGGCTTGCGGGGAACGATTCGCGAAGAGCTGGGCAGGGTCGGCGACCTTGAGCGCCTCGTCGCAAAGGTTGCGACAGGTCGGGCCAATCCGCGCGAATTGAGGCAGCTCGAGCGGTACCTCTCTCTTATTCCCGCGATCACGTTGCACCTCAGCGGGGTCGCCTCGCCGACATTGAAGGAGC
>VGWB01000009.1 GCA_016873755.1 Ignavibacteria bacterium | reverse complement strand
CCTCGTTTCATTCTTCTCGGGGCCACCACGGATCCCCGTCTGCCGAGCGAGTCGACAAACTGGCGGGCAGGATTCCGTGACCGCTTCCGAGCAGTGAAATCGCTTCAAAGGTGTGCCTGCTCCGAACTTGTGGGGGCGTGACAGACACGCTCACGGAAACGCCGCGGGAAACAGGCTCTGACTTGATATTCATTTTCCTTTTTGCTAAGTTCTCGCATCAACAAAGACCGGACCCCTTATCAGGTGTTGGAGATCTATCGATCAATTCGCTACCGCAGCAGGGTGCTGATATCTTGAAGTGTGTTGTTTCGTGATTGTGTTAGGTATAGGTTCAACAGGGGTTGCGTGAGAAACGGTAGCGAATCACGGAATTCAAGGGTGCCGGAACGCATTCCGCCGCGGTTGGCAGGACGGATGCTGTTGTTGATCGCTGTTTCCATTCTCATCACTTGCCTCGGTTCTGTTCTTCCTCCCAGCGACCACTCCTTAAGCACTCCGGCATCTTCTGCCTCAGTGGCGCGAGGACCCGGCGCGCTTTCTGTCGCGGTTTTTGCGTCTGAGGATGTGCCAGGCGGCTCGGCTATGGCTGTCCAGGTTCAGGACACGACGCCGAAGCGTACCGGTGTTCTTTCCCGCCGCGCCCGCGCACTTGAGATACGGCGCGCTTCAATTGACACGACCTCGGTGAGCCAGACCGCGGCACGCATGCTTGATTCGATCCGCGCTCTGCCGCGCGATTCGTCAGCGCGCCTCGAGCACTTTGGACACGTCAGGCGGGACGCGGCCATGGTCGACGCGATCCAGCCGAAATCTCACCCGCTGTACCTGCCTGACCCGGCTCTTGTGCGCATGCAGCACGATCTCGACTCATCCCGATATGTCTACCGTGTCCGACGGACGTTTGACAAGGCCGATACTCGCATTCCGCTCGATCTAACCTTTGAGGAGTACAGGCGACTGCGGATGCGGCAGACGATTCGGAAAAACTGGGAAACGCTCGCGCAGGCATATGAAATCGAGGCCGAGAAAAAGAAAGGACTGGGAGATCTCTTCGGTCAGGTGACGAACATCGAGATACCTGTCCCCAAGAACCCGCTGTTCAGTATTTTCGGGCCAAATATCATCCGGCTGCAAATCAACGGTGCGGTTGACATCCACGGCGCATTCCGCAACACCAAGTCGGATCTTTTCGTCAATAACCCCCTTGGCCAAAGTCGGAATGAGCCGGATTTCAGTCAGGAGGTTCAGGTCAACGTCAAGGGGGAGATCGGCGATAAGCTCAAGATAGATGCCGATTGGAACACGCAGCGAACATTTGAGTATGAGAACCAGCTGAAGGTTCGGTACACCGGTTATGAAGACGATATTGTTCAGAGCGTCGAGGCAGGAAACGTCTCTCTCACCACGAATTCGTCCTTCATTTCGAGCAGTCAGGCTTTGTTTGGGATTAAGGCGGGGTTCCAGTTTGGGCCCTTGAAGCTGACAACCGTCGCGTCGCAAAAAAAAGGTCAGATCAGGGAGTTGTCAGTTTCTGGCGGCGGCAGG
Organism: Ignavibacteria bacterium; assembly: GCA_016873755.1. Lineage (GTDB taxonomy): Bacteria > Bacteroidota > Ignavibacteria > UBA10030 > UBA10030 > VGWB01. Next base: position 37,989 of record VGWB01000009.1, on the reverse strand, counting down.
CCGACTCCCTTTGTAAAGCGCGCGACCGACTACTCTCGAGATCACTACTTCGTCGATACGTCGTACATCGCCTGGTTTGACTCGGCGTATCTGAATATCCCTCCGATCGTCAACGCGCTCAAGCAAATCCGCGACATTGAGGTGTGGGTGACGCGAATCGGTAACGAGGATCCAAACGAGCGGGATGTCGTGGCCTTTCTTGATCAGCAGAGGGTCAGACAGACGCAGAATGACCTGCCTGCCCGGGGTACGGAGTTCAGTGCCGTTCCGGGCGAGGTTGAAGTTGGACGCTTCATCCGTCTGGATCCGGGCTCCGATTACACCTTCCACGAGTATGCCGGCTACATTTCGCTTAACCGCGCGATCCAGCCGGAGCAAGCTGTTGCTGTTGCATATACGTTGCCTGACCCGACGGACACGCGTAAGAGTATTGACGTCGGAAATTTCGGTTCGCGCGACACGTCGAAAACGTTGAAGCTTATTATGAAGCTCGTGCGACCCCAGAGGCTTGGACCGCAATTCAGAACAGCTTGGCGGATGATGCTGAAGAACATCTATCCGCTCGGCGGGCGCGGCATCAAGAAGGAGGGATTCGAGCTGAAGATCCTGTATGAGGTTCCTGGTACCGAACCGCAGGACAATATCCTCGGAGCTTACAACCTGATCGAGATGTTTGGGCTTGATCGATACGGAGAAAACCCCGGATCCCCACCTGACGGGAAGTTCGACTACTCGCCCGGCTTGACGATCGACGAGGCGCGCGGAGAATTGATCTTTCCTCGGACTGAGCCGTTCCGTGAAGGCATCAGACAGTACTTCCTGGCTCGAGGGCGAACGATCGCGGATGCCGATTCCTTCACATTCCACGAGGTCTACGACACCACATTCAATGGTGCCTCCAACAGCCAGCGGAACAAGTTCCTGATCAAGGGCACAATTACCTCCTCGATCGCAGCAACGTATTCGATCGGATTCAATGTCGTCGAGAACAGCGTCAAGGTCATCGTGAATGGCCAGCAGGCAGCGCCCAACATCGACTATACGGTCGACTACATCTCGGGCCAGGTGAACATAAAGAATCAGAGTTTGCTCGTTCCCGGGGCGAATTTGCAGATCCAATACGAAGCGAACGACCTCTTCCAGCTTGCCTCCAAATCACTCCTCGGTGCCCGCGGTGAACTCAACTTGGGGAAGAAATCGGCGTTTGGCTTCACGGTAATGAACCTGAACCAGCAGACGCTCAGCGACAAGGTGAGGCTTGGCGAGGAGCCTATCAGCAACACCATCTTTGGCATCGACGGCGGGACAGACTTCGAGCTCGATTTCCTTACACGTGCGCTGAATTGGCTGCCGGGTATCCAGACGAACGCCCCGTCGACCCTTACCCTGCGTGGTGAAGGTGCATACATGCTCCCGGATCCCAACACGCGCAAGAGTCCGATTTCTCAGGACGCCGGAAAGGGCATCGCCTACATCGATGACTTTGAGGGAGCCCGTCGGCCCATTCCCATGAGCGTTAACTTTGGTGCGTGGCGTGAGGCAGCTGTTCCGGAGTATATGCACCCGCTTGAGGATCAGGCCAAGCTGACGCTCTATGAAAAGAGTGAGTACAAAGGGAGGTTCGCGTGGTACAATGTCCTTCCGAGTGACATCGGTCCCACGGATCTACGTCCGAACAAGAGCGTGCGGCCTGAGGAGAACCAGATAACGGTCTTGAACCTGCACTTCAAGCCACAGGATCGCGGAAGGTTCAATTACTCGATGGATCTTGAGACAAAGCTGTTGGCAAATCGCCGCAATGCTTGGGGAGGAATACAGACGCTCATCGGCTCGACGGCGACGAATCTCCTCGACGAAAACATCAACTTCATCGAGTTGTGGGTGCGACTCGATCAGATACAACCGACGGTCAAACTGAACATCGATCTCGGGATCATCGGAGAGATGGTCATCCCAAATCGGCCCGGCGAACCGGCAAAGCTCCACACGGAAGATGGTCTCGATGGCGGAATCCGCAATGGAATTCTCGGTGTCGGTGAAGACGTCGGAATGGACGGACTCGCCGACGATCAGGAGCGCACGGCCTATGCAGAATTCGTCCGAAAGTACCCACAGTACTCCGGCGATCCCTCCGGTGACAACTGGTCGAGGCCGGTGTTGGGCTCGCTGCGACCCGAAGACTACAGCGGCGTAAACGGCACGGAGGGCAACTCGAACAGTGAGGCTGGGCGGTTCCCCGATACTGAGGACATCAACCGCAACAACGTCCTCGACCGGGTCAACAGCTACTACGAGTATGAGATTTCGCTCGACACAACCAGCGCCGAGTTCCAGAAGATGGTCACAGGCGGTGCTAACCGGTGGTACCAGATCCGGTTGCCGCTCAATGAGTACACGCGCAAAGTCGGCGAGCCGAGCTTCTCAACCGTTGAGGGTGTCCGTCTGTGGATGACAGGGGCAACGGATGAGGTTCTGGTTCGTATCGCGGAGTTTAGCCTGGTCGGGAACCAGTGGGAGGAACTCGTCAAGAACGACAGCACGTTCCGTGTCAGCGTCGTGAACAGGGAGGATAATCCCGATTATGCGTCCCCACCCGGATTGCCGCTTGCCAAGGATCGGACTCGCCCGGATCTCGACATACGGCTCAACGAGCAATCACTCAACCTCGTTGTCAGCGGTTTGAAGGACGGAGAATCGAGGCAAGCCCTGAAGCGCTATCCGGTGCGCCCTCTCGACCTTTTCAGCTACCGTGCGATGAAGATGTTCGTGCACGGAGATGATCGGCCGGGATTCAGCATGCGATTCCGCGACACGACCGACTATGATCTGGAGCTCTTCATCCGGTTCGGATCGGACTCGCTGAACTACTATGAGTACCGGGCCCCCATCCGCCCGGGGTGGGATCCGCAGAACGAACTGAACATACCGTTCAGCGAGATCACGGCCATCAAGCTGGGCCGTGATAGCATCCAGGCGCTCAGCGCGAGCGTCCCTGCAGCCAGTGGACCTCCGGGATCGAGCTACCAGGTTCGTGGCAATCCGACATTGACGAATGTCAGGCTGATTGTTATCGGGGTTACAAATCCTGAAGGCAAGGGGGCTGGCGAAGTGACCGGCGAGGTGTGGGTTAACGAGCTCCGCTTAACGGAAGTGGATGACACGCCGGGATGGGCGTATCGCTTCGATACGACCGTTAAGCTCGCGGACGTCGCGACGATCTCTGTGAACATGACCCAACGTGACCCCAACTTCCACGCTCTGGAGGACCGGTTCGGGACACGGAACACAGACAGAAACTGGGCGCTCTCGACTTCGATCGGATTTGAGCGGTTTTTCCCTCGCAGCTGGACCGGAACGAGTCTGTCGTTCACGTACTCGCACGTCGAGCAGATACAGAATCCCAGATACGTACCCGGAACGGACATACCTGTCGGTCAAGCAGCACAGCGAACGGCGGACATCGCCAAAGATAAGGGAGAATCCGATGCCGAAGCGAACAAGATCGAAGAGGCGGTCCGTCTTCAGGCGCAGACCGTCAACGTGACAGAAACTTATAGTCTTCCCAACATAAAATTGAACATCCCCGTCGACCACTGGCTCGTGAGGGAGACCATCAACCGGCTTTCCTTCGCGTATTCCTATACCCAAACCACGCGGAGGAGTCCAACCATTGAATCGTTCAACCAGTGGCAATGGAACAGCCGGGTCGGGTATGGGCTCCAGTTTAGCGACAAGGCCTATGTCTCTCCATTCTCCATTTTTGGCGACTTCTTCCTTTTCAAGCCGTGGAAGGATCTGAAAGTTCACTATGCGCCGAGAGGATTCAACGTCTCGGCAACGCTCGCTCGGGCACAGACCGTTGAACAGGCTCGTAACCAGACAGCAGCGAAGCCCGTCGTTCGCAACTTCGCATCGAGTCGCTCGCTCAATTTCTCGTGGCAGCTTACCGAAGCGGGCCTGCTGAATCTGGGGATGGATTACGCGGTGGACGTTCAGAGCAGCCTTCTGAATTTCGAGACAGACTCGCTCGGTCGCCAGCGTTCGTTCGGAGCAATTCTGGGTGATATGTTCGGCAAGGCCAAGCTCATTGACTTTGGCACAGATCTCAGCTACGGTCAAACGATTACCCTGAATCCTCGAATTATGATACCGCCGATCCTCAAGCTCGACAAGATTCTCTCAGCCACCGCACGCTACGGTGCGCGGTACGACTGGACGAACAATCCCCAGGCCGGCGCGCTCGGGAAGTCCGCCGGCAATACCGGAAATCTCTCGGTGACGTTTGACGTGAACCTCCAAACCATCGGCAATGAGATCTGGCCGGCGAAGCCCCCGACGGTCACACCACCCCCGGAGGACACGACAGCACCCTCCAAGCCGTTCAATCTCCTCGATGGATTGGACCGTGCTACTCGAATTCTTTTCAAGATTCCAGTCTTTGACTTCGAGAAGTTCAGCGTCTCCTTTACTCAACAGAACAGGAGCCAGAACAGTGGGGTGATCGGGCGGCCGGGATTCTCAAATCTTTTCGAGCGCGTACCGTTCTTTCAGAACTCCCTTCCGGACTACGGTCCCTCGCTGATGTACCAGCTCGGATTGGCGTCCAATCCGCATGGCGATGTCATCATCAAAACGAAAGGGAAATTCCCGTTCATCACGGGCTACAGCGTTCCCGGCATACGTGCGCCGGGCGGCAACCTTACTGACAACTATTCACAGAGCAACCGGATCTCGATGCGCACGTCGCGTCCACTCTGGGAGGGCGCAAGCCTGGAGATCAACTGGAATGTCGGCTGGTCGTATAGTGCTAACCGAACGCTGCAGTCGGACTCTCTTGGTGTTGCCTTTGAGACGAACAAGCTCATCAGCGGCGACGTGGATCGCTCGTATCTCTCCTTCCCGCCTGTCCTGTTCTTCAAGTTCTTTCGAACGAGCATTGAGGATGTGCAGAAAGGGTATGAGAAACTGCGCATCGACAAGAACGACGCGCGCTCGAACGATGCAAAACTGGCAGAAGCATTCGAGAACGGCATGGAAGCACTTCCCTTCACTCGAAAGTTGATCGGCAGCATCTGGCCGAGGCCGAACTGGACCCTGCGGTGGGACGGCCTGGAAAAGCTCCCGCTGTTTGAAAGCTTTGCTACGCGGGTGAGCCTCGATCATAGCTTCCAATCCGGCTATAAGCGCAGGTGGAAGATCTCTCCGACAGGCGACGAGGTCACCGAGAGTCAGCAGATCACTCAGCAGTTCTCGCCGCTTCTGGGCGTCAGTGTCACGTTCAAGCAGCTGCTGAAAGGGAATTTCGGCATGAACTTCAGATTGGGGACTTCGACGAGCTACGATCTCACCCCTTCAGCCCAGAACATCGTCGAATCCGGATCGACCGAGATAGCGGTCTCCGCAGACTACTCGCGACAGGGATTCGAGATCCCGTTCTTCGGTCTCTCCCTCTCAAACGATCTTCAAATGAGTTTCACGTTCAGCTACCGGAAGGACTCTCGGAGGGTGTACGACCTGAAAGCCGTCAACTTCAAGAAGGACGGGACGCCGTTGGAGGGTTCGAGCCGCACGAGCATCGAGCCGAGAATTCGTTACATCCTCAGCTCGCGCGTGACGGCATCCATCTATTACAAGTACTCGAAACTGAAACCTGATGCGGGTGGATCCCGCATACCCGGCTCAACGACGAACGAGGGAGGTCTCGATGTTCGCGTTGCTATCCAGCCGTAGTCTGGCAAGCCCGAAGTCATGATCACACGGATAGAGCGGAATGGCGTGAGGCTGAAGAGCTTTCGTTGATTCTCTGGGCTTTATTGGGTACTTTGAAAGGCAGGAGAGGTAGTCGATGGAAATCACAAGACAAATTCTCTGGATCGACGACGAGATAGATCTCCTGAAGGCACACCTGCGACTCCTCGAAGAAAAGGGCTATCAGGTCGATACGGCGACGAACGGCGACGATGCGCTGGAGATGGTCAAGGAAAAGGGCTATGACCTCGTGTTCCTGGACGAGATGATGCCGGGGATGGGCGGCCTGGAGACTCTTTCCAAGATCAAAGACATGTATCCGAATCTGCCCGTCGTGATGGTGACGAAGAATGAGGCCGAAAGCCTGATGGAGGATGCCATCGGGGGCAAGATAAGTGATTACCTGATCAAGCCGGTAAACCCAAGTCAGATCCTGATGGCCTGCAAGAAGTTTCTGGAGGCGAGGAAAATTACGAGTGAATACGTCTCACGGGACTATGCGAAGGAATTCCGGGAGATTTCGCAAGCCCTGATGAGCCCGATGGATCACAACCAGTGGTATGACCTTTACGCCAAGCTCACGGACTGGGATATGGAGCTCGACGAGCACCCTGAGTTGGGCTTGCGTCAGACTCTTCTCGACCAGAAACGGGAGTGCAATGCAGAGTTTGGCCGATTTGTGGAGAAGAACTATCGCGACTGGACTGAGGGAACGGCAGAGCGACCTGTGCTTTCGACTGATGTCGTCGAGAAGTTTGTCATTCCGGAGCTGGAGAAAGACGGGCCTGTCTTTCTCTTTGTTATCGATTGCCTCCGACTGGATCAATGGCTCGTGATGGAGCGCCTTTTGGCCGACTACTACGCCGTCGAGCGGTTCTTTCACTGCAGCATCCTGCCGACCGCGACGCCGTACGCCCGCAATGCGATTTTCAGCGGCCTCTTCCCGATCGACCTGGAGAAGCGGTTTCCGGAAATCTGGCAGGCGGGCGAGGATGACGACAACAGTCGAAACAGGAACGAGCATCAACTCCTCGATAAGCTCCTTGAGCGGAAACGGATCCAGCTGAAGCCGGAGTCGAAGTACGTCAAGATCCTTGATGCGGAATTCGGTCGGCAGGTCGAGTCGAACATCCTGTCCTACACCAGGAGCAAGCTCACAGCGGTCGTTGTCAATTTCGTCGATATGCTGGCCCACGGAAGATCCGATTCTCCCCTGCTGAAGGAGATCGCGCCCGATGAGGCAGCATATCGGTCTCTCACCCGCTCCTGGTTCCTGCATTCGTCGCTCTTCAATATGCTCAAGTCCCTCGCCACGCAGAGGAATGCGACCATCCTGGTCACAACGGACCACGGTAGTGTTCGCTGTCTCCGCGGGGCGAAGGTCATCGGCGACCGCGAGGCGTCGACAAACCTCCGGTACAAGTTTGGCCGCAACCTCCGTGTCGACGAACGTCAAGCCATATTTGTGAAGTATCCCGCGGATTTCAAGCTTCCGCGCGAGAGCGTAACAACCAACTACATTCTGGCCAAGGAAGACTATTATTTCGTCTATCCGACAGACTATCATAAGTACCTCAGCCAGTATCGTGACAGTTTCCAACACGGCGGAGTCTCGATGGAAGAGATGATGCTTCCTGTCGTCAAGCTCGTGCCGAGATAAGCTCTCTGTCCCTTGGAGCAACAGATCATAACTTTTTCAGAACGCGAGACGATCGATGCAGCAAGGTCCTTCGCGGCGACGCTGAAGCGAGGGGACGTCGTCGCCCTCTCGGGAGAACTGGGGACCGGAAAAACTCGATTTGTCAAGGGAGTGTGCGAGGCGTTCCACGCCCGAAATCCGGTGACCAGCCCAAGCTTCGTTATTCTCAATCGATATGAAGGAAGAGACAGCCGGGGCGACGAACTGCTCATCTACCATCTTGATCTGTACCGCGTGAAATCACTGGAGGAAGTGTACGACATCGGGTTCGAAGAGTTCTTCTATGGCGACGCTATTTGCCTCATCGAGTGGGCCGAGCTCCTCAGCGATCTTCTTCCAGTTGAGCGGTACGATGTGCATCTCAGCTACGGGGTTGCTGAACATGAACGACGGATCGAGATTGCAAGGGTCGCAGGCGGAGCCTTGCAGCCGGACGGGGAAAGGCGCGCAGGGCTGTCATGACCGTGCTGGGTATCGAGACGTCGACGGCTGTCTGTGCGACAGGGCTCTCTCTCGAGGGGAGGCCGGCCATTGAGCGTTCGCTCATTGAGTCGCACATTCATTCGGAAAAGCTCCTCACGCTCGTTCAGGAGGTTGTCTCTGAAGCGGGAATTTCGTTGACCGACGTCGGCGCCGTCGCGGTCTCGGAAGGTCCCGGATCGTTCACCGGCCTGCGCATCGGTCTCAGCACGGCGAAAGGGTTGTGCTTCACGCTGCGAACGCCGCTCGTTCTTGTTCCGACATTCGAGGCGATCGCCGAGGCGGCCCGGGAACGGTACCCTGACATATCCGGCGTGGTCGTCGCGATCGATGCAAAGAGGGACGAGTTCTACGTGTCCAAGTACGCAGTCACACCGACTGGCGTTCGCTTGGTCGAGCCTCTAGGTATTTTGAAAGCTGATCAGGTGGTACGCGTCGCCGAGGGTGATAGCAGGACGCTTGTCGTCACCGATTCAACAGAGCGGGTGAGCAGAGGGGGAGGAGGCTCGTTGGTTGAGCATGTGCACCAATTCTGTCGTGGCTCCGTTGTTGCCCGTGTCGGGCGCGCGAAGGCGCTCAAGGGGGAATCTGCAAACCTCGTGTCCAGCGAGCCGCTGTATCTCAAGGACTTCGTCGTTCGCGGATCGCCCGTGTCGTAGCGAAGGAACAAACCGGGGGGACTACTTAAGGAGAATTTCATGGCCTGGTTCAGACGCTCGAAAGTGAACATCGTATCCGAGGGTCCAAAGCGAGACATCCCCGACGGCCAATGGACCAAATGCGAGGGCTGTGGTGAGATCATCCACCGGAAGCAACTCGAGCAGAGCTACTATACCTGTCAGAAATGCCGCTATCATTTCCGCATTGGGAGCAAGGAGTATTTCAACCTGCTCCTGGATCCGAAATCGTTCAAAGAAACGGATGCCAAGATGCGGTCTGTCGATCCTCTCAATTTCGTTGATACCAAGCGCTACGCTGATCGGCTGAAGGATTCGATGCGTAAGAGCGGGCTGAACGAGGCCGTTCGAACGGGCACAGCGAAGATCAACGGCATTCCCATCGTCATTGCCTGCATGGATTTCTCGTTTATTGGTGGGAGCATGGGCTCGGTGGTCGGGGAGAAAGTTGCGCGTGCCATAGACCGGGCGCTCAAGAAAAAGACCCCGCTGGTGATTATCTCTTCCACCGGGGGTGCGAGAATGATGGAAGCTGCTTTTTCGCTCATGCAGATGGCGAAAACAAGCGCAAAGCTTGCTCAGCTTTCGGACGCAGGAATTCCCTACGTCTCGGTGTTGACCGATCCGACAACCGGTGGCGTTACTGCCAGCTACGCGATGCTGGGAGACGTCAACATCGCCGAGCCGGGTGCGCTCATCGGGTTTGCCGGGCCCCGCGTCATTCGCCAGACCATCGGCAGGGATCTCCCGAAAGGCTTTCAACGCGCGGAGTTCCTGCAGGAGAAAGGATTTGTGGATGTCGTTGTCCACCGGAAGGAATTGCGAGAGACCATCACTAAGCTCTTGAGGATGTTCCAGGAGTGATCCATCGGCCATTCCACCTTGGCCTGAGATCCGGATTCAGCACCAGGATCATCTGAGTATGCAAGTCATCCAGCACGTTGCCGAGATGCAGGCGGTGGCTGAGTTACTGCGCGCGCGGGGGAAGCGCATTGGGGTTGTCCCGACGATGGGCTATCTCCACGAAGGCCATCTCAGCCTCGTCCGGCTCGCCCGTTCACACTGTGACACCGTAATCGCAACTCTGTTCGTCAATCCGACACAGTTTGGCCCGACGGAAGACTTCGAGCGCTATCCCCGTGACCTTGATCGAGACCTGAAGCTTGCAGCTGAGGCCGGCGCAGACACCTTATTTTGTCCAGATACCAAGGAGATGTATCCCGACGGATCCGCGACCTTTGTAGATGTCGAGGGGGTTTCAGCGGTCTTGGAAGGCAAATTCCGACCAACACATTTTCGCGGCGTCACCACTGTTGTCGCGAAGATTCTTAACACCACGAAGCCGCACCTTGCAGTTTTTGGGCAGAAGGATGCACAGCAGGCATTCCTTGTCACGAAGATGGCACGCGAACTGAACTTCGATGTCCAAATCCTTGTCGGACCCACGGTTCGTGAGCAGGATGGACTTGCGTTGAGCTCCCGCAACGTTTATCTGAGTGCGGATGAACGCTTGCGGGCGACCGCTCTCTTCCGGGCACTCAAACACGCGGAGATGTTGATCGCGCGGGGAGAACGATCGGCGGCGCATATCCGATCCCAGATGCTTGCTCTGCTTGCTGATGCGGCGCCCGCCAAGATCGACTATGTCGCATTTGTTCGCCCCGCGTCATTCCAGGAGACTGAGCTGCTCGAGCCGCCGTCGGTTCTTATCGCTCTGGCTGTTTGGTTTGGCTCGACGCGTTTGATCGACAACATGACTATACCAATTTCTTGATCACGAAGCCCAAATGGTAACAAACGCGGAAGGGAACGCAACAGGCAGCTTTGCCGCTTTGATCATGGCAGCGGGACATGGAAAACGGATGAAAGATCCGACCCGCGCGAAGGTGATGTATGAGCTCAACGGTAAGCCCATGGTGCACTACGTTGCGGATCTCGCGTATGCGCTGGGGGCGTCGCGGGTTATTGTCATCGTTGGACACCAGCGCGAGTTGGTGACCAACTACCTGAGCGTGTCGCATCCCGACGCCCGGTGCGTGGCTCAGGAACCACAGCTCGGAACCGGTGACGCCGTCCTGCAAGCCGAGGACGCACTCGCGGATTTTGACGGAACCGTGCTTGTCCTTTCAGGCGACGTTCCTCTCCTCACACAGTGCACGATGCGGAGGTTGATTGAGCATCACCTCAGCGCCCGTGCGGTGGCAACGATACTCACGGCGATGATGGACGACCCGACCGGCTACGGCCGCATTATCCGAAATCCGGATGGCTCAGTCCGTCAAATCGTCGAGCATCGGGATGCTTCGGAAGAGGTTCGTCGGATTCGGGAAATCAATTCGGGCATCTATTTGTTTGACAAGAAGAAGCTGTTCGAGGGATTGCACCATATTACTCCACACAACGTGCAAAACGAGTACTATCTCACGGACGTCTTCGGGTATTTCTGGAAGCATCATTGGCTGGTTTCAGGATTGCGTGCCCAGCAAGTTGAGGAAATCCACGGAATCAACACTGTCCAGCAGCTTGACCAGGCGCGAATCATTCTGGAGTCGCGTGTCGCGCAGGGAGCTACGTCAAACCCGCCCCGTGGTTCTTGACAATCAATTCGCAATTGAGTATCATTCTGATGGTTCGAGCCCATCAATTGGAGGGAACAGCTATGAGGAGAATGGTTGTCTATGCGAATGTTGCGCTGCTGCTGTGTACCTCTGCTGCCTTGGCGCAGTTCAAAGCGAAGGTCGAGCCGAAACCAAGTGTGACTGAATCCATCATTCGTCCGGATGAGGGAAGGCTGCTATTTGGGTGGTTTGATCCCAACAAGCTCTCGATGCATCACAGTTTTTCCCTGTCGTACCAGTCGTTCGGAGGTCAGGGTCTTTCGCTCGGAGTCTACACAAACAGCCTGATGTACAAGTTCTCCGATGCGCTGGACATTCGGGCTGACATAAGCTTGATGCACTCCCCATTCAGTTCGTTTGGGAGCAAATTCCAGCAGGATCTGGGTGGGTTGTACCTGAGCCGGGCAGAACTGAACTACAGGCCTTGGAAGAATACCCTGTTCCATGTTGAATACCGCCAGCTGCCGCCGCTCTATTGGTTGGGGAATAGCTACCGCTCCTATAATTTTTTCAATGGGATCGACCGATACGAGGAAGATAAACGCTGATTTGTGGCTGTTGATCAATTGTCGTTTTGTGAAACCGAGCAGTGCCTGCCCGAGGGAAGCGGGCGCCTGTTCGGTTTTTTTTGTTGACGCCGCATGACCGATACCAGCCGTCCGAATCGCAGCGACGCCGAGCAGCCAGAGCTGAGCGGCGCTCGCGACACTTCTCCCAAACGATCGAAAAGAAGTCCGAGTGCCTGGAAAAGACTGACAGGCAGCGCAGCTCTCGTCGGGTTTGGTGTCGTCGTTCTGATTCTCGCGTACTCGTTTGTGTATCGCGCGTTCATCGATCCGCCGGTAGAGCCTGAGATCATGCAGGGGAGCAGAACCCACGTGATTCAGCTCGATGTGCTCAATGCGACGGGAACTCCGAAGCTGAGCCAGCGTTTCACGGATTACTTGCGTGCCCGGGGATTTGACGTTGTGGAAATAGGAAACTATCGGGAATCAGATCTCGCCTTCACCCGTGTGATCGACCGTGCGGGAAACATGCAGGCCGCACATCAGGTCGCTCGGGCACTCGGAGTCTCCGACCAACGCGTTGTCCAGGAGATCGACCGGAACAGGTACCTCGACGTGACCGTCGTGATCGGAAAGGACTTTCGCTCCCTCAAACCCATGCAATGACCGATTGGAGGACTCATTCTTGACCTCGAGAACGCTCGCAAAACGAATTGCTGATTTTGCCCTCTCCAAGAAGGCCGCGGATGTCGTCATGTTGGATCTCCGGAAGTTGGGTGCGCCGACTGACTTCTTCGTTATCTGCTCAGCGGATTCCGACACTCAGGTGAAAGCGATTGCCGATGCGGTTCGCGACGGGACAGAGCAAATCGGGGCGCGATTGTGGCATTCGGAAGGTTTCCGAGCCCTCAGGTGGGTGTTGCTGGATTATGTCGATGTCGTTGTGCACGTTTTCAAGAAAGAAGCCCGGTCGTTCTACAACCTCGAGCGGTTGTGGGGCGATGCCAAAAGCACTGCCGTGCATGATCGGGTCACTCACCCACATGCGCGGATCACTCTACGGGCTAGATCGGTTCCCGGGTCTGGGGTCCGAGAGAGAAAAAGGCGCCACGGTAAGGCATGATAATGGAATGAAAAGCTATCTGGCTCAAAAAGTTGCGGCCGCGCTCGAGACGCTGAAATACGACGGCGGGGTCCGCCTCACCTTTGAGAAGCCGCGCCTGGAGGCCCACGGCGACATCACGACAAACGTGGCCTTGCTGCTGGCCAGGTCGTTGGGCAAGAATCCCCGGACTGTAGCGCAGGAGATCGTCTCCGCCATGACGATCGATCCCGAAGATGTCGCCGCCGTCGAAGTTGCTGGCCCGGGGTTCATCAATTTCCGATTCACAGAACGGTTCTTCACGCATCAGTTGGCTACGATCCTTCGTGAGGGATCGGAGTTTGGCAGATCGACGATTGGCGGGGGGAAAAAGACGCAGGTCGAGTTCGTCAGTGCGAATCCCACGGGTCCTCTCAGCGTGGGCCACGGTCGCCAGGCGGCCATCGGCGACACGATTGCCAGCCTTCTTCAATGGACCGGCCATGACGTCACGCGTGAGTACTACTACAACAATGCCGGCCGCCAAATGCGGCTGCTCGCGGAATCGACCTATGCCCGCTATCGCCAGCTCTTCGATGCTTCCTATCCATTTCCTGAAGATGGATACCAGGGAGATTACATAACGGATATCGCCCAACATTTGAAGGCGGAGAGGGGGGAGTCTCTGCTGGTGTCCGAGACGGAAGAAACGATCCGTCTGTGCCAGACCGTCGCCGAGAGAATCCTCTTCGACGGTATTAAGAAAGTTCTCGCCCGCATGAGCGTGGTGTTTGATGTTTTCTACAATGAGGACTCGCTGTATACGAGCGGCAAGATTCAGGAGGTGATCTCGGAGTTGCGGGCGAAGGGGCTCGCCTACGACAAGGACGGAGCCGTGTGGCTCCGGGCAACCGCGCTCGGCCTTGAACAGGACCGCGTGATGCTTAAGAGCACGGGTGAACCGACGTACCGGCTGCCCGACATTGCCTATCACCGCGAAAAGTTCCGCCGGGGTTTTGAGCTTGTTGTCGACATATTCGGAGCGGACCATATCGCGACCATTCCCGATGTGCTCGCGGGAGTCAAGGCGCTCGGCTACGACGCCGAGAACGTCAAAGTTGTCATTCATCAGTTCGTGACGCTCTTCCGGGATGGCCAGCAAGTCAAAATGTCCAAGAGGTCAGCAAATTTTGTTACCCTCGATGAGTTGATAGACGAGGTTGGCCCCGATGCAGTGCGTTTCTTCTTCCTGATGCGCTCGGTGTCGAGTCATCTGGAGTTCGACTTGAACCTTGCGAAGGAGCAATCGGAGAAGAATCCCGTTTATTATGTCCAGTATGCGCATGCGCGGATCGCCAGTATCCTGCGCTTCGCCGAAAGCGAAGGGCTTCCTCAGCCCGCGGCGGATGCAGATGCTTCGCGGTTAAAGCTTGATCTTCTGAAGCAGCCGGAAGAAATCGAGCTTGTCAAGCTTCTTCTTGATTTCCCCGAGACCATTCAATCTGCCGGCCTCAGCTTCGAGCCGCAGCGACTCACCAGCTACCTGCACGATATCGCCACGGCGTTCCACAAGTTCTATCACGAGCATCGAGTTGTCACGCAGGAGCGGGAGCTATCGATGGCAAGGCTTGCCCTGTGCCTCGCATCGAAAATTGTCCTGGCAAATGGCTGCAAAATCCTTGGAATTACGGCGCCGGACCGCATGTGAGCACGATCAGCAGACCATCGCAGTGCGGGTTGACTCTGGCCCGGAATTTTGTTACCATATTGTTGGACTGATAACCAACAACTGGATTCAACGCTTCCCTACCTCTTGTTACCGCACGATTAGACCTGTCGCTGTTTTTCCGTTTCGGTTTTTTCCATAGTGCATGTATTGCTGTTTAAGAGTCTTGTCGGGGCATTTCCGCCTTTCGTATTCGCGCATTGTTTCGTAAATTCGTCTGCTTAAGAGCAAATGCCATGCGCTTTCAGGATGGGCCAATCGAGGGAGTGATCGTTCGCCAGCTCGTGAAGCATTCCGATCATCGCGGCTGGCTGATGGAACTCTATCGGTCTGATGAGGTGAGCGGGCAATTTCTGCCGGTGATGGGATATCTCTCGTCTACCCGACCCGGAGTCGTACGAGGTCCTCACGAACACCGCGAGCAGGCCGATTTCTTCTGCTTCCTGGGTCCTTCCACATTTCAAATCTATTTATGGGACAATCGGAAAGAGTCACCAACGTACGGCAGGAGGATGGTCCTTGAAGCCGGCGCGGATCGGCCGTGCTCCGTCATCATACCTGCGGGCGTCGTGCACGCCTATAGGAATGTCGGCCCGAAAGACGGATGGTCCATCAATGTGCCAAACCGCCTGTATGCTGGAGAAGGGCGGAGGAACCCTGTGGATGAAATCCGGCACGAAGACGATCCAGCAAACCCGTTTCACATCGAGTGAGATTCCCGTATGACGCTTCTTGTGACAGGGGGGGCAGGATTCATTGGCAGCAACTTCGTGATGTTCATGCTGCGAAGGTATCCCGAATACCGCATCGTGAATCTTGACAAGTTGACGTATGCCGGAAACCTCGAGAACCTGACGGAGATCCAAGGAAACCTGCGGCACACGTTTCTGCAGGGCGACATTTGCGATGCTCAGCTCGTCTACGAGATACTCGAGCGTTACCATGTCGATGCGATTGTCAACTTTGCAGCGGAATCACACGTGGATAGAAGCATCCTCGAGGCAATAGAGTTCGTAAGGACGAACGTCGAAGGGACGGGAGTGCTGTTGGAGGCAGCGAAGAGGCACCGGTTGAAGAAATTTCTTCAGGTGTCGACCGATGAGGTCTACGGCTCGCTTGGTCCCGAAGGGAAATTCGTGGAATCCACGCCGCTACATCCGAACAGCCCGTACGCGTCGAGCAAAGCCTCCGCAGATCTTCTGGCGCTCGCGTACCACCACACGTTCGGGCTGCCGATCATGATCACCCGCTGCTCGAACAACTACGGCCCTTACCAATTCCCGGAGAAGCTCATCCCCCTCATGATCCTCAACGCGATGACCGATAAGCCCCTCCCCGTGTACGGGGACGGCGGCAACATCCGCGATTGGATCCACGTGGACGATCACTGTGCGGCCATCGACCTTGTCCTCCACGAGGGCAAGGACGGCGAGACCTACAACATTGGTGGAAACACGGAACTGAGAAACATCGATGTTGTCCGACGCATTCTCAAGCACCTGAACAAACCTGAATCGTTGATACAGTTCGTCGAGGACCGGCCCGGACATGACCGTCGCTATGCCATGGATGCAGGCAAGATGGATCGTGAGCTTGGATGGACCCCCCGCAAGCCGTTCGACGAGGGAATTGTCGAGACTGTCGAGTGGTACCGTCGTAACGAGGAATGGTGGAAACGGATCGTAAGCGGAGAATATCAGCAGTACTACAAGATGATGTATGGGGAGCGAGGAATGACCAGCAAGGAGTAGGGAGGAGGCAGCAGGCGGTGGGCTTTGGCCAAACGACAGATACGGAACGCGCGTAAGCAGACCTGATGGCTTGAAAGAACGGGATTGAAGACGATACTCAGCGTTGTCGGAGCCAGACCGAATTTCATGAAGGTGGCTCCTTTGCACAAAGCATTGCAGCAGTACGGGGATACCATCCGTCACCTCATCGTCCATACCGGACAGCACTACGATGAGACGATGTCAAAAGTTTTCTTTGACGATCTTGAGTTGCCCCATCCCGATTTCTACCTGGGGGTCGGCTCCGGCTCTCATGCCCAGCAGACCGCAAAGATCATGGTCGAGCTCGAGAAAGTCCTTGAAGCTCAGAGGCCGGATCTCGTCGTGGTGGTCGGAGATGTCAACTCAACCGTGGCCGCTAGCCTTGTCAGCGTGAAAGCGGGTGTTCCGGTCGCGCATATCGAAGCGGGGCTACGGAGTTTTGACCGTTCAATGCCCGAAGAGATCAATCGTCTCTTGACAGATGCCGTCTCGGAGTTTCTCTTCGTGACGGAGCCGAGCGGCGTGGCAAATTTGAAGCGGGAAGGTATCGACATAGGCAAGATCTACCTTGTCGGTAACGTGATGATCGACTCGCTGGTTCGATATCGGGAGAAGGCAAAACGACTTTCCGTGGCAAACGAATTCAGTGTTGCACCGCGAGCCTTTACGCTCGTGACCCTGCATCGGCCGACCAATGTCGACACCCGTGAGGGCCTCGAAAAGATTCTGACGATTTTTGAGCGCCTGTCCCCTCGTACGACCATCATTTTTCCGGTTCACCCTCGTACTCGAAAGATGCTCGAGCAATTGAAGCTTGCGGAACGATCGAGCGCGATCGAGAATCTTCGCCTGTCCGAGCCGATCGGGTATCTGGAGTTTCTGAATCTGATGGAGCAGGCACAGCTCGTATTGACCGACTCGGGGGGAATCCAGGAAGAAACCACGTTTCTGGGCATTCCGTGTCTGACTCTCCGGGAAAACACCGAACGCCCGATCACAGTGGAAATCGGCACGAATCAACTCTGCGGTTTGGATGTTGGTCTCATCGTCCGTAGAAGCTTCGAGATCTTGGATGGCCAGCTCAAAAAAGGGCGAATCCCTGAGCTCTGGGATGGACACGCGGCTGAACGAATTGCTGCGATATTAAGAGACAAGACCTAAGGAGAGCGTTACACCATGGTTTCACGTCTTTTCGCAATGATGTGCCTGTGCACGATGTGGAGTGTGACTTCGCTCGTTTCGCAGGTGCTTGACAGATCCGGACTTCTCGACAAGTCGCTGGAGTCGCGCGCGATCCAGAGCATGATTGACCGGGACCAAAGAACCATTGAGGCTCTGAAAGGATTTCCCATGGAAGGCCCGATCGACCCTTCGGCATACATTGTCGGACCTTCGGATATCTTCCAAATCGCTGTGTCGGGACCGACGATCCTGAGCTTTTCAGTGCCGGTGACGCCTGAAGGTCGTTTGATCGTGCCCACCGTCGGCGATGCCGATGTACAGAACCGCCGTCTCACCGACGTGAAACAGCAGGTGCACGAGATGATTCGGAAGAAGTACCCAGTCGGTGACATCACCGTGGCGTTGTTGAAGCCCAGGAGTTTCATTGTGACCTTACGCGGCGCTGTGCTGAAACAAGGGCAATACATCGCCGGCCCGATCGACCGGGTTGAAAAGGTACTGATCGACGGGGCCAGCTCTGTGTCGCCAACGCCCACGGCGGCTATGCCAGTCATCCCTCCCGAAGCGTCGGATCCCCTCGCACCCATTGAGGCGGTCAACCTGCCGAAAGTCAATTACGCCGCGACGATTTATGAACGTGCCTCGACGCGCAACATCACTCTGATTCGTCGTACTCGAGACACACTGCATGTCGACATTCCCAAGTTCTATGCTACCGGCGAAGATCGGTACAACCCCTTCTTGCTCGACGGAGACGTCATCCTTGTTCCCGAGAGGAACCTGGCAAGGGAGTTCGTGGCCATCTATGGTGCGGTGAATGCGCCTGGCCGGTACGAGTTTGTTGAGGGTGACGACCTCCTCGATATTGTCCAACTGGCTCAGGGTCTCACGAAATCGGCTGATTCTGGACGGGTCATCATCTCTCGACTCGACAAGGACGCGGAGGGGGTGGAAGAGATTGCCGTGAGTCTCAAGGAAGCGCCCGGGATGAAAGCTCCCTATACGGGTCTCCAACGCGGAGACCGCATCCTGGTCAAGTCCGTTGCGGATGAAAGGAAGAACTACACCGTCTTCGTCGCGGGGGAGGTGAAGGTGCCCGGCATCTATCCGATCAGCCGGAGCAGCACGCGGCTTTCAAAGATCCTGGCCGACGCAGGCGGTGTGACTGACAACGCGTTGCTCAACGGCTCTGTGCTTATGAGGAAAGATGATCGGATGAAGGACCTTTTCGATCCGCAGCTCGAGCTGTTGCGTCACCTTCGTTCTCAACAGATCACCTCTGCGGACAGCGCGTACTTCTCCCTTGACATCAAGCTCGCACGCCACCCCGTGATTGTTGATTTCGTCAAGTTGATCGAGGGACAAGATACGACACAGGACATCTTTCTTCGTCACGAGGATGTCGTCTACATTGCCGCTAACCATCGGACGGTTCTTGTCCAGGGTCAGGTGGCGAATCCGGGCTACGTTCCGCACGTCCCGGGCGCTGGTTTTGCGTATTACATCCAGCGCGCGGGCGGCTTCTCTGAGCTGGCGATTGCTGACGATGCGCGTATCATCAAGAAGGGAACGCTCGAGTGGATCGAGCCGGAGAAAACGAGCATCGAAGTCGGCGATCAGATCTGGGTGCCGAAGAAGCCGATTCGTGATTTCTCCCATTACATATCCGTCTTCAGGGATGTGATTTCTGCGACAGCCGCTCTGGCGACGGCGGTGATCCTTGCGATCCAGGTCTCGCGCCAATAAGCTGTCGTGTGAAGCTCATAGACCAGGCAATTACACATTCGAGGTCGCCTTCGTATGGAACAAGAACAAACCGCAGCAGCACGGTCGGGTCTCTTTGATTCACTGTTGGTGTTGAGCCGGTGGAAGTGGTTTATCATGACGCATGTTATCGTGGTGACGGGCATCGCGGCCGGGGTGAGCTTCCTGCTCCCCAAGTGGTATCAGTCTCACACAACAATTCTGCCGCCGAAGAATCAGAACATCCTCTCCGGGCTATCCTTCTCCTCCTCAACGCTCTTGCGGCAATTGAATCCCTTGCGCGGATTTGGTTCGCTCGGTCAATCTCCCGACCTGTACAGCTACATCGCGGTTCTCAAGAGCCGCCCGCTGCTCGAGCAGGTCGTTGCGAGATTCGATCTGGTGAGGGTGTATCAGGTCAGGAACAACTCCGTTAGCGATGCTGTGGAGGAGCTCGTGTCGAACGTTGATTTCAGGGTCAGTGAGGAGGGAACACTGCGCGTCGATGTGGCGGATAAGGATGCATTTCGGTCCGCTGCGATGGCAGACTATTTCGTCCAGCTTCTGGATGAACACAACAGGGAGCTCGCGAACCGCGAAGCACAAAGCAACAGAAAATTCCTGGAGGCACGCGTCAACGAGAGTCTGGCGGATCTCAGAAAGGCCGAAGCCGAGCTGAAAAAGTACCAGAAGGAGCATGGATTTGCCGGCGTCACTGAACAGAACAATCCCGTCTACCGGGAGTACGAGAACCAGCTGCGGCTCTTTGAAAGCCTCCAGCCGCTTGTGCAGCAAGCCAGAATCGAGGAGGAGCGCGACACGCCGACACTCCTGGTGTTGGACAGGGCAGTCGTTCCCGAGCTTCCATACCGCCCGAAGAAGAGAATCATTGTCCTCGTGTTCTTCTTCATTTCGCTCCTCACCAGTACCGCACTTGCGTTCGTGGCCGAACGCCTCGAAACCATCCGCGAGGCTCGACCCGATGACTACCAGCGCCTCGCGAAGGGATGGTTCCGACTAATCCCGAAGCGAAGGGCAAAGCGGGACGGTCATTCCACTCCCGTCCGTTGAGAACACCGCTCTTCCGCATATATCGTTTGGTCGTGGCTGACCAGATACGCCGGACCCAGCGGGGAGTGACTGTTCGAGGTTAAGAAGCCATGGATGCGATTCGCGTTCTGTATGTTGGGCTGAAACATGACTACGGTGACCCGCGGCGGGGACTGAGCTTCGAATATGAGAGCTTCTTTGAAACGCTCAGCCGGATGAAGAACGTCGAAGCGCACGACTTTGCGTTCGACGTATTACTCAGGAGCTTGGGGCGGCGGGGAATGAGCGCGAAGCTCACTGCCACTATCGATGAACTTCGACCACATCTTTGCTTCTTCGTCCTCTTCACCGACGAGATCGAGAAAGAGACCCTTCGCACGATTACTCGATCGGAGCGCACGAGGACGCTCAACTGGTTTTGCGACGACCACTGGAGATTCGACATATTCTCACGGCACGTTGCTCCTTGCTTCCATTGGGTTGCCACGACCGATGCGCTCTCCGCGGAGAGATATCGGCGCCTGGGTCACCCAGGGGTGATCAAGACGCAGTGGGCGTGCAACCATTTTCGCTACCAACCCGTCAGCGGGCTGCCCACGCACGACGTGAGTTTCGTGGGGCAGGCCCACTCCTCGAGGCGCAAGTCGATCGACTATGTGTCAGCGCGGGGCGTTCACGTGGATTGTTGGGGTCGAGGCTGGTCGAACGGGCGGGTCAGCCATGGGCGGATGCTCGAAATCTTTTCGCGGAGCAAGGTCAATCTGAATTTCACCGAGTCATCCATCTCCTTCGGTTGGAAGCCTGTGGCGAAAATTGTGCTCAAACGTCGCGCTGATAACACAATTCTTCTGAATTCACTAAGAGAGATTCGTGATACGGTGTCGACAATGCTGCGGCGGCAGCGGCCCCAGATCAAAGGGAGGAACTTCGAGATCCCGGGCACGGGAGGATTCCTCCTGACGGGCAACGCAGAGCAGCTCGAGGAATACTATGCTTCAGGAAAGGAGATCGAGGTGTTCCGGGATCTTGATGAGCTGGTGGATAAGGCGCGATTCTATCTCACTCATGAAGAAGAGCGCGAACGGATACGCCGAGCAGGCTATGAGCGGACGCTCAGAGAGCACACATACGAACACCGGATCAACGAGATCCTCCGCATCGTGGGGCTCATGAAATAGAATGAAACTCCTGTTCACGGTTGAGTTCTATGAGCCGTCGAAAGGGGGCGCACAGGAGGTTGTCAAGCAACTGTCCGAACGGCTTGCTCGTCGCGGGCACGCGGTGACGGTGGCAACGTCGAGCGATCCGCGCCGCAAGGAACAGATACTCAACGGCGTGGCGGTACGAGGGTTCGATGTCCGCGGCAACGCCGTGAAGGGGATCAGCGGCGCTCGAGAAGACTACCTCCGCTTTATCCGCGAGTTTGAATTCGACGTGATCTTCAACTACGCCGCGCAAACCTGGACGACTGATCTCGTCTTGCCCGAGCTGGGCCGGATGAGGGCAAAGAAGATTCTAGCACCGCTTGGATACTCCAGACTTCATCATCGGCGATATCGCGAGTATTTCCGGCAACTTCCACGCTACCTTGTCAACTACGATCGTCTTGTCTACACCTCGGCGCGGTATCAAGACAAGGAGTTCGGAGATACTCATGGGCTTGAAGGCAAGGCCGTGATCATTCCCAACGGGGCGTCGCAGGAGGAGTTTGAGCGGGCGACGCCGGGATTCAAAAGTAAGCATGGTATTGAAACGCCGTGCTTGTTCCTGATGGTTTCCAACCACTACTTCGACAAGGGACATCTCTTCGTCCTCAAAGCCTTTCGAAGGTTCCAGAACAAGGACTGCACACTGGTTGTGATTGGAGAGCGGCCACATCGGCATGGATGGTATAGCTGCTTTCCCTTGTGCAGGATGAACGAAAAGCTGGACCGCAGAGTGGTGCTCTTCAGCGGGCTTTCGAGGGATGACGTCGTGGCGGCATACCGGGAGGCGGATCTCTTTCTCTTTGGATCGGAGGTGGAATGTTCGCCGCTCGTCATGTACGAAAGCTTTGCTTCCCGGACACCACTTGTGACAACAGCGGTGGGGAACGTGCGAGACCATGAGGCATACGTGCGCGTGGTACAGACTCCCGAGCAGATGCGGAGCGAAATGGAAGAGTTCACGAGAGATCCGGGACGTTATCGCTTGCTGGCCCAGCAAGCGCACCGGGTGTTCTTGGAGCACCATTCATGGGAGAGGATTGCGCAGATGTACGAGAGGTTGTTCCTTGAGCTCGTCACCGATGACTCAACGAGAAGCTCAATGGCAGGTCATGATTCACAAGAACCTTCTCAGGGGTAGGCATTGATCGTATGAGGAAAGGGCTTCTGGCAGAAGGGATCTTGTTCTCAGCGAGTCGCTATGTCCTTCTTGGTCTTAGCGCGGTTCGCAACCTGGTGGTGGCCAAAGTCCTTGGCCCGGAGGAGTACGGCTACTGGATCATCCTGTCGCTGGTGCTCATGTACGGGGACCAGCTGCATCTGGGGCTTCGCCACGCCGGAGACAAGGAGATTCCCTTCCTGCGGGGGAGGCGTGAAGACACGCGGGCGCTGCAGGTGGCCGATACAATCTACGGCGGCGTGATTGCTTTGGCGTCCATTGGGGTCTTCGTGGCGGGTGCGGTGAGTCTCAGCGGTCTCATCCAGGCCCCGCAACTGAGCATAGGGCTCGCAGTTGTCTCGCTGATCTTGTTCTCCGACCAGGTGAATCGATTCTTCCTCATGGTGCTTCGGACGGACAAGGAGTTTATACTCTCAAGCCAGGTTGAATCGTTCTTTGAGTTGATTCGAACGCTGGCGGTCTGTG
Source organism: Ignavibacteria bacterium (assembly GCA_016873755.1). Lineage (GTDB taxonomy): Bacteria > Bacteroidota > Ignavibacteria > UBA10030 > UBA10030 > VGWB01. Next base: position 14,857 of record VGWB01000009.1, on the reverse strand, counting down.
GTCTTGTTGTCGCGTTCGAGCTGTGGGGGGCGCTTGGCGCTTTTTTGCTTGCCTCCGTAGCGACGAGTGCGTTCTTTGTTTGCCGCTACTGGGGACGATTCCGACCGATGATTGACAGCACGCTCGCCAAGCAGCTCGCGGTCGTCGGGTTTCCGTTGTTTCTCGGCGGACTCCTGTACATTCTGATGATAAGCCTCGATCGCGTGGCTGCGTCGTGGATGCTCTCAAAGAAAGACCTCGGACTCTACGGGCTTGCGGCATTACTCATTCAGCTTCCCATCAGCGGGTCGCAAGCCATTACGGCAGTGTTGTATCCGCGCTTCAGTGAAGCGTTTGGTGAGACCGGCGAGGCTGAGTCGCTGTACCCGCTCTACGCACAGGCAATAAGCGTAACAAGCTATCTTGCGCCTTTGCTGGTCGTCGGGATCTACTTCACCTCGGAGTTCCTGATTGCGGCACTCCTTCCGGAGTTCACGGGTGCAACCACGATCATCGGGCTCTTGTCCAACGGGATGTACTTTCTCGTCGCCGTCCCCCTTCCCTTGTACGCACTTATGGCGCTGGGGCGACGCCGGGAGTACGTTACTACGCAGTCCGCCTCCGTTCTTGTTGCTGCTGCTCTGTACGTTGTTGCTGCTGCAACGGGGCGGGGACCTTCTGCAATCGCAATCGCAGCAAGCCTTTCGTATGGCATCTTTCTGATTCTGCTGCATGTTCGGACAAGCCTCGTCTTTGGTCTACGCCGCGCAGATACCGGTAGGGCTCTTGCGAAAACGCTTGTCCCCGGTCTCTACAGCATCGTGGCGGTATTTGCTGTCTCACTTGCTTTGCCAGGTTCAACAGGGTTTAGTCTAGCGGATCAACTGGGGCTCATGGTGGCGAAATGTCTGGCGTTCCTTCTTCTCTATTCACCATTCCTGGTGATCTTGAACCGCAGAGAGCAGTTGGTCACCAGACTGAAAAGGGCTTTCCGGCATGAGCAGTGACCTCACACATCGCGCGGGTCGTATCGGCTTGCCGATGCCGCTCACCCGGTGGGGTCTCGGGCTCGGCATCGCTGCGCTCGGACTTGCCGCTTTATTCCTCGCAAAGGAGCTTCACATTGCTCTCGGGTTTCTCGCTCTCGCTGTGCTTGTCGCATCGGTCAACACGCGAGTGAGATTGGTGCTCTTGGTGGCGTTGCTGCCTCTAGCACATGCGGGGATCGGTATTGAGTCGTTCGGCGGGTTTGGCCTTTATGATATCTACTCGGGGTTGTTTCTCCTCTTCTTCCTCTGGAGAATCGTCGTTCGCGATCTCATGATGATAGGGCGTTTTCCCGTACTCCACCTGACGATCCCGATGCTGCTATTCTTCTTGCCGAGTCTCCTCAGTACGTCGGCGATGGCGGAAAGTCTGAAAGCCCTGATCCAGTTTGCTGTAAGTGCCCTGACCGCAGCGGGTGTGTACTACTTGCTGCGCGAGGAGAATGATGATGCGCTTTACAGGAAGCTGCTCAGCGTTCTTGTGCTCGTCGCAACCGCCGTGAGCATGTATGGGATCTATGAGGCATCCTCCACGTCGATTGTGAGAATTCTCACGGGGCGGGTGTACTTCAGCCTGTTTGAAGACGTGAACTACTATGCCTCATACCTACTGATGGCGCTGGCTGTCAGCGGAGGGTTGGCCTTGGCGGCGAGGAGGCTCGCGGCCCGACTCGCCTTCGTGGGATCCACCGCCATCCTGACGGTTACGGTTGTTGCCACCGTTTCCCGTTCGGCGCTGGCAGTGCTCGCCGTCCTCATTGTGGCATTTGCGGCGTTCATGCTCCTCTCCCAGCGGGGTGCCAAGAGGTTCGTGGGCTTCGCTGTCCTCATTGGCTTCGTGGGTGCACTCGGTGTCGTCTTGACGACCGATGTGGGCTCGAGGCTCGTCGATCTGTTCACATTGTCTCGTCGCGTGGAATCGGTCGTGGGCGGGAAGGATGCATCCATTGGCCAGCGGCTTACCATTCTGGGGGTAACCCGACGCATGATTGAGGAAAATCCCGTTCTGGGCGTTGGGTTCGGAGCGTTTGAGAAGACCTTTGATACGTATCAGGAAGGTGACCTGTCCACAGGTCTTGGTCGATCTGCCCACAACACGGCTCTTCGGATTATCGCTGAGACGGGCGTAATCGGTTTCGTGCCGAGTCTCACATTTATCGGCGTCCTGGTTTTCTATCTCGCGCGAGCTTTGCTGCGGGCCCGAGTCGGTTCGGAACAGGTGCTCACGTTCGCCCTCCTGGCCTCGCTCTGTTCGTTCATACTTATGAGTCTCACGCTGGATCAGCTCTTCGAACCCCACTTCTGGGTCGGTTGTGGCATTGCCGTGGCTTTTGCGCAGCGGGCTGGCGAATGGCGATCTTCCCAAGCTGATGCGAGCCGTCGAACATGATTGATATCTCCATTGTCATTATCTCATGGCGAATGAAGGAGATGCTCCAGCAGTTGCTGCTCTCCGTTTTGCAGCGGACGCAAGGGATCACGTACGAAATCATCGTGATAGACAACAACTCGCGGGATGGAACCTCGGAGGTGGTCCGGGAAAAATTCCCGCGGGTCACGCTGATTCGGAACTCACAGAACAGGGGAGTTGCGCCATCGCGGAACCAGGGATTGAAGATTGCCCGCGGTCGGTACGTTCTGACGCTTGATGCGGACATGGTGCTGAAGGAAAATTCTCTCAAGATTCTGGTTGACTTCATGGATGCGACGCCGGATGCCGGACTGGCCGGCTGCAAGCTGGTGTTCCCGAACGACATCGTACAGCCGAGCGGTCGCCGGTTCCCGACACCGCTGGCTTTGATTCTGCGCCGCTTCGACTTCCTGAAAATCGCCCGCAACAGCAAGACACTGAGAAATCACGAAATGGCAGAATGGGACCGGTGTGATGTTCGCGCTGTGGACTACGTCATCGGCGCGTGCCAGATCATCCGGCGAACGGCTATGGAGGAGGTCGGGTTGTTTGATGACAAGATCTTCTACGGGCCTGAAGATATTGACTACTGTCTCAGGATGCAGAAGGTCGGATGGAAGGTATACTATGTTCCGCTGACAAGCATTGTCCACTTCGAACAGCGCGTTACAAAGCGCAAGCTGTTCACGCGGCTCTCGTGGTTGCATCTCAAGGGGATTCTTTACTTGTTCTGGAAGTATCGCGGCAGGGTTTCGGTTCATTCCTGAGAATGACGTATGTCATATAAGACTGAGCGCCTTCTCCTTCTGGCTTTAGACTTCCTTACCATCAATCTTGCCTACGTGGTCTATTTCTGGCTCCGGGTCCGTAGCGGCTGGTTTTCCTACCCTATCGAGCCGGAGTTGCTCTTGCCGATGTTCGCTGTCTACGTGTATTGGCTCCTGCTGTTTGCGTTCTTCGGCCTGTACCGATCGTGGTACGCTCAATCCAGACTGGACGAACTGATTACGCTCTTTCGGACGACCGGCATCGGCGCACTCGTTCTCTTTTTCCTCGTCTTCATCGACGATGAGCCGACAGGCACGCAGCCCGGACTCAGGGCGTTGATCGTGGCCTATTGGTTCCTCTTGTTTCTCTTCGTCAGCGTCGGCAGGCTGGGCATTCGCGCGATGCAGAGGCGGCTGCTGGAAGCGGGGATCGGGGCGCGCAACACGTTCATCGTTGGCTGGTCACACAAGGCGTACGAACTCTGTGATATGGTGATGAAGTATCCGGCGCTCGGCTACCACGTGGTCGGGTTCGTGAAAGTGCGAAAATCATCGTCGGCGAAGAGGGCAAGGGGGGTTGACTACCGAGGCGTCCCTGTTGTCGGATCAATCGACGAACTGGCGTCGCTGATTCGCCAGTACAACATCAGGGAATTGCTGATTGGGCTCGACTCGACGGAGCATGAGAAGCTGATCGATATCATCAACGCCTGCAACGGGTTTGAAGTCGGCCTCAAGATCATGCCGGATATGTATGACATCGTGAGCGGACAAGCACGTATCAGCTCCATCTACGGCTTTCCGCTGATCGACGTGATGCCTGACATCATGAGGCCCTGGGAGGAATCGCTCAAACGCTTCGTCGATATCACCGTCGCTGCTGCCATTCTGTTGGTAGGCTTACCGCTGTGGATACTGGTTCCCCTCTTCATCAAAATCGATTCCCCGGGGCCGGTCTTTTACAAACAGGAGCGCGTGGGTCGCAACGGGAGAATCTTCAAGATGGTTAAGTTCCGTTCCATGTACTCCGACGCCGAGAAGCATTCGGGACCCATCTGGGCATCAAAGAAGGATCCGCGCGTGACGAGAGTGGGAAAATTCATTCGTCGCCTGCACATCGACGAGGTACCGCAATTCATCAACGTGCTTACCGGGGACATGAGCCTAGTCGGTCCGCGTCCGGAACGCCCGTTCTTTGTCGAGAAGCTCGCGACAGAACTTCCACTCTACAAACGCCGTCTCAAGGTACGGCCCGGTATCACCGGCTGGGCTCAGGTGAAGCATAAATACGATGAGTCGATCGAGGACGTAAGATTCAAGCTCAAGTACGATCTCTTCTACATCGAGAACATGTCGTGGCGAATGGATCTGAAAATACTCTTTAATACCTTCTACGTGATGATCACAGGGAGAGGGCATGCCTAAGATGAATCCACCGAAGCTGCAGATGGTAGATCTGGTCACGCAGTACCAGAAGATCAAACCTGAAATCGATGAGGCCGTTCACCGCGTGCTCGATTCGGGCCAATATATTCTGGGAAGAGAGGTCGGCGAATTCGAGGCTGCCGCCGCGTCGTATCTCGGCACGAGATACGCTGTTGGCTGCGCGTCCGGGACGGATGCATTGCTGGTAGCGATGATGGCTCTGGGCATCGGCCCGGGGGATGAGGTCATCACGACGCCGTTCACATTCGTCGCAACGACGGAGACGATCGTTTTCCTAGGCGCGAAGCCGCTGTATGTTGATATCGATCCCCTCACATTCAATTTGAATCCCGGACATATCGACGCCGCGATCACCAGGAAGACGAAGGCCATCCTGCCGGTCCATCTCTATGGGCAGTCAGCGGACATGGATCCCATCATCGAGACAGCCGCAAAGCACGGGATACCGATCATCGAGGATGTCGCACAAGCGATGGGTGCCGAATACAAGGGGAAGAAAGTCGGCGGTCTAGGAACGGTGGGATGCATCAGTTTCTTTCCGAGTAAGAACCTCGGTGCGTTCGGAGACGCGGGAATGGTTGTGACGAATGATGCCGAAGTAGCTGGAAAAGCTCGAATGATCGTCGTGCACGGCTCGAAGAAGCGCTACTACCACGAGATCCTCGGGGTGAACAGTCGGCTTGATACTCTCCAGGCGGCGATCCTGAATGTCAAACTCAAGCATCTGGAGAATTGGCACGAAGCACGCCGGAGCGCAGCGAGAACCTACAACAGGCTGTTCGAGGGGGCCGGTGTCGTCACGCCGTACGAAGCTCCGTATGCTCGGCACATCTTTCACCAGTACACTCTACGTGTGAAGAGTCGGGATGGCGTCGCGCAGCATCTTGCAGCTCAGAAGGTGCCTCATGCGATCTATTATCCCGTGCCGCTCCATCGGCAGCAGGCCTATGTGCAGGTAGGCAGTCCCCAGGTGTCGCTTCCCGTCACAGAGCAGGCCGCGTCAGAGGTGCTCTCGTTACCCATGCATACGGAACTCACAGAAGAACAGCAGCAGTACATTGTTGCGGCTGTGCGAGAGGCGCTCGACAGGTAGAGCATTTACTGTTCATCCGTCCCCTGCACAAGGAGCCCGTTACAAAGATGAAACGATGTCTCGTTGTCATACCGACCTTCAATGAGGCGGATAATCTGCCGAAACTAGTCCCTACGGTTCTCGGTCTTGGGACGCATTTTGAGGTGCTGATCGTTGACGACAACTCCCCGGATGGGACCGCAGGGATCGTTCGCGAGCTGCAGAAGGCGGATTCGAGAGTCCACCTGCTCGAGCGCCCGGGGAAGATGGGGCTGGGAACGGCGTACGTTACAGGTTTCAAGTATGCGCTGGCGAACGGTTATGATTATGTGTTTGAGATGGATGCAGATTTCTCGCATGACCCGGCCGAACTCCCCAACCTCCTCGCGCGAGCAGAGAAATACGATCTCGTTATCGGGTCGCGGTACGTCTCCGGTGTCAACGTCGTGAACTGGCCGCTGCGCAGGCTGATCCTCAGCTACGGGGCGAACGTCTACACACGCGTTGTGACGGGTATGCCGGTGAAAGATGCCACGAGCGGCTTCAAGTGCTTCAACCGCAGGGTACTGGAGAGCATTGACCTTGACGCAATACACTCGAACGGGTACGCATTTCAAATTGAAATGAACTTCCGTGCATGGAGGAAGGGATTTCGCCTGTTCGAGCTGCCCATCGTCTTCGTCGATCGACGGGTCGGTCAATCGAAGATGTCCAAGCATATTGTCTATGAAGCTGTCTGGATGGTGTGGAAGCTGAAGTTCAAGAGCTTGGTGAAAGGAAAGAGATATTGACTCACGCAAAGGCGCGAAGCCGCCAAGGATGGTAGGAAGGGGAATGACCGAGAATCAGATTGCCAAAATAATGGCATTACGCGCATTGTCAACAGACTTCAGGAAGAATAGAAATCGCGGGCCTTGTGGGCTTTCTTTGCGGCTCTGCGTCTTTGCGTGACATTCTTACATGCGTGGCAAGAGACAACATAGTGGCTCTGTGCAGCTCTCCATCATCATCGTCAACTACAACGTGCGTGATTTTCTTCATCACGCGCTTGTGTCCCTGCAGAAGGCGATGAGAGGCGTCAGGGGAGAAATCATCGTTGTCGACAACGCTTCGGATGACGGAAGCGTCGAAATGGTCCGGCGGCGTTTCCCTTCTGCGACGTTGACTGCCAGCAAGACCAACCTGGGCTTCGCAAAGGCGAACAATCTTGCGCTCAAGCGTGCGCGGGGTAAGTACTTCCTCCTTATCAATCCCGATACGCTCGTGCAAGAGGATACGCTGCGGGTGATGGTCAAATTCTTCGATGAGAATCCGGATGTGGGCCTCGCAGGCTGCAAGATCCTCAATCCGGACGGCACGTTTCAGTTGGCGTGCAGGAGGAGTTTCCCCACTCCCTGGGTTGCGTTTACAAAAATGTCGGGGCTGAGCTCGCTCTTCCCGAACACCCGGTTGTTCGGCCGATACAATCTGACATACCTGAGTCCCGATGAGACGTACGAGATCGACGCTGTCAGTGGCTCCTTTATGATGGTGCGCCGCGAGGCATACGAGCGGGTCGGTGGGCTGGATGAGGCATTCTTCATGTACGGGGAGGATCTCGATTGGTGCTACCGGATCCAGCAGGCAGGATGGAAAAACTACTACGTGCATTTAACGAAGATCATACACTATAAGGGAGAGAGCACGAAGCGAAGCAACCTCGACGAGATACGCACGTTCTACGAGGCCATGCACCTCTTTGTGAGGAAACACCTGAGTCGCTCGCACCTCTTCGCCCTGTTTCTGCGATTGGCCATCGGCGTCTCTTGGCGACTCGCCATGCTGAAGGCCTTTTTCAAGCCGCTGCGGTTTGCGCTCATCGACATCATTTTGGTTGATCTGGGTGTCATACTTGGAGAGCTGGTGTGGTTTGGGACGGTCTTTCGGTTGCCGGTCCACGCCTATCCGATCGTCTACACCGTTCCCGCCGTGATCGTCGTCGTGAGCCTGTACTCAGCCGGTGTCTACACACACCGGCGCATGTCGCTCAGTCGAACGATCGTTGCGACGCTGCTGAGCTATATCTTCATTTCCGCCCTCGTCTTCTTTTTCAAGGACTACGGGTTCAGCCGTGGGGTGACGATCCTGTCAGGGTTCTTCAGCACCGTGTTCCTGCCGTCGTGGCGGCTGATACTGCGCGCGCTGGGCAAAAGCGTTGCAGAAGGGCGCAAGACAATCTTTGGCCGTCGCACTCTGATCGTTGGCACGGACCGATCTGCGCAGGAGCTGTTGAGACGCCTCCGCAGCCGGGTCGGGGATGGCTACGATGTGCTCGGGTTCGTCGACCTCAATCGGAGACGAATCGGTGATCAGATTGCGGGGCTGTCGATCGTGGGTAGCATCGATAACATCGGCAAGGTCATTCATGACTTGAAGATCAGCGACGTCATCTTCTCGACGCAGGTTCTGTCGTACACGGACATCCTCTCCGTCATCAATCGGACGCGCGAGCATGCGGTCAATTTTCACCTCGTACCGAACACTCTTGAAGTCATCATCGGCAAGGGAAGCGTCGATTCGCTTGATGAACTGCCACTCGTTCAAATCACGTATAACCTCGAGAAAACGTCGAATCGCCTGCTCAAACGAGCCTTTGACCTCGGGTTCACTCTGCTGCTCTTGATTTCGGCGTATCCTTTTGTATATTTCAAAAAGCTCCTCAAAGGAACATCGCCGTCAGTATTCATCCTGCAGCTGCCAGCCGTTCTTGCCGGCAGATTGAGCCTGGTTGGTCCACCGATCGGAGCAGTTCAGCAACCCTCTCATGTCGACCGCGAGAAGGAGCCCGAGCGCGCACGTCTAGGACTGTATCTGGGGAAACCGGGGCTGACGGGGCTTACCCAGCTTCAGGGCAGCCGATCGCTCACAGCGGATGAACTCGAGCAGTACAATGTTTACTACGCGAAGAATCAATCGCTCGCACTCGATGTTGAGATCCTCTTGAAGGCCTTCTTTCAGTCACGGAGACGATCCGCCGGACCTCAACTTCTCCAGAATCGACCGGAGGAACACGTGCTTCCGCCGAAAGGGACACGAGCAAGGGGCCGTGCAGCCGTACGTTCATCCTCAGAAGACAAAGGAAACTGACGATGGCAAAATTAGTACTGGATTTCGAAAAGCCAGTTATCGAGTTGGAACAGAAAATCCTCGAGATGCGCAAGTACGCTGATAACCTCGATATCGCTGATGAAATCACAAAGCTTGAGGAAAGAGTGAATCAACTTCGTGAATCGATCTTTTCTGGTCTCACACGCTGGCAGCGGGTCCAGCTTGCCCGCCACCCCGATCGACCGTATACGCTCGATTATATCAATTTGATGACGGAAGACTTTGTCGAGCTCCACGGTGACCGATACCACGGTGACGACAGGGCAATCGTTGGAGGATTTGGGAGACTCGAAGGCCGGACCGTTATGATCGTCGGCCAACAGAAGGGGAGGGACACCAAGTCCAATCTCTACCGGAATTTCGGGATGCCCAATCCCGAAGGATATCGCAAAGCACTCCGGTTGATGAGACTTGCCGCCAAGTTCAAGAAACCCGTCATTACATTGCTGGATACACCGGGAGCATATCCCGGCATCGAGGCCGAGGAGCGCGGCCAGGCCGAAGCGATCGCGCGCAACCTGTTCGAGATGTCACATCTCCCCGTCCCGATCGTCGTGGTGATCATCGGTGAGGGAGCCTCCGGCGGTGCCCTGGGCATTGGGGTCGGTGACCGGATCCTGATGTTCGAAAACGCGTGGTACTCTGTGATTGCCCCTGAATCCTGTTCGAGTATCCTCTGGCGGAGCTGGGATTTCAAGGAGCAGGCCGCGGAAGCCCTGAAGCTGAGTGCTCCAGACCTGCTTCAGCAGGGAATCATCGACAGGATCGTCTCTGAGCCTCCCGGAGGTGCACATCGGAATCACGAAGCAGCAGCGATGACGCTGAAGAACACCCTTCTTGAAGAACTGAAAGAGCTCGGGAAGATCAAGCCTGAGAAGCTCGTCGAGAAGAGGGTGGAGAAATTCTGCAGGATGGGCGCGTGGAAAGAATGATGCGGGGCGGCTTATGATGATCAAGCATTCCACATCGATTCGTGTGCGGTACGCCGATACGGACCAGATGCGGTCGGTGTACTACGGCAAGTACTTCGAGTACTTCGAGCAAGCGCGGTCGGACCTTCTCCGTTCTCTGGGGTTGCCTTACACCGAGATCGAAAAACAGGGGATCCTGCTACCGGTGATCGAAGCATTTGCCCGGTACAAGAAGTCCGCACGCTACGATGATCTCCTCTCCGTTCAAACGGTGGTGAAAGAGCTGCCCGTTGCGCGTATCCGCATTGAGTATGTCATTACAGCCGAAGGAGAGACGGATCCAGTTGTGGAAGGATACACCGTCCACGGGTTTGTCAACGCGGAGACCGGCAAGCCGACACGGGCTCCGGCGTTATTCCTGCAGACTCTTCAAGAGGCTATGAAATAACGGGCACAGTGGTGGATAACTCATGTTCTACCGAGCCTGATTCATCACGAACCTGCCGATCGACAGTGAATCTTGGCAACCTCCAAAGGAGCTTGCATGCTCAAACCTGAACTGCTCGAGATCCTCTGCTGCCCGAAGTGCAAAGGGGACCTGGACTACAAGCCGGAACAGAATACGCTCACCTGCAAGAAGTGCGGACATGTCTACCAGGTCAAGGACGACATACCGATCATGCTGATCGATGACGAGAAGAAGACGTGACCACCTGATCTCTCCCCCTCGACGATTCCGCCTCCATGATTGACAAGGTCTTCCGTCTCGGCAAAGAGGCTGCCATCTACGGCCTCAGCTCTATCATCGGGCGGTTTCTCAACTTCCTTCTCGTTCCGTTCTACACCAATTACCTCCTGAGTGCCGAATACGGCGTCGTCGCGAACATCTATGCTTACGTGGCATTCGTGTTCGTGGCATACTGCTACGGCATGGATAATGCCTACATGCGCTTTGTCTCCTCCAGGGAGATCGGGGACAAGGAGCAGAACTTCAGCACGCCGTTCTTCTCGCTTGTCGCGACCTCGATCATATTTTCCCTCCTCATTCACGTCTCTGCCCCCTCCATTGCCGCATGGATCGGTGTTGATCCGACGCAAGCACATCTCATCCAGTATGCCGGCTGGATACTCTTCTTCGATACGCTGGCGATCATTCCGTTCGCGTATCTGCGGATGGAAAACAAAGCGAAGACGTTTGCGGGCCTGCGGGTTCTCAACATCGTCGTCACTGTTATCCTGACGATCATCTTTCTCGTTGTCCTGAAGATGAAGATTGAGGCGGTGTTTCAGGCAAACCTGTTTGCCTCGGCGTTCACGTTTCTCTTCCTGCTTCGGCTGGCCTGGCCGCAGCTGACGTTTCGCTTCTCGAAACAGCTGTATAGCGAAATGATCCGTTTCGGACTACCCTACATACCCGCCGGCCTTGCATCAATCGCTATCCAGGTGATCGATCGCCCGATCGTGAAGGCGCTGACTGACGATGCGACGCTCGGTGTGTATCAAGCCAATTATCGTCTTGGCGTGCTGATGATGCTGGTTGTCGGGATGTTCGACTATGCGTGGCGTCCGTTCTTCCTGACGCATGCAAAGGATAAGGACGCAAAGGAGCTCTTCGGCAAGGTCTTCACGTACTTCGTTGCCTTCATGCTGTTTGTCCTGGTGGTGGGGTCGGTGTTCGTCGAAGACCTCGTCCGGATTCGAGTTCTGGGGCGGTATTTCATCCACCCGGACTACTGGGGAGGGCTTGCGATCGTACCTGTCATTTTGCTGGCGTATGTATTCACCGGTGCCTATGTGAATTTCGTGGTCGGTGTATACCTTGAGAAGAAAACTCGATATCTTCCCTATGCAACGGGCGCGGGTGCGCTGGTGAACGTTGCCGCGAATTTCGCGCTCATTCCTCAATTCGGCCTCATGGGCGCGGCGATAGCCACGCTCCTGAGCTACGTCGTGATGGCAACAGGAATTTATTTCCCATCTCAGCGGTTGTATCATGTGTCCTATGAGTGGCCTAAGATCATCCGCGCGGGGGTCGCTGCGGCCGTTGTGCTGGTCCCGTTCTTCCTGCTGGGACTCGAACCGGGTGCGGCACTCAGCATCCTGATCAAAACGGGCTTCTGTGCAGCTTTTGTGCTCATCATCTACGCTATGAGAGTCTTCGATCCTGCCGATCTTGCCCATACGAAAGAGGCAGTCGCGCGACTGTTTACGAAATCACAGTAGGTGAGACGTGAGAAGTCAACCGGCAAAGGTGTTTTCGCTTGTGATGATGTTCGCCGTCGCGGCGTGGAACGGCTGTCACGGTCAGCGAGCCGCAGAATCAGGCAGTGCACAGGAGTTGACCGGAATCCTGTATGTGACCGGGAACGAGCCATTTACGCAGCTTTCGCTGCAGACGCCCGACGGTGTGATGCACCCCATCAACAAAGACTCGACAAGAGTGTATACTGAATTGTTGAAACTGCAGGGAAGGAGGGTTGAAGTATCGTGCCGTCCGCTGCTGCGCAAGTCAATCAAACCAACACTCATCATTGAACGGTATCGTGTCGTTGAGGAACGGTAGCAGAACGGCGTTGATCTGTCTGCTTCTGAGCGTGGCTCTTGGCCGAATCGCGTGGACGCAGGATGTTGCACCCGCTACGCTCGCGGGCAGCGCGCGGTGCGGCACCTCTCTCATCAACGATGAGAAGCTGATCCGCGAAGCCTGGCTCCGTACGCAGGTCGAATCGCCGGGCATCGTCGAGTCCATGCGTCAGCTCTCTCTGAAGAAAGGAGCCCGTGAGCTGATGGTCGGCGACCAGCACGTCTTCTGGGTCTTCAACATTGAGAAGAGCAAGTTCGACACGGTTCGGGCTGAGCTCATGGCTCAGGGAACCCTGAGCTACGTGTGGGTCGCTCTGCAGGAAATGGCAAACAACCACGTGACCATGGACGAGGTGAATGCGATCCTGACCGCGCTGGAACACTCCACGTCGAGCTCATCCCTCGATTCCACGAAGGGCATTCTTGAGATCGACCGACAGGTGTTCGGGAATCCACCGAACATCGATGCGAACTTCGAGAAAGGGAAGGGGGATGGGAAGACCCATTTTCTCATCTGCGACATCCAGGATGGATGGACCGGGACGGGCGGATTCGTCATCGGTTTTTTCTATTCCGTTGATGTCGATCCTACCAGCGGCGCTGTCAGCACGAGCAACCGGCGCGACATGCTTTACATCGACTCCTATCCGGGCATCTACCTTAACGGCAAGCGACGAACGCGGGATGCGTTGTCGACCCTCTCCCACGAGTTTCAGCACCTTATCCACTGGAATTACGATCCTCATGAGGTGACGTTCTTCAATGAAGGGCTTTCTGAGTACTCGGAGCATCTCTGCGGCTTTGGCCTCAGGAGTTCGGCTGGCTACCTGGCTAACACCAACGTGACGCTGATGAACTGGAACAACACGCTTGATGACTACAGTCGAGCGGCGCTCTGGACGCTCTATGTCGCTGAACAGTATGGCCTGACATTCATCACCAACCTCACACAGAACAAGAGCACCGGAGTGCGCGGATTCGAGCTTGCCCTCGGCCAGTCAGGATACAGCGCCACGTTTGCTGCGACCCTCGGCAATTTCTTCACAGCCAACTGGGTGGTTTCCGGGGCAGTTGATCCCGCCTATCGCTACCGCGGGCTATTGGGTTCCCGCCCGACACTGACAGGCGATTACAGCGATCCCAATGTGCTGCGCACAGATACGTTGCGCCAGCAGGCGGCCCAGTATATTGCATTTTCGAATGCGAAGGATTTCAGGATAACGTTCACTCTTCCAACAGGGGTTTCCGTGCGCGCGGTCGAATCGGGACCAACCGCGATTCGTGTGCGCGATGTTGCTGGCGGAACAGTATTCACGTCGCCCGAGCTCGGGACGCTGTACAGATCTGTGGTTTTTGTTGCGATGAACACCCACCCGACGGCGTCGGGCATCTATTCGTACAGCGGATCGGGCGAACTCGTGATGTTCACGGCAGAAGAGAAGTATGATGACGGGATGCCGGACCCTTATTCCCAGTACGCCCCGTACATCGGCTTCGGCAACACCCGCACGACGCTGGGGATGGCCGTGCGCTTTCAGCCGGCCGTAAAGGGGAACGTCCTCCGCAAAGCGAGGCTCTTTGTCGCCTTCAACCAGGAGTTCTCGAATGGTACCGCGCTGCCGGGCGATGACAAGGACTTCAATTTGCACGTATGGGGGGACGACAACGGTAAACCGGGCGCTGATATTATCCCGCCCTTCCTCGTGAAAGTCAACCGAGACAAGTACCCCTTGGGCTCATTTGTTGATGTGGATCTGACGCCTTATGCATCCTCGCTCACCAACCTCGCGGGTCCTATTTACGTAGGGTTTATGGAAGATGAGGATGACACCGTCGGGACGTACATGGCTATTGACAACACGACGTCCGATGACTACTCCTTCATCTACCGTGGTCCGAATCACCCCGTGGCGCCCAGCAGGTGGCAGACTCTGAGAGAGGTCAGCGCCCTCAATAATCATCAGTTTGATGGTTACAACCTCATGATGAGGGCGGTGTTTGAGTACAGCGACTCCAGTCATGCGCCGACGCTCGCACTGGGATTTCTCCAGAATCCGATCCTGAGCGAATTCATCGAGGTGGTCGCTGCCAGTTCGGATGAGTTGAGGCCCGGCAGTCTGAGCGGCATGCTGACGCAGCCTTCCGGGGCGACACAGTTAAGGTTCATGAATATCCCGGGGACGATGAGGGCCTTCATCGACACGAGTCAGCAACTCCTTGGAGGCGGAACAATCTCCATCAGGGTGCGGGCAGCGAAACGTTACGGCATCTTCTACAGGGACACGCTCGCTGCGTTCAACGCTCGACTTCTCAAGCGTGAGGAATCGGCGGTTGTCTCAACGCCGAGCGGGCAAGTAGTGCTGACCATCGAGGTTGGAGCTGTCCGCGGGCCGTTGTATGTGACCGCGTTTGATGGGATCAGCAACCCGCTCGCCCGGCCGGATGGCCTGAGCCACGCACTGAAGGTTTTCTCCATCGGCCCGCCGGGGACGGAT
>VGWB01000008.1 GCA_016873755.1 Ignavibacteria bacterium | reverse complement strand
TACGGCCGAGGGCAGCTTCTGGAGCGATCCCTGGCCGCGGTCGGTGGGCGTTCCGTTGGCACATGCCTGGCCATTTTAATTAACTTCAAGTTTAAAAAAAGCACGGCACAAAATCAAGAATGAAGCAGCCGGAAGTTGAATGGAGAGACCCTGGAGTTTGAGAATTCCCGATTAGAACTGGTATCCGATGCTGATCCCGAACAGGCTTGCAGCGACTTTGTATGTTCCCGGGAAAGGATTGACAGAGGCCGAGACCGTCCGGTTAGATGAGAATATGTGATGATACACCCCATCAACGGTGAGATTCTGGGTGAGTTCATACCCGAATCCGATCGTGAATTCGTTCCTGTTTGCATCCGGCAAGACGGGATCGACGGATTTGTCAGGTTGCGGCGTCCTGTCAAAAATGTACCCGGCCCTCAAAGCGAGTTTGTCGAATCGGTATTCACCACCGACACGAATGAGATACGTATCCTCCCAGTCCCTCATCAGAGGATCTGGACTCTTCTGCAGCGGCTGTCCGCCGAGTGCAGGAGGAGCAGCGGGACCGCTCTCAAGCGTGACTATCGTCTCGTCGTAGCTGCTCCATTGTACATACTGGAAATCCGCTTCCATGGTGAATGCCGGGTTCACCTTGTAGGCGATTCCCGCGTACAGATTGCCCGGCATGGGCAATGTCGTGTTGCCGCGTCCGCCCGGAAAAAATGGCGCGAGAGCCTGCATGTTTGAAAAGGTCGCCTTCCCGTCGAATTTCACATCAGTCTTGAGTCGATATGACAAGCCGATAGAAAGATCATCCGTTGGCTTGTACATCAGTCCGGCGTTCACGTTGAACGCCGTTCCGTCTCCTTCCAGACTCGCAGTTCCGTCGTTCTCGGCAAGCACGGGGATGCTACTGTAGGTCGGCACGCGGTAACTCAGACGCACGTTCCCCCACACATAGCTGATACCGAGGCCGAGCGAGAAGTTGTCGCTCACCCTGTAGGAGATGGTCGGATTGACGTAGATTGTCTTGAGCTCGCTCTTGACGGCTACTTTGCGGCCCACCCATTCCGTCGGCCATTCTGTCCCCAGACCATAAGGAGTGAAGATGCCAACGCCGAACGCAAACCCGTTGGACATTGCATAGCTAATGTAGGCATGAGATGGAAGGAAGTTCTGCCTTACCATGGAACTCACGGTCGTAAGCGGAGTCGGTCCGGTGAACTCCACCGAAGGGGAGATGAGTACGGATCCCACCTGAATTCTCCACCCTTTCTGGAACGCCAGACCGGCCGGATTGAAAAAGACCGCCGATGCGTCAGCTGCCTGAGCAACAAACGCTCCTCCCATCCCCATCGCTCGGACACCATGCTCGTTGAGCTGATAACCGCCCGCGAAGGACGCGTAGGTGCAAACCACCAGCACCAGGAAGACCGCGAGAGACTTTGTGAGCGACATGAAACCTCCCGAGATTGGATTATTCTTTACGCCAGTTGTTGAAGTGGGCCTAATGTGAAGAGAATTCCAGCTGAGGGTGTGCGTTGGTTTGTGGCAATCTTAAGAAAAGCATTTCAGGAAAGCAAGGTTCTTTTTTCAAGAGGGCAAGATTCTTGGGCCAAGATGTTGCCGGGCATCTCCTGTTCTCATTTCTGGCAAGCCTCCAAAAATCGGATTTTGGACCATCAGAAAAAAGAATCCCGGCGTCGGACGCCGGGATCTTTCATTCGGACAGCCGGATCGGAGCGGACTCCCATCGGCTCTGCTAGAGGCTGAGCTTCGCCATATTAGCTTTCACGTCGTTGGCGGATTTGTTGAGCGCGGCCTGCTCGTCGGGCGTGAGTTTGATCTGGATGATTTCTTCCATTCCATTCTTTCCGATCTTGATCGGCACGCCGACGACAACGTCCTTGATTCCGTATTCGCCCTGCAGGTAGACAGCGCAGGGGAGGATTCGTTTCTTGTCCTTCACGATTGCTTCGACCATCTGAACGGCGGCCGCTGATGGCGCATAGTAGGCACTGCCGGTCTTCAGGAAGTTCACGATTTCGATTCCGCCATCACGTGTCCGCTTCACCAATCGGTCGATCGTTGCCTGGTCCATCAGCTCCGGCAGCGGGATGCCCGCAACTGTTGAGTATCGCGGCAGGGGGACCATCGAATCGCCGTGACCGCCCAGCACGAAAGCGGTGACGTCTTCGATAGAGACTTTCAGTTCCATTGAGATGAAGGTGCGGAAGCGAGCTGTGTCGAGTATTCCAGCCATACCCATAACGCGACTGCGCTCAAAGCCGCTCACCTTCATCGCGACGTACGTCATAACGTCGAGAGGATTGGACACCACAATCAGATATGCCTTGGGGGATTTTGCCGCCACTTGCTCGGTCACGCTCTTGACGATGCCTGCATTTGTTGTCTGGAGATCATCGCGGCTCATACCGGGCTTGCGCGCAATTCCCGCGGTGATCACAACGATATCGGAATTGGCAGTATCCTCATATGAGTTGGTGCCGATGACCCTGGAGTCAGAACCCTCAACAGGGCCGGACTCGTACATATCGAGCCCCTTCCCTTGGGGCATGCCTTCAATGACATCAACCATTACGACTTCGTTTCCGAGCTCTTTGTCAGCTAGGCGCTGCGCAACAGCGGCGCCGACGTTACCTGCACCGACGACTGTGATTTTCATGGCAGATCTCCGGATGATTTGGTGAAGGGCGCTGTGAGTTTGGTGAATTGAGAATTACAAGAAATGCAAATGACTGGTGAGAAAACAACAAAGCCTCCTCGGTACTGAGGAGGCTTCGGATCCCGGGCCGCTAGGCGACGGCGGGATAGACGCTGACACGCCTCTTGGACTTGCCGAGGCGCTCAAATTTTACGTTGCCATCGATTAGGGCGAATAACGTGTCGTCGCTGCCAATACCAACGTTGTCGCCAGGATGCACCTTCGTGCCGCGCTGGCGCACCAGGATGCTCCCCGCTGACACGCGCTGTCCGCCGAAGCGCTTCACCCCCAACCGCTGTGCATTGCTGTCACGACCGTTGCGTGAACTCCCACCACCTTTCTTATGAGCCATATTTCCTTCTCCAATAAACCTCGAATGAGTTGCTACGAGACTTTGATGATTTCGATTTGGGTATACTGCTGCCGGTGACCGCGTTGGACTTTGAATCCCTTCCGTTTCTTCTTTCTGAACACCATGATCTTCTCGTCCTTGACGTGTCCCAGCACCTTCGCTTCAATCGTTGCACCGGTCACGTACGGCGTACCGAGTCTGGTCTGCCTCTCATCCCCAATCATCAGCACTTTGTCGAATTTGACCTTCGCACCGACTTCGGACGCCAGCCTGGGGACGTAGATTTTGTCCTCCTTGGCTACCTTGAACTGCTGGCCGGCGATTTCAAAAACAGCATACATTGCGCGCCTCGATGCCTCTCTAAATGGTTTCTTCGTCAGGACTTAAAAACTATCAAAAACTGCCGTCAAAGTCAATCGAAATCTCGCGCGCCTCACCGTGCCCTAGGCTTCTCTCAGAACGCGTAGGCCATTCAGGATCACCAAAAGGGCCGCTCCATCATCTGCGAGGATCGCCAGCCAGAGGCTTGAGAGCCCGACCATGCCGAGAACAATGAAGACTGCTTTCGTCAGAAGCGCGAGCGTGATGTTCTGCTTGATGACCCGAAGGGTCTTCTTTCCGAGAAGCATACCAAACGGTACCTTCCCGATGTTGTCAGCCATCAGCGCAATGTCAGCCGTCTCAAGCGCCGTGTCGGAACCAATGCCGCCCATTGCTATACCGACATCCGCGGCGGCCAGCGCCGGTGCATCGTTGATCCCGTCACCGACCATGGCAACGGATCCATAGCGGGCCTTGAGTTCCCGTACCACGTCAAGCTTCTGTTCCGGAAGAAGCTCAGCTCTCAGCTCATCGACCTTCAGCTTCTCCGCAACTGCAGACCCGGTCTTCTGGTTGTCACCTGTCAACAACACGACCCGTTCTACGCCGAGCTCGTGCAGAGCTTGGACGGTGGAACCACTCTCGGTTCTGATACGGTCCGCCACAGCGATTGCACCGAGAACCTGCCGATCATCCGCGAGGATGACCACCGTTTTCCCCTGACGCTCCAGCGAATCCAACACCCTCTCGACGGCTTCAGAACAAACCCCCAAGTCCTCCATAAGCTGGTGGTTGCCGACGATATACGTGACGCCATCGACTCTCGTTCGGATACCTTTACCGGTTATGGAGGAGAAATCTTCCGTCGTAACATCCGAGAGAGAAATGCCTTCTTCTTCAGCCTTCCGGAGAAGGGCATCTGCTAGATGGTGCTCAGACTTCAGCTCGGCAGCGGCCGTGACGCGTAGGATCTCCAGCGGTGGTAAACCATTGAGCGGGATGATGTCGGTGACGGTCAGCTGGGCCTCGGTCAGCGTACCGGTCTTGTCGAACGCAAACGCGCGCACGCCTGCAAGGACCTCGAGATGCCTTCCGCCCTTGACAAGAACACCGTGGCGGGCAGCGTTGGTCAGCGCGCTCACCAGCGTGACCGGCGTTGAAATCACGAGCGCACAGGGACAGGCGATTACCAAGAGCACGAGTGCCCGATAGAACCACACCTCAAATGACGCATCCAGAAGGAGTGGTGGGAAGATTGCGAGACCCAGCGCGAGGCCGAAAACGGCAGGAGAATAATATCGCGCAAACCGCTCAACGAACGCCTGGCTGGGGGCTTTCTCGCTCTGGGCCTCTTCCACCAGATGAATGATTCGGGCGATAGTTGAGTCTTTTGGCGGCTTCGTGGCGCGCACTTCAAGGGCGCCGCGCTGGTTGAACGTTCCCGCATAAACCTGATCGCCTCGCCTCTTAAGAGCCGGGAGCGATTCCCCGGTGATCGGCGCTTCGTCAACGGTCGAATGACCCCCGATGACCTCGCCGTCGAGCCCTATCCGTTCACCCGGCCGGATGATGACGGTCTCGCCGACGTTGATCTGTTCGACAGGGAGCACGATCTCGCTGCCCTCACGGAGCACCGTCGCGCTCGGAGGCGAAAGGTTCATCAGCGAGTGGATTGCCCGGCGCGTTCGGGTGAGGCTAAACGACTCGAGAAGGAGGGAGACGGAAAACAGGAGGATGACCGCGGACCCCTCCGCATACTCCCCAAGCGCAATCGCTCCGATGGAAGCGATCGTCATGAGGAAGTTCATGTCCAGCGACAACGTCCGAACCGCCTTCCAGGCTTTGTAGCCGATGTGCCATCCACCGGCGATCATGGCCGCGATGAAAAGGACGCTGGCCGACGATTCGGGGAACGCCAAGCTCAGGAAGAGGAGCCCGGCGAGAAAGAAGACCGCAGAAGCGACCGTTGAAATCAGAAGGCGCGTGTGAGGGCGGGATTCCAATCGTCTGGCGGCTGCCTCGTTGATCCCCGGAAGCCCGATGTCTTTGAGGTTTTCGAGGATAATCTGTTCGTCGCACGTGTGGCGGATCTTGACCTTGCGCGTGACAAGGTAAAACTGGAGCGACTCGATGCCCGACAACGATCCAAATCGTTTTCGGATCTTCTGTTCCTCAGTCGCACAGCAGAGGTCGTGAACGGTGAAGGTCGTTTCGTGGAGGTCGGTCTTCATGCGCGCGCTTTCAAGCGGTGTCAGCAGCTCGTCTCATGTGTCGCGGTGAGTTCTGACGCTCAGGGTTACTCCGCGATGTGCCTCGCGGCCACCCGGATCAAATCTTCGATGTGCTCGTCCCCCAGGGAATAGAACGCCAGCTTGCCCTCTCTTCGCAGTTTCACCAGCCGCATTGTCTTGAGCAGACGCAGCTGATGGGAAACGGCCGACTCCGTTACCCCAAGGAGTTCCGCGATGTCAATCACACAGAGCTCCTGCTTGTTGAGGGCGAGGAGAATCTTCAGGCGGGTCGGATCGCCCAGGATCTTGAAGATCTCTGTGAGCCCGAGCGTTGTCTCCTCGTCTGCCAGGGCCTTCCTGGCCGAGCGTATTGCCTCTTGATAACTGTGCACAGCCATATATCTTTGTCTGGAACGATTGAGCAACTGTTCAAGCGTTAAAATATTCACGATCTGGTACAATGTCAAGAGCAAACGTGGGTGTCTTTCCGGTGAAAGCGGGGGAGATGCGGGGAAGATGGGCGGCTGGCTAGGTGCCTTTGAGGTACTCCTCTTTGGCCTCCTGGCTGAGGACCTCGTTCATGCTGCCCGTCCGGTAACCCTGAAGGTCGAGCGTCACATAGAGAAAGCCGAGCTGCTTGAAGTGAGCAACGAGTTCGCTCCGAAGCCGATCGTCGAATATCCGGTGGAACTCCTGTTCTCCGATTTCGATTCGCGCCGTCCGGTCATCGTGATGACGTACCCGGAAGAAGCGGAATCCGTGGTCGCGCATAAATGTCTCAGCGGCATCGATCTTCATGAGATTCTCCTGTGTGATTCCGAAGCCATAGGGGAAACGGGAGGAGAGACACGCAAACGAAGGTTTGTCCCACACCGGGATCCCCAGTTCTTTCGCCAGCATCCGAACATCGTTCTTTGAGAAATCCGCTTCCAGCAGCGGGGAGCGCACATTCTGCTCCAACCTCGCGCGCATGCCGGGACGGAAATCGCCGAGGTCGTCTGTGATGGTTCCGTCGGCCAACCAGCGGATCCCTTCCTGCCTGGCGATCGCTTTGAGCTTCCCGAACAGTTCCGTCTTGCAAAAGTAGCACCGGTCAGGGGGGTTTTCCCTGAACTTCAGGTTATCCGTTTCCTCGGTATCGACGACCTGAAATCGGGACCCGAACGACTCCGCGAGCTGAATCGCCTCCTCGAACTCCCGGGTCGGATAGGTCGCAGACCTTCCGATCACCGCGAGCGCATGATCGCCGAGAACGTCCGTCGCCACGCGGATCAGCAACGTGCTGTCAATGCCGCCGGAGAAACCGATGGCAACGCTCTCTAGCTCCAAGAGGATGGCCTGCAGGTGCTCGTATTTTGCCGAAAGTTCAGGGGCTAGCATAGCTCAAAAGCTCATCCCGTGTGTGATCTCCGGTGCCAGACCGGCAGCAGACCGATTCTACGGCGGGTAAGGGTTTCCTCGTGAAGATGTCCGCACGCTAAGGGTCACATGAATGAACACATCAGCCGCAACAAAGGTTCTTCTTCGCCGCTCGAAAGTCGGGCTGATGAATTTAGTTCTCAGCGGACAACAAATCAAGGGTGCCGAGCTCGGGACGCGGGGGCTACTTCCTCAAAAGAGGCGCAAAATCGCGATGAAGCTTGAGGTCGGGGTGATCCTTCTTGAACTGCTCGATCAACTCCGGGTCGAGTTTGAACGCGCGAGCAAGGGACTCGATCGCGGCTTTCTGCTCGTGCAGAAGGATATGAATCTTGGCTAGTGAATAATGGGCCGCAGCGAAGTGAGGTACGATCTTGATGCTTTGGCTGAGTGCTTCGCTGGCGTCCTTGATCTCCCCTATCTCGTAGAGGGTATCCCCATAATCAAACCACGCTTCGCCATTGGACGGGTCGAGTTTCAATACCGTTCGATAGCTTTCGAGACTTTCTTCGATTCGTCCGAGGTTGTATTCCGCGTCTGCCTTGGCGTGCCAGAGTTCAGGGTAGTCCGGATGGATCGATATGGCTTTCTTGTAATCCACAAGCGCTTTCTTGGGCTGATCCAGAGCGTCGAAGCAGCAGCCGCGGCCGAAGTACGACTCGTAGTGGTTCTCGTCGTACTTGATCGCGTTGGTGAAAGCTGCGATCGCCTCTTTATGCATGGCGAGTTCTTCGTAGGCGTTGCCGAGATTGTGCCAGGCAGGGACGTCGCCCGGTTCGTTCTTGAGCGTCATCTTGAAACATTCGATGGCATCATAGAGTCGGCCCAGATTGGCGTAGGCGTTCCCTTTGTTATACCAGGCCGACGGGAAGTCCTCTTTGATGGTGAGCGCCATGTCGTAGCTCTCGATCGACTTTGAGTACTGCCCGAGTCGGTTGAGGACGATCCCGCGGTTATACCAGGCGTTGTAACTGTAGGGGTCGCGACTCAGATGCTCGTCGTAGCACCTGACCGAGTCCTCCAGCTTCTCGAGGAAATCATAGCAGTAGCCAAGCTCGTACCAAGCATCCGGGTGCTCCGGATTCAGTTCGAGGATGAGCCGGAGGGTTGTGACGGCTTCTTCAAATTCCTCTTTTTTCTCGAGAGTGACACCCTTGTGAAACAGGGCCTCTTCGTAGAGAGGCTCCAGGTCGAGCGCGGCATTGAACGCCCCGAGCGCCTCGTCGACCCGGCTCAGGTTGTCAAGTGTGATCCCTTTGTTGACGAAGATCTCGGGATCGGTGGGATTGAGTGTGAGGGCCTTGTCGTAGCAGCTAATGGATTCGTCGTACCGGTAGAGGTTGTTCAGGATCATCCCCTTGCGCTGCCACGCGTCGCTGCTGAAGGGCTCAAAGGAAAGGAGCCGGTCAACGAAATGGAGAGCTTCTTCGAATTGTTCGTGCTCGAAGTAGAACTGGATAATCTCTTCCAGCGCCTCCGTGTTGTTGATATCCTTCTCCCCGTTCCTCAGCTGCTCACGGAACCGGCGGAGATCATCGTCCGACCGATCGTTCGGTCGCGGAAGATGCTCATCGTCGTCAAAATGGTCAAACCCGGGCATGCCTTACCATTTCCTATCTCAACTTCCATTTTGAATTAAGCAAAATTTGGAGTTGCTGTCAAGCTGAGCGCACCCGATGCGTGATATGGCGTCTCCAAACGCATACATGTCCGATTTTCCGATTGATTTTGGTTCAATCTTCGGGTATATTCATTTCCTCAAAAGTGGTAAAATGGTTGCGGAAAACCTTGAAACCGTCAAACGGCTGATCCTCGGGTCCTGTCTGCGGTGCGGGCGGGATCCGAATGATGTCCTGGTGGTGGGTATCACAAAGACATTCGGCCCGGAGATGATCCGTCAAGCAGTCGCTTCCGGGATGTTTGACATCGGCGAGAGCTATGTTCAGGAGCTCAACCGGAAACGCCAGTTGGTTTCGGATGAGCGGATACGGTGGCATTTTGTGGGCCACCTGCAAAGCAACAAGGTCAAATACATTGCAGAGTATGTCCACCTCATCCATTCGGTCGACAACATCCATCTGGCGGGCGAACTCCAGAAGCGGGGGGAGCAGGCCAACCGGTTGATCGATGTGCTGGTCGAGGTGCGCACCACAGATGAGGCAACGAAATTTGGGGTTGAGCCCGAAAAGACGACCGAACTGGTTAAACAGATATCAAAACTCGGCCGGGTCCGGGTCCGGGGGCTGATGACGATGGGTCCATTTGCTGAGGACCCAAACCGCTCCCGCCCGTCCTTCCAGCGAGTCTGCGAGCTGAAACGCAGCATCGATCGGGAGGGAATCGACAACGTCTCGATGGAGCACCTGTCGATGGGCATGAGTCACGACTTCGAGGTCGGCATAGAAGAGGGGGCGACGATTGTGCGCCTTGGGACGGCAATTTTCGGGACGCGGTCTGGGGTGACCTAGGGCATCCTCACGATCTCTCGCTGCAAGAAAGGTGGAGAGAATGAAAATAACACCGCTCGAAATCAAAAGGCAGCAGTTCAAGAAGGTCATGAGGGGGTACGATCCGGTTGAGGTCGATACCTTCCTTGATATGCTCTCGCACGAGCTTGAGGAAATTGTCACGAAGAACAAAGAGTTGAAAGACAAGATCATCGAGCTCGAGACCCAGCTTAAAGACTACAAGAATATGGAAAAGACGCTGCAGCAGACCTTGTTGCAGGCGCAGGAAACCAGCGGCAAAGAGATCGAGAACTCCAAGAAGGAGGCAACTCTCATCGTCCAGGAGGCAGAACTCAAGGCTTCCCAGATCGTAGACAAAGCCCGGTTGGATTTCGGCCGAATCAAGGAGGAAATTGCCAACCTGAAGGCCAGGAAGGAGAGCATTCTGAGCCGGCTGAAGGTCTTATTGACATCGGAAATCGACCTCATTAAGGCTCTGGACCTCGACGACGAGGATGCCTCCAGGCGCGATACGTCCAAAGGAACCGGAAAAGATCACATCGAGATCGATGAGATATTGAAGAAACTGTAAGTGTGATTGCGGTTGGCAGACGGGGGGGGACAGGACGGCCTCCAGGCGTACGCTCAATCTGAAATCTGAACAATCGATGACTGAACTCCGCAAACAGATCGACGAAGCCGTCAAGGCGATCCGGACGAAGACTGCGTCAGCACCGAAGATCGGGATCATCCTGGGCACAGGCCTGGGCGGTCTGGTGCAGGAGATCGAGAAGGAGATCGTCATTGATTATCAGGATATACCGCATTTTCCCGTCTCGACGGTCGAATCCCATCACGGGAAACTGATTTTCGGTACACTCGCGGGGAAAAGGGTGGTGGCGATGCAGGGACGCTTCCACTTCTACGAAGGCTACACGATGAAGCAGATCACCTTCCCAGTTCGCGTCATGAAATTCCTGGGCGTCGACACCCTGCTGATTTCCAATGCGGCCGGAGCACTCGATCCTCTCTTCCAGCGGGGTGACATCATGATCATGGCTGATCACATCAACCTGCTGGGCGACAATCCGCTCGTCGGCCCGAACGATGATTCCCTGGGCCCGCGCTTTCCCGACATGTCCGAGCCGTACAGCAAGCAGCTGATTGCGATCGCGGAGGAGGCCGCCCTGGACCTTAAGATCAGAGTCCAGAAAGGCGTGTACGTGGCGATGCAGGGTCCGAACCTGGAAACGAGAGCGGAATATCGGTTTCTCCGCACGATCGGTGCGGACGTCGTCGGCATGTCGACGATTCCGGAAGATATCGTGGCAATCCACATGGGGATGAGAGTCTTCGGTGTCTCGATCGTCACGGACGAGTGCTTTCCGGAGGCGCTTAAGCCGATTACAATTGAAGAAGTTATCGCCGTTGCAAACAAGGCTGAGCCGAAGATGACGGCGATCATGAAGGAAGTGGTGAAAAGGTTGTGAGGTTCGAGGTTCTGAGTTCATGGTTCTGGGGTGTTGAACTCGGAACTGCGAACTCGGAACTCTGAACTGAATATGCTATGATTGGTCTCGGCAGGCTTCTGGTGCTGTTTGGCGCTGTGATGGTGGTGGTCGGATTGTTGCTGATGTTCTTCGATAAGATCCCGCTCCTCGGAAAACTTCCCGGCGATATCCACGTCAAGCGGCAGAATTTCGAGTTCTACTTCCCCATCGTCACAAGCATTGTGCTGAGCCTGATGATCAGCGGTATTCTCTGGCTCATTTCGTATTTCAGTAAGAAGTAATGGTGTGTTTTCCGTTGTCCTTTGATCCGAAATCGGTAGTCTGCAGCGGATATTTTTCGAACATCGATGCCCTTCAAGCAGCTAACAGATAAGATCAACTACCACGAACTTGAGTCCGAGATCCTCAAGTTCTGGGAGGAGCACAACGTCTTCAGACAGAGCATCACTCTGCGCGAAGGGGGACCGTTGTTCACCTTCTACGAAGGTCCGCCCACGGCGAATGGCCGACCGGGTATCCACCACGTGATGAGCCGGACGCTGAAAGACCTCGTGTGCCGGTACTGGACGATGCTCGGCTATCAAGTCCCTCGGAAGGCGGGATGGGACACGCACGGTCTGCCGGTCGAGATCGAAGTGGAGAAGATGCTCGGCTTCAAGCACAAGGACCAGATTGAAGACTTCGGTATTGCGAAGTTCAACAAGCAGTGTCAGGAGTCCGTCTGGAAGTACAAGGCCGACTGGGAAGAGATGACGCGGATGATAGGGTACTGGGTTGACCTCGATCATCCGTACATCACGTTTGAGAACAACTACATGGAGTCGGTGTGGTGGGCGCTGAAGCAGTATTTCGACAAGGGCATGATCTACAAGGGGTACAAGATACAGCCGTACTGCCCGCGCTGCGAAACGCCTCTTTCGTCTCACGAGGTCTCCCTCGGGTACAAGGATGTCAAAGATCCTTCCGTATACATCAAGCTGAAAGTGAAAGGCGAAGAGAGAACGTACTTCCTCGTCTGGACAACGACGCCGTGGACGCTCATTTCCAACGTCGCCCTAGCGGTCCATCCTGAGGTCGATTACGTCAAGGTCGAGCACAAGGGCGAGCATCTGATCCTCGCGCAGGCTCGATTGAGCGTTTTCGGGGAGGAGTACAAGGTGCTTGAGACATTCAAGGGCTCTCTCCTCGCCGGGAAGGAATATGAACGCCTGTACGACTACCATCCGGCAGAGGAAAAAGGATGGTATGTCATCGAAGGTGATTTTGTGACGACCGAAGACGGTTCAGGCATCGTACACATTGCCCCTGCCTACGGTGAGGACGACTATCTGGTAGGAAGGAAGTACGGGCTTCCAACGATCCACCCCGTAAACAAGTCCGGTGAGTTCGGCCCCGAGGTGAAGGACTTTCCCAACAAGTTCGTGAAAGATGCGGATATCGATATCATTGGCAACCTGAGACTGAGGGGCCTGCTGTACAAGAAAGAAACCGTCGTGCACAGTTATCCGCACTGCTGGCGTTGCGCATCACCGCTCCTCTACTATGCGCGGGAGTCGTGGTATATCAGGACAACAGCGTACGCTCGCCGGATGATCGAACTCAACAACACGATCAACTGGGTGCCGGCGGAAGTCGGCTCCGGGCGGTTCGGCAACTGGCTTGAGGAAAACAAAGACTGGGCACTCTCGCGCGATCGCTTCTGGGGAACGCCGCTGCCCATCTGGGTGTGCGAATCGTGCAGCAAGCAGAAATGTGTCGGAAGCGTAGCCGAGTTGAAGCAGGGCAAGAGCGTCCCTGATCCGCTCGATCTGCACAAGCCGTTCGTCGATGAAGTGACCTTCGACTGCCCGGGGTGCGGCGGCACGATGCGTCGAACGCCCGAGCTCATCGATGTATGGTTCGATTCGGGTGCGATGCCGTTCGCCCAGTGGCATTACCCCTTCGAGAACAAGAGTGTCTTCGAAAATGGCTACCCGGCAGACTTCATCTCGGAGGGGATCGATCAGACCCGCGGCTGGTTCTACACGCTGCATTCCATCGGGTCGTTTCTCTTCGACAAACCGGCCTTCAAGACCGTGCTCGTCAACGAGTTGATCCTGGACAAGCAAGGCCAGAAGATGTCGAAGTCTAAGAAGAACACCGTCGATCCGATAGAGCTTGTCCGCAAGTATGGTGCCGACGCCACGCGTTGGTATCTAGTGTCCAACAGTCCGGTCTGGCGGCCGACACTGTTTGACGAGGAAGGTGTCGCCGAGGTCCAGCGGAAGTTCTTCAGTACGTTGGTCAATACCTACGCCTTCTTTGCGCTCTATGCGAACGTTGACAACTTCGTGCACGATGAGCCGAAAATCCCGGTTTCAGAGCGGCCGGAAATCGACCGGTGGATATTGTCGGAGCTCAATTCGCTCCTCAGGAACTACCGGCACTGGATGAATGAATACGACGTCACCCGCACCGCTCGCGCGGTAAGCGATTTCACAATCGATGCGCTGTCGAACTGGTACGTTCGGCGCAATCGCCGGCGTTTCTGGAAGAGCGAGAAGGGGAAGGACAAGACGGCTGCGTACCAGACCCTGTACGAGTGTCTCATCACGCTCTCGAAGCTGATGGCCCCCTTTGCTCCCTTCCTGGCTGATGAGCTTTACCGGAACCTCAACGTCGTGGGGAGGCTCGAAGCCGCAGAATCCGTGCATCTCTCGCTTCTTCCGGAGGCTGACGGCGGCGTGATCGACGCGGAGCTTCAGCGGCGGATGGAACGGGTCATCCGGATCGTCAGCCTTGTTCGCGCGATGCGGACAAAGTCGAACCTCAAGGTACGGCAGCCTCTGAAGAAGATACTTCTTCCCATTGCAAGCGAACAGGACCGCGCCGAGGTGAAGCGGATGGAGGAGCTCATCCTCGAAGAGATCAACGTCAAGCGGATCGAGTACGTGACCGATGAGTCTGGTATCGTCCGCAAGAAGGCTAAGCCGAATTTCCGCTCACTGGGGCAAAAGTTCGGCAAATCCGTGCAGCCGGTGGCGGCGCGGATACGGGAATTCACCGTCAAGGAGATCGGCGAGCTGGAGCGCCAGGGCACCCTGACCGTACCGATTGACGGCAAAGAGTATACGATCACGCGAGAAGACCTCGAGATCCTGCACGAAGACATCAAAGGGTGGCTGGTAGAGTCGGACGGCTCGGCAACTGTTGCGCTGGACACGGAGCTGGACGATGAGTTGATAGACGAGGGTTTCGCCCGGGAGTTCGTTAACCGGATTCAGAATATGAGGAAGGAAGCTGGCTTCGAAGTCACCGACCGGATCAGGATCTTTCACACCTCGAGTGTGAGATTGAGCACAGCGCTGAACCGTCTGGCTGGATACATCAAGCAGGAGACGTTGGCTGTGGAGTTGTCGGAGACGCCGCCGGCCCCACTGCCACTCGCGAAGGCTGAGATCAACAGCGAGCGGACTTCGATTGCCATTGAAAAAGTTGTTGTTGACTCTTAGGAATTAAGTCTACAAGTTTGCAGCACTTTGGTATCAACCTGCCGGCTATCTTGAGGGGGCTCCCTGTCGGCAGACCCATTACGCAGGAGAATAATCATGGCGAAGAAAATCAGCAAGAAGATGACATCGTCAAGGGCGGCCAAGAGGGCGCCCGTGAAAAAAGTGGGGCAGGTGAAGCAAGTGAAGACAAAACCGAAGTCGGCCCCGGTGAAAGCACCTGTCGCACGGCAGGGTGGGTACAGCAAAGCTGACCTCGCGCACTTCAAAGAGATCATCGTGGAAAAGCGGAAGGAAATTCTTGAGGAGCTTGAAACGCTCAAGGCCAGCATGATGGATGTCCAGACGGGCGAGTATGTCACGGAGAATTCGACCTACTCTCTGCATATGGAGCAGGGGACTGACACGATGGAGCGGGAGAAGACGTTTCTCTTTGCCTCACGGGAGGGGAAATTCCTCAACTATCTGGACGATGCGCTGAAGAGAATCGACAAAGGCGAGTACGGTTTCTGTACTGACTGCGGCAATCTCATCGACAAAGAACGGCTGGAAGCCGTCCCCCACGCGCAATTATGCATCAAGTGCAAGCTGAAGAGGGGAAAGTGAATTGGTGATGGTGTATTGAAGCTGATGCCTCATTCGAACTTTGCACCTTGACGCTCACGATGCGCGTTCTCTACGTCACAGGACTTATCGTTCTCGTCGATCAGATCTCCAAGCTTCTGGTAAAGGGCTTTGAAATCCCCGTCCTCGATCTCTACCACGCCGGGGTTCCTGTTGGTGCGAGCTATCCGATCCTCGGCGACTTCCTCCGATTGACGTTCATCGAAAACCCCGGGATGGCATTCGGTATCGATATGGGGGGAAAGTTGTTCCTCACTGTCTTCTCTCTCGTTGCCAGTGCAGCAATCTTTGCCTACCTGTACAAGATACGGGGAGAGGCCATCATCATCCGGATCGCTCTTGCGATGATCCTCGGCGGTGCGATTGGCAACCTGATCGATCGCGTCTTCTATGGTGTCATCTTCGGTGAAAGCCCGCTTTTCTACGGTAAGGTGGTCGACTTCGTCGACGTCGATTTCTTCGATATTGATTTCCTCGGGATCCACTTGACGCGATTCCCGGTCTTCAATCTGGCTGATGCATCGGTTTCCGTCGGGGTGGCAACACTTCTTCTGTTCCACCGAAGATTCACCGAGGCTGAACGGGCTGAAGTCACGCTCTCCAGCTCGGGCTCCGTTGGCCCCCCGTCGAATCCTGCTTCCCCCGGTGCGACCGTGGGAAACATGGACGGGTCCTCCCAAGTCAAGGACGGTTCACAGGATCCACCCACCTTCACTCCTTAGCATGTCGGCTGCTGCTGACATCGATGCGAATACCCTGCCGGGCCTGCCCGAGCGGCAGACCCTTCGCATCGTGGTACCCCCAAAGCAATCCAAAGAGCGAATCGACGTTTACCTGACTCGTCAGATTCAAAACGCAACGCGCAGCAAGGTGCGTCAGGCGATCGACGAGGGATTGGTGCTGGTCAATGGCAACCGCGTGAAACCTAGCCATTCCGTTTCCCCAGGCGAGATCATTGACATAACTCTGCCGCGGCCACCGCGAATGGATGCCCAACCCGAGAACATCCCTCTCGACATCGTCCATGAAGATGACCAGCTCCTCGTTGTGAACAAACCGGCTGGCATGGTAACGCACCCGGCGTACGGAAACTACGCGGGAACACTGGTCAATGCGTTGCTGCATCACTGCAAATCCCTTTCGACCGTCAATACGGAAATGCGGCCGGGGATTGTTCATCGGCTCGACAAGGACACGTCGGGGCTCCTGGTCGTAGCCAAGAACGACGCTGCGCACCACGCATTGGCGAAGCAGTTCTCGAAGCGAACCATCGATCGTGAATATTGGGCGCTGGTCTGGGGAAGGTTCAAACAGCCTCAGGGAACCATCGAGGCGAGTCTGGGGCGCAGCAAACGCGACCGCAAGAAGGTGACCGTGACGGCTGAGGGGAAACCGGCTGTTACGGAGTATGAGGTGATGCGGGAATATGACTTCCTTTCTCTGGTTTGCCTCAAGCTCAAGACGGGGCGAACGCATCAGATCAGGGTGCACCTCGCCCACGTCGGTCACCCCGTGTTCGGTGATCCGTCGTATGGAGGTCGAAATGCAACCTGGGGAGGGTTGGAGGGAAAAAGAGCTCGGCGAGTTCAGTACCTATTGAAGCTCATCTCACGCCAGGCGTTGCACGCGAAAACCATCGGGTTCGCTCATCCAGCGACGAGGCAATTTGTGAAGTTCGACTCCGAGATACCGGAGGATATGCAGAAGGTGCTGGCGGGTTTACAGGCAGATTCCCGAAATCTCTAAGATTTCGGGAATCTATCCAGAAAGCAGAACGGCGTCCGGATTGACGGACGCCGTTTCTGCACGAGTGAGTCCCCATCGCTCAATCCCGTCTCCTCCCACCATCCCTTCGTCCTGGCTCACTTCCTCGGGGACTCTCTCTTTTGACTTCAGGCTTCGACCGTGGCGCCTCGATCCTCGTTCGAGGCGGTGTGATCTGACGCCGCTGCTCCTGTTGAGGTCGCTCACGAAAGATCTCCCGGCGTTCCGGCTGGGGGCGCACCTGTTCTCGTTGCGGAGACGGATTGCGATCCTCGGAGCGTCGCTCCAATGTGCGTGGCTGCGGAATCTCCCATGTTCTGCTTTCACGCGAGCGGTCTAATGCCTCATCACGTCGTCGGCGTTCAACGTCAGGACGGTCCTCGGGCCGTTGGGGGAATTCCTCACGGTTTATCCGCCGTTCTCCTTCGCTGCGCTCCACCGTACCCGTACCCTCACGGCGCAGTCGCTCCACGCGCTGGAGATCGAGGGATGTTCCCCGCTCGGCTCGCCGAGCTTCGACCCGATCGGGAGTTCTGTCGAGTTCAGACCTGTTCGGCCGATAAACCTCCACCCGCTCCCGACTGCGGTCACGGATCAGCCGTTCTCCGCGCTCGGTCGCGTCACGCACTTCAACACGTTCGATCCTGGTATATCCCCGTCGTTCGATGAAGCTGCGATCGACTCCGCGATTGATGACTCGGTCTCCTTCGATGTCATAGCGGCCTGCTGAACGGGCAGTTCTGATCAATCGTCGCGTGTGATCCGCTGCCACAACGTTACGCACGACATACGGTGAGCAGAAGTGCCGGTGTCGCACGAAGCTCCAGTAATGAGCAGGGGCAAACCAACGTGTCGTGAACCGAATCCCAAAACTGAAGCTGAAGCTTGCGTATGGCGGTAGCGGTGCCCAACCGATGTAGTCGTTGTCATATCGCCACTCAACCCACGCGGGACCCCATGTGCGATCTGGCACCCACAGCCAGCCATAGTAGTCGTCATAGTACCAGCGGCCGTAGTGGAACACGGCCCAGCCGAACGGCTCCGATGAAACCCAGTACCATCCATAATCAGTCCACACCCAGCGACCGTAGAGATATGGACGCCAACCCACGCGGACGTGCCGGGGTCTCCACGCATGAAAGCCTGCATCGAGCTCGAGCCAGTCCCCATAAGGGGAGAGGGCACTGTAGAAATACCCGGCATGGCCGAATGAAACGGAGATGCCAACCGCAAGTTGAGCCGCTTCGGATTTCGTTCTCGCCTGCAGGGATTCGCTCCCGCAGATTCCGAGAACCAAGAGTATGAGGCTAAGCCGTTTCATTTCGCACCCCTCCATATTTCTAGTTCAGCACCACTGTAGTCATTTCAAGTCATATGCCAGCGAAAAGCGCCATTTCTCGCCCGAATTCGCAGCCTTGTTGCCCCCCATTGTCCTAAACTGACGCCAAACCGTGTCCTGCAGCGTACAGCCGCCACCGCGCAGCCAAGTGAGCCCCGAGCTGCAATTGGGATCAACGCTCATCGGCTACTTGCCTATCGGTTGCCGGAGAGCGGGCCTGGCCTCCTCGATTGTGATGCCTTGATTCCGTGGCCAAAAATCTTCATGTTGACCGCGCCATTGCGATTGTGGTCACTATGAAATCTCCGGTTACTTTCACTTTGGTTGTCTTTCTCCTCGCAGCAGGATGCGCAAAGGATGATTCGGCGAGCACGGAGCCGGACTTGACTCTGCATGCTCCCTCGGAACTGAGTGTAGTTCGCCTGGACATAACCTCTCTCCGATTAACGTGGAAGGACAACACCGGGGCAGAGGAGGGTTTCGTCGTAGAGCGGCAAGAAGGACAGGCAAAGTTTGTCCCCCATCTCTTCACTGCGCGCGACGTTACGGTGGCGATTGATTCGGTCGGTTTGCTGCGGGATAGCACGTACTCGTATCGCGTCCAGGCCATCCGGTATTCCGACCGGAGCCTGTTCTCCAACGTAGCGAGAATCAGCCTCACGATGCCGTTTCCGTAGCGCTTCAGAGACACCCGCTTTCATGCAAAGGACCGACCGTTCCTTCGTTTCCTGCCCTGACAAGCCACCGCTTGGCATGCGTTCTTCTTCAACTCTCTCGAAATGACCTGTTCAAACCTGACCTCGGTGTTCATTCGTACCATTCACCTATTCATCTCAACCGCACGAGGAGGAATCCCTGTTTATGTCGGCACTTGACACCTTCGACTGGCTCGTGCATCAGGTGTGGCCGAATCCGGATGCCGAAACGAAGCGGTTCATCAACGAGCAGCGAGATCGTCTCCTGAAAATCCGCAACGAGAATGAGCGTGTGCGATTCGTCGAGGAGCTGATGCACCATGTGCGTGAATCCAAAAAGAGAAAAACCTCCTAGTGTCGAGTCCCGGAGATTTCTTTAGGAAGTCATCGACACTCACTTATTCGCATTCATCTTGTTTTGTGCGGCTTTGGTCCACAGACTTGTTCTGAGCCGGAGGTCGTCAGACTCCGACGGACTCTGTCGAGCTCACCCGCCAGAACGCGTAGCGGGCTGGTAAGCCTTCGGCTTAAAGGTACTTGTGGGTGGAGAGACTAGTGGAGTGTTACTTAAATTTTCTGACACTGATACCATCCACCGACAAGGTTAAAGCTACGATGACACACCCCTACACCCCTCTCTCAACCCGCTTGCTCTCACACGAAAGGGGACTAGATGAACCTTATGGGTGAAGTGGGTCGGAGAGATGGGATAAAAGGGTGTGTGATTTAAGCATAATGATCAATGTAACAGTCCACTAGCTTTCTGATGAAACGCGCGGGCTCGCTTATGAAAAGGCTTCTCGGTGCTGTCTTTCTTTGTGCGGTTCTGGTTGGCACGCTGCTGGGGCAGTGGCGCTCACTGGGTGACCTCGATTCATACCGGGTCGAAGGGGAGAGGATTATTCTCGCCTCGGGGTCGAGCGCCGTGCAGGTCGGGGTGCTCGCGCCGGACCTCATCCGCGTTCGGCTTGCACCGGATGGGGAGTTTCAGCCGGACCATTCGTGGGCCGTCGTCAAGTCGGAATGGCCCCCCGTCCGCCCGGTCGTGTTGGAAACCGAGGACGACCTGCGCATTGCGACGCCGGAGCTTGTTCTCATCGTAGAGAAGAAACCGCTCAGGCTTACGTTTCTGGATTCAAGCGGAACTCTCTTGAATCGAGACGATGAGGCTCGGGGAATGTGCTGGGATGGCGGGGCAGTGCGTGTGTGGAAAGAGATGCCGGAGTCTGAGAACTACTACGGCTTCGGCGAGAAAGCCGGTGCGTTGAACCGGAAGTTCAAGCACATGACGATGTGGAACTCCGATATCCCGGCCTACAGGGCCGATACCGATCCGCTCTATCAAACGATTCCTTTCTTCTATGGCATCAATCGAGGGATCGCGCACGGTATCTTCTTCGACAATTCGCACTGGTCATCGTTTGACATGGGGAAGGAGTTTCCCGATCGGTACTCATTCGGTGCGGTGGGGGGAGAACTGAACTACTATTTCTTGTACGGGCCGTCTCCCAAGAAGGTGCTCTCGCGGTTCACCGAGCTTGTCGGCCGCATGCCGCTGCCTCCTCGTTGGGCGCTCGGCTACCAGCAGTGCCGTTGGAGCTATTTCCCCGAAAGTCGCGTCCGCAAGCTGGCCGGTGATTTCCGATCGAGGCGGATCCCCTGCGATGTGATCTACCTTGACATCGACTACATGGAAGGCTACCGCATCTTCACATGGAGCAAGAAGAATTTCCCTGATCCGAGGAAGATGATCGCTGATCTGGGCAGGGACGGATTCAAGATCGTCGTGATCGTCGATCCCGGTATCAAGGCCGACAGCGCGTATCACGCGTACCGGTCTGGACTCGCAGGAGATCACTTCTTGAAGTATCCTGATGGGAGAACGTACATCGGCAAGGTATGGCCGGGGGCATGTGCGTTTCCGGATTTCTCGAAAGCCACGACCAGGGAATGGTGGGGGAGGAACTTCGACGTGCTGACCGAGGCGGGAGTCAGAGGTTTCTGGAATGATATGAATGAACCTTCAGTCTTCGACGTGCCGTCGAAGACGATCGATATCGATGTTCTCCACGATGACAACGGCTTGCGAACGAGCCATGCCAAGAACCACAATGTTTACGGTCTGTTGATGACCCGGGCCACAATCGAAGGCGTCCGCAAGCTCCGCCCGACCGAACGTCCCTTTGTTCTGACAAGGGCTTCATACGCAGGTGGCCACCGTTACTCAGCGGCGTGGACAGGGGACAACATCGCTTCGTGGGAGCACCTGGAGATGGCCGTGCCGATGATGCTCAATCTGAGCATCTCAGGTCAACCGTTTGTCGGAACCGACATCGGCGGGTTCGTCGGGAATCCGGATGGGGAACTGTATGCCCGCTGGTTGCAGCTCGGTGTGTTCTCGCCCTTGATGCGAACACATACGGAGTGGGGGTCCAAGGATCAGGAGCCCTGGTCCTACGGCCCAAAGTTTGAGTCTATCAACAAAGCGTCCATCGAGCTCCGCTACAGGCTCCTGCCGTACATCTACAATGTGATGGTGCAGGCATCGGAAACCGGCCTGCCTGCCATGAGACCTCTTGCGTTCGAGTATCCCCGGGATCCGCGGTTTTCGAGGGACGGCACGGCGTTTCTTTTCGGTGATGATCTCCTCATTGCTCCCGTCCTCTGGCCGGGGATGACGAAACGGGACGTCCAGCTGCCCAAAGGATTGTGGTTCGACTACTGGACGGGTGAAAGGTACGAGGGAGGCACGAACGCTACGGTGGATGCTCCCATCGATCGGATACCGATACTGGTCAAAGGCGGGGGGATTATTCCCACGCAGCAGATTGTTCAGTATTCCGATCAGGCTCCAATCAACCCTCTAACATTCAGCTTCTATCCGGCTGACATCTCTGTGCGCACATGCTACGAGGACGACGGACACACGTTCGGCTATGAACGAGGTGTTTATCTCAAGCGAGTTGTCAGCCAGAAGAGGACACTCGGCTCGATGGAGATCTCTGTGGGGAACTCTGAAGGAAGCTACAGGCCGCCGGCGCGCTCGCGCGTTCTGCAGATTCTCGGTGCCCCGGGGCGCCCGAGCAGTATTCGAAGTTCAGAGCGACCGCTCCCCCCGGTTGCATTGTCCTCCCTCCGGAGAACGAAACTCGGATGGTCCTACGACTCTGCCTCGAAGACCATCTGGGTGAAAACCCCGGACGTTTGGGAGGCGCAGATATATTCGATAGCATTCTGAGGAAAGAGCGACCGCAACGGATCGCTCTCACTCTCATATAAGGAGTACACACCATGAAACTCTCCATTCGGATCAGTCACGCTCTTGCGGTTGCGATGCTTCTGCTGCTGATGTCTGCACAACTACTCGGCCAGTCGCGGTCGAAGATCGCAACGCCGTCGGAATTTCTCGGGTTTGAGGTCGGTGCGGATCGGACGCTGGCAGACTACAAGCAGATACGTGAGTACTTCAAGTCGCTCGCAGCAGCTTCAAAGCGCATCGAGCTCGAGGAGCTCGGAAAAACGACGCTCGGGGAAGATATGTTCCAGGCCGTGATCTCGTCCGAAGCGAACCTCAGGGAGAAGAAGAAGTACCAGGAGATTGCGCGCAAGCTTGCCGATCCGCGGGGGCTTTCTCAGACTGAGATCGATGACCTTGTTCGTGACGGCAAGGCGATCGTACTCGTGAGCTGCGGTATCCACGCGTCGGAGATCGCTGCAACCCAGATGGCTATGGAGTGGGCTCACGCGCTGGTGACGGCGGATGATTCTGAAACCAGGCGTTTGCTAGATGAGGTGATTCTGCTCCTCGTGCCGTCGTTGAATCCTGACGGCCAGCTCATGGAAACCGAGTGGTATCGCAAGAATCTCGGAACGCGCTACGAAGGTGGACGGATGCCCTGGCTCTATCATCACTACGTCGGGCATGACAACAATCGTGACTGGTACATGCTGACGCAGAAGGAAACGAAAGCGATGAACCGGGCGATCGTTTTCGAGTGGCATCCACAAGTATGGCTTGACGAACACCAGATGGGATCGACCGGCCCGCGCTTGTTCGTCCCGCCTTTTGCCAGTCCTGTTGGCGCGAACCTGAATCCGATCATCTGGCGCGCGATCGACCACATCGGTACTATGATGTCCTGGCGGTTGGAGCAGCAGGGGAAATCAGGAGTGATCTACGGATACGTGTTCGACGCCTACTGGCCAGGGGGAACGATGAACACGGCGTGGTGGAAGAACATGTTCGGCCTGCTCACGGAAGCCGCCTCCGTGCGGCTCGCGACGCCCATCGAAGTGAGCCCAGGAGAGCTCTCGGGTGGCGGCAAAGGTCTCGTCGAGTACACGCAGCAGACGAATTTCCCCAATCCCTGGCCCGGCGGGATCTGGCGACTTCGGGATATCATGGACTACGAGCGCATCGCCTCCGATGCTCTTCTCGAGGTCTGTGCGACGCTTCGGGCAGACATCCTGCGCGGCGCAGCGACGATGGCGATGGATGCCATCAAGTCGGCACCGGCGAACGAGTATTACGTGATCCCGGCGGATCAGCGAGATCCCTATACGGCAGCGCGTCTCGCCCATCTGCTGCGCGAAAACGGAGCGGACGTCCGGATTTCTCCCGACAAGGAGGCATTCTACATCCCGATGGCTCAACCCTCTGCGAAGTTCCTCGCGGAAGTGCTCGGCATCCAACGATATCCGAAGGTGAAGCTGGTGGCCGGCGCAAACATCGTCCTGCCGTACGATGTGACCGCCTGGACCCTCCCTCTTATGATGGGTGTGGAAGTCAGGCAGGAAGCCCTCTCCACTGACCGGCAACGGTCGCTTCGAGTGAT
Organism: Ignavibacteria bacterium; assembly: GCA_016873755.1. GTDB lineage: Bacteria > Bacteroidota > Ignavibacteria > UBA10030 > UBA10030 > VGWB01. The sequence goes on along the minus strand of VGWB01000008.1, from coordinate 16,732 downwards.
CAGGGAGACCGACTGGCCGGAGGGTTCTGTGGATCGCGCGGGCGCGTCGATCTACGCGGTCTCGCACGAAAGCAACAACGTCACGCGTCTGATCAATAACGTGCTCAAGCGGAAAGGGCAGGTGAGCCTTGCCCGCGGGCAATTTCAAGCGGGAGCCGTGACCTATCCGGCAGGAACTGTGCTTCTCGCGTCTGTTGCCGATGCGTCATCATTAGCGAAGGCCTACTCGCTGAAGCTGTGCGCGCTGGATGCACCGCCGAAGGTTCAAACGGACAAGCTCCGGCAGGTGCGCGTCGGCCTCTACAAGCCGTGGACAGCTTCGATGGATGAAGGATGGACACGGTGGATACTCGAGCAGTACGACTTCACCTACAAAAATGTCCACAACAAGACCGTCAAAGAGGCGAAGCTCGGTGACGAGTTCGACGTGCTCTTGCTCCCCTCCGTTTCCAAAGACGTGATCGTGGAAGGGAAATACAAACCCGAAGAGGGCCAGATGAAATACTTCCGGGAGTTACCACCTGAATACAGCGGAGGGATTGGCAAGGAGGGAACAAAGAACGTGAAGGATTTTGTTGAGAACGGCGGAACGCTTGTGGCCCTTGGGAGTTCCTGCAATTTTGTGATCGATGAATTCAACATTCCAGTCTCAAATGTCTTGGCCCGCACGCGATCGGAGGACTTTAATTGTCCCGGTTCGATTCTGCGCGTACACATCGATCCGAAGCACCCGGTGACATATGGAATGCCGGAGAACGCGGCTGCGTTCGTCAATGAGCGCATGGCTTTTCAGACGACCCTTCCCGGAGGCGAGTTATCGCGCACAGTCCTGGCGTGGTTTCCTTGGGATGCTGAAGATATTCTGCTCTCCGGCTGGATCAACGGTGCGGATCGACTGGAGCGCCGCGCGGCAGCCGTTGCGCTGACGTATGGTAAAGGGAAGATCGTTCTCCTCGGGTTCCGCGTTCAGCATCGTGCACAGACCGAAGGGACGTACAAGCTGCTCTTCAACGCGCTGCACTGGTCAGTGATGGAAGGAACGAAGTAGGAACGACAGGTCCGGGTGGCCGCCCCCCCCCGGCGCACGGCGTCAGGTAGCTTTTTTCTCGACCTGCGACGACCTCGAATTTGACGAATTGGCTATAATCAACCTCAGCCTATGAAGATCGAGTATTCTCTTATCCTGGCAATTGCCCTTGCGGGTCCGCTCGTCTTAAGCTTCAGCAAAGAGCTGACGATATACAGATCGGCCCGAAGGTTGCTCCTTTCGGTCGCCCTGCCTTTGCCGGTCTTCCTTGCATGGGATATGATTGTCACAGCCCGTGGGCACTGGAGCTTCAATTCGTCGTATGTCATCGGCGTGTACGTTGGGAATCTCCCCCTCGAAGAGGTGCTGTTCTTCGTCGTCATTCCTTTCTGCGCGATTTTCACATGGGAGAGCGTGAAATACTTCCTGCGGGAGAAGAGATGAAGGAATATACGCTCCTTGCCGTGCTTGGCGCGGTTGCGGCAGTGGCTCTCGATCTGCTTCTTCGCACGTACCTGGTGCGGCAACTGAGGTTCTGGATATTCTGGGGAGTGATGGGCTTCATGACTTTCATCATTAACGGGTACTTGACCTGGCGGCCGATCGTGGAGTACGGTGAGAGCTTCTGCCTTGGTGTCCGGATCTTCACTATTCCGGTCGAAGATTTCCTCTTCGGTTTTGCCCTCATTACCTCGAACATCGTCTTGTGGGAGTATTTCACTCGACGGTTTTGCGTTCCGGAACGACCCGGGCAAGCGGGCTCAAAGAGATGAAGCAGAGAATCACTATCATTGGAAGCGGCTTTGGCGGGCTTGCCGCCGCGGCACGCCTGGCTGCGAAGGGACACAGCGTAGAGCTGTTCGAGAAGCGTGACAAGTTGGGCGGCCGGGCCTACGTCTATGAAATCAACGGCTTCACGTTCGACGGTGGCCCCACCGTTATCACTGCGCCGTTCATGTTTGACGATATCTTCAAGGACGCGGGAAAGAATCGTCAAGAGTATTTCGAGATGGTGCCCCTCCATCCCTTCTACCGGATCTTCAATCACGAGGGTCGATCGTTTGACTACAATGACGACTTGAGCTTCATCCTGAGCCAGATCGATGAGTGGAATCCCGCAGACAAAGCCGGTTACGAAAGGTTCATCGGTACAACGAAGGCGATCTTTCAAAAGGGATTCGTGGAGCTCGCGGACCGACCGTTTCTGAAGTTCTCCGACATGCTCTCGATAGTGCCCGATCTCTTTCGCCTCCAATCTCACAAGACGGTCTATTCGTACGTCTCTCAGTTCATCAAGGACGATTTCTTGCGGAGGGCGTTTTCCTTTCATCCGCTTCTGGTTGGCGGCAATCCGTTTACCACAACATCTATTTACTCACTCATTCATTACCTGGAGCGGGAGTGGGGTGTGCATTATGCCCTCGGTGGTACAGGCAGCGTCGTGCAGGCGCTCGGTAAACTTCTCAAAGATCTGGGCGGAAGGATCCATTTGAACTCAGAGGTTCAGGAGATGCTCGTGGAGGGGCGTCGGGTCAAGGGCGTGAGGCTGAAAAATGGGGGAGTGTACGAAGCCGATATCGTCGTCTCCAATGCCGATGTCGCCTTCACCTATCGCCATTTGATTCCTCAGCGCTATCGTCGGAAATATACAAACCGCAAACTCGAGCGAATGCGATACAGCATGTCGCTGTTTGTGATTTATTTTGGAACAAAACGTCGCTACACCGACTCGAAGCTCGCTCATCACAATATCATTCTGGGGGAACGGTACAAAGAGCTGCTCACCGACATCTTCATGCGCAAGCGCCTCGCCGAGGATTTCTCTCTCTACCTCCACATGCCGACGATCACGGATCGTTCATTGGCGCCCGATGGGTGTGAAGCCTTCTACGTCCTTTCACCTGTGCCGCACCTTGGATCAGACATCGACTGGAGGAGAGCGGCGAAGCCGTACCGCGACAAGATCATACAGTTCCTGGAGAAGAACTACCTCCCTGACCTTCAGGCCAATATCGTTGCCGAGCAGTACATCGATCCGCTCCACTTCCAGAACACACTCAACAGCTACCTCGGTTCTGCCTTTTCGTTTGAGCCGATCTTCACGCAGTCAGCCTGGTTTCGCCCGCACAACCGCTCCGAGGATTTTGACAATCTGTACTTTGTAGGTGCGGGAACACATCCTGGCGCGGGGTTACCCGGCGTACTCTCCTCCGCAAAAATCGCACAGGATCTCATCGAGGCTTCATAAGGCCCCGATCGCTTCCAGGCGACCTATGCCGTGCACACCTGGGCCCTTTTACTTGAGGTGGATATTTTCTATATTAAGGCGTGCATCATCCTGAATTCATCCTCGTTCTCGATTTCGGCTCTCAATACACGCAGTTGATCGCGCGTCGAGTGCGTGAGCTGGGTGTCTATTCGGAAATCCATCCCTTTGGCATCCCCGTTGAAAAAATCCGCCAGCTCCGACCGATCGGGATTATCCTGTCCGGCGGACCATCGAGTGTCTATGAACCCGGCGCGCCGAAGCCCTCACCTGAGATATTTCACCTCGGTGTTCCAGTTCTGGGAATATGTTACGGGTTGCAGCTCATCGCAGATCAGCTAGGTGGCAGGGTCGATGCGTCCGCGCGTCGAGAATATGGCAAGGCGATCCTGGAGGTTGATAACGCAGAGGATTTGCTGCAGGGTCTGAACGGCTCCACCACGGTCTGGATGAGCCACGGTGATGCGCTGAGTCAGATTCCGGCTGGCTTTGAGCCGATCGCTCATACCGACAACGCGCCCATCTGCGCGATACGGAATCCGGCAAAGAAGATCTACGGGGTTCAATTTCACCCCGAAGTCGTCCACACGCCGGATGGCAAGAAGATCCTCTCGAATTTTCTCTTCAGGGTCTGCAGTGCGAGTGGAGATTGGACACCGGCGCATTTCGTCCAGCAGTCGATCCGCGAGATCCGGAATACCGTCGGATCGTCACGCGTCTTGTGCGCGCTGAGCGGCGGCGTTGATTCGTCGGTCCTGGCGGCGCTGCTCCACGAGGCAGTTGGCGATCAGCTCCATTGCATCCACATCAATAACGGCCTGATGCGCAAAAGGGAGAGCGAACATGTCGTGGACACGTTCCGGAAGACCTTTCACATCAATCTGACCTCTGTCGATGCGACGGAGACTTTCCTTTCGAGACTGAGCGGTGTAACTGATCCGGAAGAAAAACGGCGGATCATTGGAGAGACGTTCATTGAGGTTTTCGAGACCGAATCCGTGAGGCTCACAGGTGGTGACGGCGGATTCGAGTTCCTGGCCCAAGGGACTCTTTACCCGGATGTGATCGAGTCGACGTCGTTCAAAGGTCCTTCCGTCACGATCAAGACACACCATAATGTTGGCGGATTACCGGCGGAGATGAACTTCAGGCTCCTCGAACCGTTCCGGGAGCTGTTCAAGGATGAAGTGAGGGAAGTCGGTCGGAAGCTTGGGCTGCCAGAACCGTTCATCGAGCGTCACCCGTTCCCAGGTCCTGGCCTTGCAGTGAGAGTCCTGAGCGATATCACCCGGGAGAAGTTGGATTTGCTTCGGGAGGCAGACGAAATTTTCATTGAGGAGATCAGGAAGGCGGCACTCTACAACGAGATCTGGCAAGCTTTCGTTGTTCTGCTGCCCGTGAGGTCTGTCGGTGTGATGGGGGATGGAAGGACATATGAATACACCGTGGCCCTCCGTGCGGTTACGAGCGTGGACGGTATGACAGCGGATTGGGCGCGCATACCGCCGGAGGTGCTGGCGGCTGCCTCAAACCGGATCATCAACGAGCTCCGCGGCATCAACCGGGTGGTGTACGATGTCAGCTCGAAGCCGCCAGCCACGATTGAATGGGAGTGATTGGGGGTACTGAATGTTGGCAAGAAGATAGGTACTTTGGAGCGTAGCTGCTGAACTCTAAACCCTGGACTCAGAACCCAGAACTTTCTTCAAGATCCTTCATGATCGAACTTCGCAACGTCATAAAGAAATTCGGCAGTTTCACGGCCGTCGACAACATCACCCTGAGTGTTCCTAAGGGTGAACTCTTCGGTTTCCTCGGACCGAACGGTGCGGGCAAGACGACCACGATCAAGATGATGGCTGGATTGTTTGCGCCCACCGGCGGTCAAATCCTCATCAACGGGTATGACGTCGTGAAGAATCCGGTGCAGGCAAAGACGGTGATCTCGTACGTACCCGACCAGCCGTTTCTGTACGACAAGTTGACGGGCAGGGAGTTCCTCTACTTCATAGGCGGCCTGTACAAAATGGAGAAAAAAGCTCTCGCGGAAAAGATCGACGAGCTCGTTGAACACTTCGAGATCGGTGAATGGGTTGACAAGAGGACGGAGGATTACTCACAGGGGATGCGGCAGCGCATAACGATCTCGGCCGCATTGGTGCACGACCCAAAGGTTTTCATTATTGACGAGCCGATCATTGGTTTGGACCCGCGGAGCGCGAAGATCGTTCGAGAGACATTACAACAGAAGGCACGAGAGGGAGTTAGTATCTTCATGTCAACCCACAGTCTCCCCATCGCCGAGGAGCTGTGTGACCGGATAGGTTTCATCAAGAACGGCCGCCTCGTGTTTCTTGGAACGCAGGAAAATCTCCAGGTGTACAAGCAAAAGTACGACGGCAAGTTTGAATCCGTCTTCCTCGAGCTCACAAAATGATGCGCGCTCATTTCTCCACGATGATCCCCCGATGATCACAGGCACTCGATGAGCACGTTGCTGCACATCCTTAAGTACAAATTCATTGCCTTCATGAAGTCCACGTTCGCCCCCGAGTTCGTGACGGCAGTTCGTGGATTCGGTTCGCTGGTAGTTCTTGGCGGATTCTCCGTTCTGGCGTACGTCTTCTCCCTTGGTGTCACGCAATTTGTCCTGGATCAGACGAGGGTCGGTCTTTTCCTGTATCACCGCTTCATCTCGATGCTGCTGTTTGTGTTTTTCGTGGCGGTGAACATGGGCAACATCATCGTTTCCTACGCCACGCTGTACAAGTCATCGGAAGTCGGCTATCTGCTCACCAAGCCCGTCCCGTATTCCCAGATTTTCGTTCTAAAGTTCTTCGACAATTTTCTGTACAGCTCCACAACGCTGTTTCTTGTCGCGTTTATGGTTCTGCTCGGGTATGGTACGTACTTCGGCTATCCGTGGTACGCTTTTCTCGGCGTGATGATATTTGTTCTCGTGCCATTCATGTTCCTCTCGGCTTGCATCGCGGTTCTGATTCTCATGTCGCTAATGAAGGTTGCGAGCCGGTGGGGTTTTCGGAAAGTCGTCTCGGGGCTGGCCGTAGTCTATCTTGGGATCGTCGCGGTTTTCTTTGTCTTCTCCAATCCCGTCAAGCTCGTCCAGGAAGTCAATCAGTTCTATCCCAACGTTGATGCGTACTTCAAGGGGCTGGATTCGGGGATCTTATCGTTCTTGCCCAACAACTGGGTGGCGGACTTTCTCTTTTTCATGGCTCGAGGCGAAATCCACCTTGCCGTCTTGTCGGCGGCCCAGCTTCTGACGGTCACCCTTGCCGTCTTCCTGATCGTCTTGTATGTAGCCAATCGATTCTACTATCGGAGCTGGCTCGTCACGTTTGAATTCCAGGCAAGGGCAAACACCGTTGAATCAGGGAGACGCATCAAGCTCTTTGATTTCCGCAAGGGGTCCCGTCTGTCGCCGCAGATCGAAGTGCTCCTCAAGAAGGAGTTTTTCCAATTCTTCCGCGAGGCCAGTCAGTGGATTCATCTCACACTGTTGGTCGTCCTTGTTGCGGTTTTCGCGCTGAGCGTGCGAAATCTGAACCTGACTCTGCGAGTGACCGAGGTGCAAACAATGACCTACCTCATCCTGTACACCTTCGGGGGATTCCTGATCTGCTCGCTCGCACTGCGGTTTCTGTTCCCAGCCATCAGCCTGGAAGGTCTCGCCTTCTGGTCTCAGTTGAGCGCTCCGCTCGATATGCGGAAGGTGTACTTCACCAAATTCCTGATTGGCTTCGTGGTGGTCGCCTTGCTGGGTCTCCTCGTCGCGGTGTTCTCGAACGAGCCCTTCATCAGGTTCACCGAACGGCGGCCGCTGCTGATGTACTTCGGCATCTTTAGCGCATTCTGGGTCTCGGTGACCATGGTTGCGCTGAACCTTGGATTGGGAGGATACTTCGCGAACTACCAGGAGAAGAATCCGATCCGAGTTGCCTCGTCGCAGGGCGCAACACTCACGTTCCTCGTTTCGCTCGTCTATTTGATTGTTCTCGTCTCGGTTGTTATCATCCCGCTCACACAGTATTTCCAATCGCTGTTCCTCTTCTTTCCGTTTGACATGAGGACCATCGTTGTCCCCGGTACGCTCATGGGGGTTCTCTCCGCTTCGTTGACAGGGTTCGCGGTGGCCATCGGTTTGCGCTCTCTCACTCGGGATTTCTGATTGCAATTCATTCTGTCTCTCTCTATCTTGTTGCCGTATGGTCGATGAACCAACCCTCTCGCAGTGGCTTGAGCAAGCGCGCGGATTTGTCGACGATCGGAAGTTCCTCCACGCGCTCCAGCTCTATCACAAGATTACTGCAGCTGCTCCGTCGTTGGACCTCGCCTGGGTTGAACTGGCCTATGTGCAGTTTGAGTTGAAGCAGTACGGAGCTGCCGAGAGAACCCTTCTGAAGGCGGTTGCCGCAAGCGATCAGCCGCAGGAAATCCTCTTTCTCGTTGGAAACCTCTACCTGAAAATCGGACAGCACTCGAAAGCACTCTCGTACTACAAGAAGTTGCTCGGGCTTCAGCGGGCTCTGAGTGCTGATCTGCGCGCCCATTTGAATTTCAATACAGCTCTGGCGTACTACGGGCGGGGGAATCCGAAGTTGGTGGAGATCCATTTCCGCGCAACGCGCAAAATCGATCCCCGGTTTCCCCGGATCAACGAGTCACTCGGAGAGCTCCTGGTAAGACGAGGAGCATATGCCGAGGCCATTCAATGTCTCAAACAGGCAGTAGCTCTTGAACCCTACAGCTGGATAGGGCATTTCTTGCTTGGGACCGCCTATGCAAAGGTTTATGATCACCGGAACGCGCACGAGCAGTTCGTTGCCGCGATCGATATGAATCCTAAGGAACCGCGCGCGTGGCAGATGTGCGGTGAAGTCCTGCTTTCCCTGCAACGGCTTGGTGAAGCAGAACGCTACCTTCACAAAGCGCTCGAGCTCAATCCGCTCCTGACGGACGCCGCTGTCGACCTCGGCTATCTTTTCCTTCAGCGGGGCGATTACCAGCGTGCACGCGAGTGCTTCGAACACGCCTTGCAGCTGGACCCCGGCAACTCCAAAGCGCTCCAGGGTACCAGAGAACTGAAGCTCGCCCAACATTCGATCTCCTGAGTCTTGAATGTCTCCCGTCAACCGTCTCACGCTCCCTGCGGTTGTAGCCCCCTTCCTCCTTCTTCTGCCGTTTCTGGCGCCAGCGCAACACGTGCGACAAGACTCCGTTCTCTTTCGACCGGAGGTCGAGCGGATCTTCACCGACGCGGTAAGCCTCTTCAAGCTGGGGGAGTATGGGCAGGCCGCGGAACAATTTGATCGCATCCTTTACCGCTATCCGGGAACACAGCGGGAGACCGCCGCGTACATCATGGGCGCGAAATCACGGTATGAGCTGGGCAGGTTCGAGGAAGCACAGGAACTGCTGCGCGAGCTCTTGTATCGCTATCCCGGTTCCACATACATCGATGACGCCCATTATACACTCGGTCTTGTCTGGTATCAGTTGAAGCGGTACGAGAACGCGGTGCGGGAGTTCCTCGCAGCCTGGCAAACAACGGGCAAACCACAGCTCAAGGATCGGGCGGCGCAGATGCTCGCAGTGCTCACATCAGAGCATCTCGCGATCGATCAGGCGCGACGACTCATCCTGGAGGCAGGTAGTGGCGAAATACGGGCGATGCTCTCCGTCCGACTGGCTGAGAAGGTACTCACCAGGGGAGATGTAGAAGGGGCAAGAGAAATCCTTCGTCCCGTCGTTCGGATGCCCAGGACGGTAGGCCCGGTAGATGCGGCTATCGCGCTGCTCGAAAGGATTGAAGCCAGTGCCGCAGTCAAGATTGGCGTCGTGCTGCCGCTAAAAACCGCGTCAGATCCGTTCTCCATCAGCGGGGTGGGTGAGGAGATCCTGATGGGGCTGCAGCTTGCCGTAGACGAACATAACGCTGAAGCGATGCCGAAGGTCAGCCTGGAGGTTCGCGATTCCGAACGAGATGCGACGGTGGCCGCACGACAGGTTTCTGAGCTGAGCATGGAGAACCGAGTTCTGGCAATTGTTGGCCCATTGTTCAGCCATGAGGCTTTCGCGGCTGCCGAGATTGCCAACGCCCAAGGGGTACCCCTTATCACACCAACCGCAACGGCAAATGGCATCGCTGCCATCGGTGAGTACATCTTCCAGGCGAATCCTGACTACGCTGTGAGAGGGCGTGCGATGGCGCAGTATGCGTATCGCGCGGCCAACGCTCGCCGATTTGCTGTGCTCTCTGCCAGCGACACTGCCAACAAGCAGATGACCGCAGCCTTCCTCGGCGAAGTGGAGAAACTCGGCGGCGAGGTCGTCGATGTTCAATGGTACAATCCTGGTGAGACCGATCTGCAGGCGCAGCTCTTTGCTATACGGCAGCGCGCGATGGAGATCTCCGAGCCGGTCGTGGTGAATTTTGCGACGAGGTTGCGGAGCGGCGAGCTCAAGAAGCTCGTTCAGTGGGGGGTGCCGCAGCGCGTGCTGGACTCACTGCTGGTAGCGAACGCCATGGCACCGGTCGAGTTTCTCTTCGGGAGTGACGGCATTCGAATCGCAGATTCCTTGAAGATCCCGACACAACGGGTCAAGGCAAAGTTTGACAGCCTGGAGATCCCGGTAACGTACATTGATGCGATGTTCGTGCCGATCGCGAGTTCGAGCGAGATCGCCATCGTGACATCCCAAATTCGGTACTTCAACTTCCAAACACAACTGCTCGGGACGGGTAACTGGAATGACTTCGACGAGCTCGATCAGAATCGGCAGTATGCGAACGGTGCCGTGTTTACTACCGATGTCTACTGGGAAGAGATCGATCAGCAGTACCGGAGTTTCGCCAGGGGCTTCCGAGCCGCATACTCACGGAATCCTACTGCGAATGCTATGATCGGCTATGATGCCATGCGGCTCATCCTCAGACTCGTCCGCAGCGGCGCAACGCGTAGGGACGAAATCGTCTCGGCGCTCAGCACGGTGAGGAACTATCAGGGCATCCACTCGAAGATCTATCTCGCCGAGGGCCGAGTCAATTCGTGTATCACATTCCTCCGGTTCAAGAACCGATCGATCAGGCGAATTGCTGAGGTCGACGTCAGCCGAGACGATGTGAGGATGATGGAGTGAAGATGATGCGTTCGAAGAAAGTCCGAAATCGCTCCGTGTTTGAACCCGCGTACTATCATACCACGATAAAGCAGTGGCCGGAAGGGGAGCGGCCGCGTGAGAAGCTGGTCGCCTACGGACCTGCCTCGCTCAGTGAAGCAGAGTTGTTGGCGATCCTGATCAGGACCGGCTCAAAGGGTGCCACGGCTGTTGATCTGGCAAAAAAACTCTTCACCGAGCAGCGGACGTTGAGAGATGTTGCGCGAATGTCGGTCGTTGACCTGGAGCGCTTCGGGATCGGTCGCGCGAGGGCGACAGCTATCGTCGCGGCGTTTGAGTTGTCGCGGCGCCTTCCGGGGAGCGATGGTGAATCCAAACCGGTATTCCGCACGCCGGAAGATGTCTCTCGACGATACGTCCCGAGGTTGCGCGACCATAAGCACGAGGAGTTCTGGGTTCTCCTGTTGAGCACCTCCAATCAGCTCCTCCGTGAAATCAAGATCACCCAGGGTACGCTGAACTCATCTCTCGTTCACCCGCGAGAATGTTTTTCGGAAGCGCTCAAAGAGAAGGCGGCGAGCGTTATCTTCGTCCACAATCATCCCAGTGGTAATCCGGAGCCGAGTCAGGAGGACATGGCGATCACCAAGCAGTTGGTCGAAGCGGGAAGGATTCTCGGCATTCCCGTTTATGACCACATTATCGTGGCCGACTCATCGTTCACGAGTCTGGCGCAGCGCGGTGCATTCTGAAAGATCCCGACTTTGCTGCACGGGCGGGAAAAATCTCTATGACTCTGCCGGTTTCCCTTGACTTTCTTGGCTCAAATATTTATCATACCGAGGCCAAAGTCGCAACTGAACACAAAGGAGAAGAACACATGAAGAAATCAATAGGCGGACTTGTTGTGGCAGGAGCCATGGTCGCTGTGCTGGCCTCGGGCTGCAGCAGTAAACCCAGTGCGGACGAGTTGAAGCAGCTCGATGACCTGAAGGCCGAGGTTTCGTCCTTGGAGCGGGAGATTTCCGCGAAAGAATCAGAGAAGGCTGCTCTGATGAAGGCCATCGCGGACAAGAATGCTCAGTTAAGCCAGTGCGAAAAGGACAAGGCGCTTGTGCAAGAGCGTCTGAAAGGAATGTAAACCTGAGGTCTACTAGCAAGGAGACATGACCATGAAGATTTTGAATCGTTTGACTCTCGTTGCGGCTTTGGTCCTTTTCATCTGCGCCAGCGCCGCCGCCCAGGAGATGACCAAGGAAGAGTGGCAGAAGCAGATGACGGAGTTCACGGCCAAGCGGAATGACCTCAGGAACAAACTCACCGCGCTGCAGGCTGAGGTCGATAGACTGAAGAAGGAAGACGCTGATAAAGCGGCTGCCCTCAAGAAATGCAACGACGACATTATGGCCCTCGTCGGCGCCACACCCGAGGCCGAGCGTGCCTTCGCGGCAAAGCTGGATCAGATCGATGCCAAGATCAATGAGCTCTCTCGCTTGTCCAACCAGGACCTTTGGGCGCGAAAAGGTGAAGTGGACGATGTCCAGAAAATGCTCGATGAGGTGGAGCAGAACAAGATGAGTGCGCTGCCCAAGTACTATAATAGGATCAAGGAGCAGCAGAACCGAATCGATGCTCTGAAGAAGAGTCTTGAGGCAGCTCAGATTGCGATGACGTACACTGTGGGGACGTGGGCAAAGGACCGGGACTGCCTCTGGAACATCGCGAAGAAGCCAAAGATATACGACAACGCCTTCTTGTGGCCGAAGATCTGGCAGAACAACCGTGAGCAGATCAAGAACCCGGACATCATCAAGCCGGGCCAGAAACTGAAGATCCCGCCAAAGGCGGATTTGACAAAGGAAGAAAAAGCAGCGCATCGTTCGTATTGGCAGCGGAAACAGGCAGCGGCTGTGCAGCAGTAACTCGCTGCTGTGGCCAAAGAGTAGAGGAGGATCACGGCCAACGAGCTCGCCGATTGGTCAAGAAGTTCGCATTGCATGACGCCCTCGCCGCACCGGTGTGCGGTTGTGAGGGCGTTTCTTTTTCATAAACGAGAGAATTGAGGAGGGACGACGCTGTGGTTGAGCGAAGGATTCAGCTTGCAGGTGTGGATACTGTTCAACTGCTTGGATTCAACGATGCAAACCTTCAAATGATCGAGGGTCGGTTTGACGCCACCATCACGGTCCGCGGCGATCAGATCATGGTTCGCGGATCGGAGACGGATGCTGTCAAGATTGAGAAGATCTTCAAGGAGCTCATCTATATCCTGAACAAGAACGGCAATCTGACGCCGAACGACGTTGACACTGTCATCGATCTTGTGACAGTGAATGGATCATCCTCTGAGATCCCACGTGAAGTTGCGGCAGAAGACACAGACTTGGCGATTCTCTACACCAAGGTCGGCATCATCAAGCCGCGCAGCCCGGGCCAACGAGCTTACGTCCAGCAAATTCGCAAGAATGACATCGTGTTCGCCATCGGTCCAGCCGGTACCGGAAAGACCTATCTTGCCGTTGCCATGGCTGTCGCGGCACTCAAGAACAGAGATGTCACGAAGGTTGTCCTTGCACGCCCGGCCGTTGAAGCTGGTGAGAATCTGGGGTTTCTACCCGGGGATCTGCGGGAGAAGGTTGACCCTTATCTTCGACCGCTGTACGACGCGCTCGACGACATGCTGACGTTTGAGAAGCTCCGCGGCTACATGGAAAAGCGAATCGTCGAGATCGTTCCTCTGGCGTACATGCGCGGCCGCACGCTCCATAACTCGTTTGTGATTCTCGATGAAGCGCAGAACGCGACAGCGATGCAGATGAAGATGTTTCTGACCAGACTCGGACCACATTCGCGGACTGTGATCACCGGTGATATCACGCAGATCGACCTCCCTCAAACCACCGTTTCGGGTCTCGTGCAAATCCGGGAGGTGCTGCGATCCATCCCCGGTGTTGCCTTTGCTTACCTGGACCGCAACGATGTCGTCCGCCATCGGTTGGTCAAAGATATCATCGACGCGTACGACCGGTTCAATTCCAACAACGGCGCAGCCAAGAACGGAGGGGAGTCGTAGCAGAGGGAGGAAATCAAGCGGATCGACGACGGACTCGTTTCTGCGGTCTTTTCTCTGAGCGTTTTCCTTCATTCCAGATCGTATCCATTTCCTCGAGCGTCGCGTGCTCGAGCTTCCTGCCTTCTCTCTGCAGCGCCGTCTCGATGCGCTGAAATCGCTTTGTGAACTTCCGGATTGACCGATTCAGGGCGCTTTCGGGATTTATCCGCAGAAAGCGGGCGTAGTTCACGAGGGCGAACAGGAGATCGCCGAATTCCTCTTCGAGGGATTCGTGAGGGCCGGCTGCTTCCGCAGCGTGCAGCTCCCTGATTTCTTCCTTCACTTTCTTCCACACATCCTCCTTCCGTTCCCAGTCAAAACCCACCTTCGATGCCTTTTCCTGGAGACGATGCGCTCGCAGGAGGGCCGGCATATGCTTCGGTATCCCCTCCATCAGCGATTTCCTTCCTTCGCTCATTTTGATCGTCTCCCAGTTCAGCTTGACGTCCTTTGCGCTGTAGACCTCCGCGTCACCAAAGACGTGCGGGTGACGGCGGATAAGCTTCTTCATCGAATCGGCAAGGACCTCGTCGATCGCGAACGCCTTCGTCTCCTCCGCCATAATCGAATGTAGAACCACGTGAAGCATCAGGTCACCAAGTTCCTTCTTGAGCTCGCTCGCGTTGTTGTGGTCGATGGCTTCCACTGCTTCGTACGCCTCTTCGATCAGACTGTGGCGGATCGATTGGTGTGTCTGTTCTCGATCCCACGGACATTCCTTCCTGAGCCGCCGGACAACGGCAACGTACTCAGTGAACAATAACTGGGTGCTCGGTTTTGTCACGGTCTTCTCCTCAGATGACGGACAATCTTAGCAAAAAGACACAGGAGAATCAACGATGCAATCCTTGCTCCCGACACGACGACACGTGCCGTCGATACGCGCCGATTCATTTCCCTGAGGCCAACTTATCGTTGTTTTTTAAACCCTTTCTCCTTACATTATTCCGGGACTCGGGGCTGTAGCTCAGTTGGGAGAGCGCTTCGTTCGCAACGAAGAGGTCGGGAGTTCGAACCTCCTCAGCTCCACGAAGTGGTGATGAGTTCATGGTTAGCTGGTGACGAGATAGGCAAGTGCCAGATGAAAGCCGAATCACCGATTAGCCAATCACTCAATGATCCGAGTTTGCTATCCATTGGAGAGTTTCGTCGTTGGCGGTTCTGAATTCTGAGGTCAAGTCCTGTGCAACAAGGCATTGCTCAACCCCGCCAGGTCCGGAAGGAAGCAGCGGTCGGCAACGAGCCGTGTGTGACACAGGGTCGCTTGACCTCATTTTGTTTGCAGCAATTAGCGGAGATGGTTTCATTGGAACGTAAGGCCTTCATCGTAGGCTTTTCGCCCTGCACCGATGGGATGAATAAATACGATGCATAATAAACCGATGCTCACAAGCATCTATCTCATCATATCATCTGTTACCACCAGGCTTGCGCTTCTTGGATGTGGCTTTGTTCCCGTCGTTGGCGGCAGCGGCGATGCTGGCGCCGAGGCGTCAGGAGATTCTGGCTGCCCATCGGCAAGGCAAGCGCAACGCGTCGGTCGATTTGGACGAATGCACACACGAGTGTCTTCCCGGCCTGAACGACCCGCCCCGAAACGTTTGGGGCTCAGTCGGGCAGGCTACGGTGCTTCCGCGCACCTGATAGGGCTGCGTCCATCTTCGTCTGATGCGATGTGTGCTGATTCCAGTAGGTGGAGGCTGAGGTGGACCCTATGCCCGTATGAAAAAGGAAATCATTATCAATTCCACGGCGAACGAGCACCGTATCGCCATTGTTGAAGACGGCAGACTTGCCGAGCTCTTTGTTGAAACCCCCGGAAAGGAACGCATGGTCGGGGACATCTACCTTGGTCGTGTTGCCAAGGTGATGCCCGGCATACGCGCTGCGTTCATCAACATTGGCCTCCCGCAGGACGCATTTCTTCATTTCTCCGACATCGGTTCTTCACTGTCCGAGTATAACGCCCTGTTTGAGGAGGAGGACGAGGAGAACGGATCCTCTGCTCCGGGAGCGGCGCGGGTTTCCTCCGGATTCGCCGGGAGAACCGAGGCGACGGTCGGGACGCTTCCAGCTGTCGACACGGGAGCTCCCCGGCCCACGAACGGTGGCGCGCGGGCCGAGCCTGAATCGAACTTGGCGAAGGGCCAGGACATCATTGTGCAGATCACCAAGGAGCCGGTTGGGAAAAAGGGAGTTCGCGTCACCTCGGAGATCTCGCTCCCCGGTCGCTTCCTCGTCCTGCTTCCGTTCGACGGCAAGATCGGCGTTTCCAAGAAACTCACCGAATTCAGAGAGAAGCGCCGCCTGCGGCGGATCGTGCGATCAATGCTCCCGCAGGGGTTTGGTGCCATTATCCGGACAGTGGCAGAAGGAAAAGAAGAAGTCTTGATCCGACAAGATCTCGAGGAGCTGCTGCGTGTATGGCGGAACATCGAGAAGGCCGTGAAGACCGAGGATCCGCCCGCGCTGGTGTACAAAGACATGGCGACAACCTCCAGCGTGATCCGTGATCTCTTCAGCCACACCGTGGAACGCGTCGCTGTTGACGACAAGAAGCTGTTCAAAGAAATCAAGGCGTACGTGCAGTGGATGTCCCCCGACATGCTCAATCGGCTGGAATACTACAAGGGGAAGGAGCCGATCTTCGACAGGTACGGAGTGGAAAAGGACATCCAGACGCTCATGAGCAAAAAGGTCTGGCTGAAGAGCGGCGGCTACATAATTATCGAGCGCACCGAAGCGATGACGGTCATCGACGTCAACAGCGGGCGCTACGCGGCGAAGAAGGAGCAGGAACTCAACTCGCTGCGCACCAATCTGGAGGCT
The DNA here is from genome assembly GCA_016873755.1 of Ignavibacteria bacterium. Taxonomy (GTDB): domain Bacteria; phylum Bacteroidota; class Ignavibacteria; order UBA10030; family UBA10030; genus VGWB01. The sequence goes on along the minus strand of VGWB01000008.1, from coordinate 358 downwards.
TCGCGTGAAATCTGTCGGCAGCTCCGGCTGCGGGATATCGGCGGCATCATCGTTATCGATTTTATCGATCTTGAGGATGAAAAGAACAGGAAGAAAATCTACGATGAAATGAAGAAGGAGCTCAGGAAGGATCGGGCGAAGATGACGGTTCTGCCTCTCACGGAGTTCAGCCTCATGCAGATTACACGGCAAAGGATCAGGCAGAATGTTCAGCTCAGCTTGAGTGACACGTGCCCGACCTGCGGCGGCACCGGTCTCGTTCAGTCCAAAACGACCACGTTGAACCAAATTGAGCGCTGGATCCGGCGTTTCAAGTCTGAATCCCGCGAATTCCGGCTTGAACTGCGAGTCAATCCCA
>VGWB01000007.1 GCA_016873755.1 Ignavibacteria bacterium | reverse complement strand
GGCTACCTCTCAGGATGCGGAAGTGACGATTGCCTTGATAATCAGTTCGTTAAAAGTATTGGCTATTTATGCTTTGAAAGGATGAATGTGAAATATCGACTGCTGAAAACGCTAATGGTTTGTTCATGTCTTCTTCCTTTTCTTCTTGTAGCGGGCAGCAATCCCAAGACGGCAATCGCCGTTCGGACACCAGCCCCGCCGCGAATTGATGGGATATTGAATGAGGCGGAGTGGAAGCTGGCGAGGCCTGAGACGGAGTTCTGGCAGCGGGATCCGGTCGAAGGTGCACCGGCCAGCATGCCGACGGAGATACGAATCCTGTACGACGATGATGCCTTGTACTTCGGTTGCACGATGTACGATCCCGAGCCGGCAAAAATCGTGGCCCGGCTTGCCCGTCGCGACGACGAGATCATTTCGGATGTCATTTCTATCCGGCTCGATACGTTTCATGATCATCAAACGGGTTTTGAGTTCACGATCAACGCCGCGGGGGTGAAGGTTGATATTCTTCAGTATAACGATGGTGAGAATGAAGATCCTTCGTGGGATGTCGTCTGGGATGTGCAGACAGCCATCAATGACAAGGGGTGGGTCGCAGAAGTCAAGATCCCGTTCAGAGCGCTCCGTTTTCATGAGCAGGAATCGTACGATTGGGGGCTTCAGATCTTGCGTCGCATTGCCCGGCTTAATGAGCACCAGCAGTGGGTTCTGATCCGGAAGAGCGAGAGTGGGTTCATTTCAAAATTCGGTCATCTCAAAGGTGTCGAGCGTATCCCGGCCCCGACGAACATCCAGATCATTCCCTACGCGGTCGGAAGCGGACGTTTCCTGCCCAAGTCTGCAAGTCATCCCGAGGGTCGTGAGCTGGCATCGGACGTCGGATTCGATTTCAAGTACCGGCCGGGCAGCGGACTGACAATCGATGCAACGATCAATCCGGATTTTGGACAGGTGGAGGCCGACCCGGCGGTTCTCAACCTCACGACATTTGAGACGTTCTATCCAGAAAAGCGCCCATTCTTCATTGAGGGGTCACAGATCATTCGGTTCACGACATTTGGCGGGGAGTTCGGTCCGGGATTGTTCTACTCCCGCCGCATTGGCCGTGCACTCAGTGTTGATCCTCCACCTGGAGGCTATGTCCTTGATGAACCGCGGTTCGCTACGATTCTGGGTGCCGCGAAGATCTCCGGAAAAACATCAGGCGGGCTCTCCATCGGGATCATGGAGGCGGTAACGAATAAGGAGACGGCCACCATGGTCGATGCCCTTGGGAACAGATCCAAGGAGGTCGTCGAGCCGCTCACCAATTACAGCCTCCTCCGACTGCGACAGGATCTGTTCGAGAACTCCAATATCGGGATGATCATGACCTCCGTGAACAGTGACGGACGATTGCCGGCGATGACGGCGGGCCTCGACTGGAATTTCCGCTTCGACGAGAGCATCTACCGCATCGACGGCTTTGTTGCCGGATCCAGGACCACAAACGGCTCAGGTAATCGTCTCGAAGGCACGGCAGGCAAAGTCAACTTCAGCAAGGACGGCGGTCTTCACTGGCGCGGATTTGCTTCGGTCGACTGGACCACGAAACGGTACAACATCAACGACATGGGTTACTTCCGGCGTCCGAACGATTACGGCTGGATCGCGCAGATCATGTACCGGGATGACTACGTGAGAAACTGGGAACGGTTCTGGAGCATCAGCACGCAATATCACCTTCGACGCAATTTCGACGGCGCGGAGTTGATGCACTGGGTTGAGGCGGAAGGAGATATCACCTTTGCGAACTACTGGGAGGTTCATCTCAGCACCCAGGTTGACCGAGGCAGGTATGACGACCGCGAAACCCGTGGCACCGGCCTCTACAGACGTCCTGGAACCCAGAACGTCCGTGTCTCCGTCGAAACGGACTCTCGCCAACCGATTGTCGTGGATGTGGGCGGTGAGCTGGGGAGCGATCAGCGCAAGGGGAGGTTCTTCGAACTCGACGCGGAAGTTCAGGTGAAGCCAGCGAGCAACCTGACGCTCGAATTCGAGATCGCTCGAGAGGTGCGAAGAACCGAGTTCGCGTGGGTAGCCAACATGGAGGATCCGTTCGAGGCTGTCCCTCGGACATACACCGTCTTCGCCGACAGGACGACGGAGAAATGGGACTTCACGACACGTGGCTCGTTTGTGTTCACTCGTGATTTGACACTGCAGGTCTACCTGCAGCTCTTCTTCGCAAAGGGCAAATTCGAAAACTATCAGAAGATGCTCTCGCCAGACATTTTCGTGCCATACCAGGCGTTCAGTCGACCGGACTTCAACGAGCTTTCCTTCAATTCCAATGTTGTGCTCCGGTGGGAATACCTCCCGGGGAGCACTCTGTTTCTTGTTTGGTCGCAGGCCAGGCAGGGAGAGCGGGGCGACTATCGCACCGCGTTTGCCGACAATATCGCTAACACTTTTGCTCTTCCACTCGACAATGTGTTGATGTTGAAGGTAAGTTATTGGTTGAGTATTTAATGGTGATGCGAGGATGGAGATAGACACGACACCGAAGCGGGGAGACGAAATTCGCCTTGCGATAGACGAAGCAGCTTTCGAAGGCAGAAGCGTTGGTCGCGTGAATGGTTTCGTGGTGTTTGTTGACGGAGCGGTGCCCGGTGATGTGGTGAAGGCACGGATCGTGAAGAGAAAGAGCAACTACGCAGAAGCGAAAGTGGTCTCGGTCGAGCAAGCTTCACCCTTTCGTGTTGAGCCGCGATGTAAGCATTTCGGTGTATGTGGAGGTTGTAGGTGGCAGCACGTCGATTACTCAAAACAGCTTCAGTTCAAAGAGCAGCATGTAGTTGATGCTTTCGAACGCATCGGCGGGCTTTCCAATCTGAACCTCCTCTCGATTCTCGGTGCCGACGATATCTACTTCTATCGCAACAAGATGGAGTACTCCTTCGCCGACCGGCAATGGGTTGACCGATCAACAAGGTCGGGAGCTGAGCTGCCTGCCAACTTGGAGGCGCAGAAAGTCAATGTCTTTCTCGGTTTGCATGTACCACAGCGGTATGACAAGGTCCTCGAGATCACGGAGTGCCATCTGCAGTCAGAGGTGTCAAATCGAATTCTCAGCTACGTCCGCTCATTTACCAGGCGCCGGAATCTTCTACCATACTCCTCGCGAAGCGATTCGGGCTATCTGCGTTTTCTGGTGATACGTCAAAGCGAGCGCACTCGTGAGCTGATGGTCAACCTCGTCACGGTTGATGACCGGCCGGAGGTGATGAGGGACTTCACCGCTGACTTACGTTCTGCCGTCCCGGAGACTACGACAGTGGTGAACACGATCAACTCCAGAAAAGCACAGATTGCCTTTGGCGAGCTGGAGAAGGTGTATTATGGAGATGGCGTAATCCATGAAAGGCTGGGAGAGCACGTGTTCACGATCTCGGCAAGGTCGTTCTTTCAGACAAATACGGCTCAGGCTGAGAAGCTGTTCGAGGCGGCGAAGTCGTTTGCAGAGTTGAAGGGGGATGAGGTCGTGTGGGATCTCTATTCCGGCACCGGCTCGATCGCTCTGTTCGTTTCCGATGCTGCGAGAGAGGTTGTTGGGATTGAAGCGGTCGAGAGTGCTGTTCGGGATGCCGAACGGAATGCGCAAGCCAACAACGTGAGGAATTGTATGTTTCTCCTCGGGGATCTCAAGGAGCGGCTCACGGCAGACACAACGTGGATGCAATCGAGCCCAAAGCCGGACGTGATGATCATCGATCCTCCTCGTAGCGGCATGCACCCGAAAGCTGTCGATGAGATTCTCAACCTTGCTCCGCCGCGCATCGTCTACGTGAGCTGCAATCCGATGACGCAAGCGAGGGATGTCAAGGTCTTGTGTTCAGAGAAGTACGTTCTCACCAAACTCCAGCCGGTCGACCTCTTTCCGCACACCTACCACATCGAAAACGTCGCGCAGCTCCTGTTGAAGTAGATTCAGCGTCTGGTTCTTCCCTCAAAACGAAAACCCCCGGGAAGCACTCACGGGGGTCTTCATCCTCCTGACGAGGTCAGAACGGCTGTTAGTCCATCGGATTGGGATTAGTATCTCGCTCGCTTGATGGGATGGGGAAGTATCCTGTTGGGAGCTTGATTTTCGATGTCTCGCCGAAATACCGCAGGTTGGCGATTCGGCGGCCTTCCCAGAAGAACTCCGCCCTCCGTTCGTACTTAATCCAGTCCAGCACCTGATTCGCATCGCTTGAGGAGCCGCGCGCGGCCAGTCCCGCTACTGCAGCCCGCACACGATTGATTGCAGCGATCGCTCCGGCGAGATCACCCGACCTCTGTGCCGCCTCAGCCCGGATGAGTTCCATCTCCTGCCAACCGGCAATTCGCATTGGGGAATCGTAGCCGGTGAATTTGTACTGGATCCACCACTCGCGCGTCCCGTCTCCACCAAACCCGCCGCTGCCGGTCGCCCTGGTTGTTCGGATCCGCGTGTCGGTGGGATTGGCAGCGTAGAGCGCTCGAGCGTCCGGTGCAACTCCGACCTCGTTGCGGACGTTGTTCGCCCAGTGCCAGTAATTGTTCTCGCGAGTCGAATTCAGCGAGAAGGTGGCGTTGAATCGAAATGTCGTCTGCCCGACAGGTGAACCAAGGTCCGCGTATGTCTTCGCTTGGGTTAAGCTGCCCGTGATGTGATAGACGCGGGCAAGTCCTGCCTGAGCCCTTCGCACCCATTCGGTACCTGACGCCGCTGTCACAACGCCTGTGGTGGAGCCGACGGAATTCGGGACGCGGCCGGGAAGCGCTGAGTTGCTGGCATTCGTGCCTACGGTGATTGCTTCCGTGAACCGCTCGATGGCTTTCTGGTAGAGCTGAGCCCGTGTCAGCTTCGGGCCGCCATCAATCGGTGCGCCGTTGTAGAGGTCTGCGAGGAACGCATAACTGTATCCAGCATGGACCAAGATGGACGCTATGTTGGCATTGCGGCTCCACGAAGTTTCTGCGACAACAGATTTGATGCGGTTCACCGCGTCATCAGCCACCCAGCGAGCGCGCGCCAACTGCTGGTACATGCCGTTGAGTGAGACGTTCTGGATATCGAGCGTCTTGGGCAGAGGGTCGTCCACTTCACGGAACGTCGGGAAGGACCCGATATGCTGCGCATCGTCTGTTGCCATTCCGTCGAACTCGGCGACGAAGTTGGTTGTCCCTCCCCCCATCGCCACGGCGAAATCGCCAGCAACGCCCGCAGTCAACGGTGGAATCGCGGTCCCAGCTTGGAGTCCTTCATCTGTGATATTGCCTGGATTTTGCACTTCAAAAACCTCATCAACCTTGTCGCAGCCCGCAATGAACGCAAGGAAAAGCAGAGCGATGCCGAAGAGAAAACCGCTGAGCACCGCTTGCTTGGTTACGCCTGTGCTTGCTTTGTACTTCATGTTCATTCTCCTTCCGATAATGGTGAAGAGGAAATTCGCTCTTGACGGTTTCTTCTACAGACCAACGTTCAGCGTGAAGATGAACCGTTGTGTCTGAGGGAACGTCAAGAAGTCCTGTCCACGATTGATCTCCTGCTGACCCGCGAAATTCACCTCCGGATCGGCGCCGGTGTAGTCCGTGAATGTGGCAAGGTTGCGGGCTGCAAGCGTCAGGCTGAGAGAGCGCACACTGAAGCTGCCGAGCCACTCCGTCGGAACCATGTATGTGACGGTCAGTTCCCGAATCTTCAAGAAATCCCCTTTCTCCACAAACTGTGCTCGGTACAGCGTGTTCAACATCTGGAATTCACGCTGCGCTTCACGGCGTTCTTGGCCGACAACGGCCGGATTATTGAGCTTCTCTCGAAGCACCCTTACGGGCTCATAGGAATTATAGGACGCCTGCGCTGTGAATTGTTTCGTTCCGTTGAAGATGACGTGGCCCGTGGCCCAATCGGCGCTGGCGCTGATGCTGAGCTGTCGGAACAGCGTCACGGATGCGGAAACAGATCCCCACATCTTCGGCATGGTCTGACCAAGGTATTCCTCGCTGCTGAGAACGGGCTCACCAAAACGAGTCGCGACTGGGTCATACGTATCGTACGTCCTCACATCGATCACGCGCTGGCCGAAGAAACTGGAGATCGGATATCCCTTTTTAATCTTACCGATGCTTCCCAATCCGAACGGAATATCGGCCGACTTCCCCATATCCGTCACTTCGTTCTTCACACCCGAGAGTGTGGCGTTCAACGAAACGTCAATGTCTTCCGAACGGTAGGGGATTGTCCGCAGCCCGATTTCATATCCGCGATTCTTCACTTCACCGACATTCCGAAGCTGAGGATTGATGAATCCGCGCGACGGAATACTCGGGACACTGATGAGCGCGTCGTTCGTTGTTTGATCGTAGTAGGTGGCTTCGATGCCGATGCGCGAATCGAGAAATCCAGCGTCAAGACCGAACTCGATCTCCTGGCTGATTTCGGGCTTGAGGTCCGGATCGCCGAGGTTATTCGGCGTAACTGCCGGCACGCCATTCAATGCCGCGACCGATGACCAGGTCCGTTCAGCAGCATAGATCGATGGTTGTTGCCCAGATTTCCCGTACGCCGCGCGAAGTTTCAATGAATTCCAGTATGGAAACAATGGCCAGAATGGTTCTTCACTAATCAGATACGAGAATCCGGCCTTGGGGTAGAACTGCGCCTCAAACTGCTTTCCGAACGTGCTGCTCTTGTCGAGGCGAGCACCGAGCGTGAGAAAAACCCTTTCTTTCCAGCCAACTTGCCCCTGAGCGAAAAATCCTCCGTTCCGTGATAGCACTCTGGTCTCGAAGCCAAGCCGAGTCGCAGCGGCACTTACCGTTGAGACACCTGGAGCCGGGAATTTCTCGCCGGTTGCAGAGGCTGTGAACTCACTGTCAAAGAACAGCTGCGCACCGCCGGTGATCGAGCCGGAGAAATCCTCGAGGAAAGTCTCCTTATAGGATGTCGCATAATCGAGTGTGATTCGCGTGTTCGTACGGCGGTTGTTGATCTTGTACCCGTCCGGATAGAGTGAATAGCCTTCACCATACGCGAAGAACTGAGTGTTCTCCTCAGCGACGACATCAGTACCGATCGTGATCTTATGCGTCCACAACCCAAAGGGACGATAGTCTGCAGTCAGCGCGCCGGTGAACCGATCCACTCGTTGGTCCGACTCAATCTTCTGGGCCAAATTGAGCGCCGTGAAGGGTTCACCCCATGGCCGGCCCGCCCGAGCATTGTAGAGATTCGAGAGGAACGCGTTGCCGATGAGTCCAAAGATGTTGTTGTCGTTGTTCGGACGGCGCAGGTAATAATTCACATAGCCGGATGTGAACGACAGTTTGAAATTATTGGTCACGTCGGCGTCCACATTCCCCTTGAAGTTGTAACGTCGCACCTGATTGGAGGGCTGAGCGCCGAGCTCGTTCTCATATCGGCCGGAAACGTAATAGCGCGCACTCTCGATGCCTCCGCGCACAGACGCCTCGTATGCCTCAAACGGACCCGTTCGTCGGACGGAGTTCACAGCGTCGTTGCCGATCGTCAGATTGGGGAATAGCGACAGATCGACGTTCTTCCGTCTCAGGCTGTCGAGCAACGATTGAGTTACCTTGACCTGTCCGACATCGATCTTGGGCACCGAGATCCATCCGACCTGATGTTGGAAATTGACCTGTGGCGCTCCAGCGGCCCCGCGCTTGGTAAAGATCTGAATCACACCCGCAGATGCCTGAGTGCCGTAGAGCGTCGTGGCTGACGCACCCTTGATAATCTCCACTCGCTCGATGTCGCTGGGCGAAATGTCGTTCAGCCGGGATGGTCGCTGGCCTCCGGTTGTGTAGAAGGTTTCGGAGTTACTGTTGTCGACCCGCACACCGTCAATGTATACGACGGGCTCGTTGCTCTGTGTTACGCTTGTCATCCCTCGTATGCGGAGGGAGGATCCAGCGCCCGCTTGACCAGAGCTCACGAGCGTGACGACGCCTGGCGCCCGTCCCTGCAATACCTCCGAGAGACTCGTCACCGGCACGCGCCCCAATTCACGTGTGCTGATCGTCGAGATCGTGTTGCCGAGAGTTCGGCGTTCGGCCGCTACGGCCATGCCTGTCACAATAACCTCGTCGATCTGGATTGCAGTTGTTGCAAGCGCGAAGTCGACTCGAGCTGTCTGTCCAGCAACGACGGTGACTTCTTCCGTTGCACTCTGATATCCAATATACCGAGCTTGTACACTGTATTTCCCGGGTGCAAGGGCTCGAATGAGGTATTCGCCGTCGAGATTTGCGGCTGCCCCGTAGGTTGTCCCACGGACGATCACGTTGGCGCCTGGGAGCGGCTGGTTCGTCTGCGCGTCGATGATCTTGCCGCGTATCCCTCCTGTTCCTTCCTGCGCCATTGCGGAAGCAGCGAAGGACGCGATCAGGGCGAGGGCCAGAACGCAAACGGCAAAGAGTCTTGGTAGCGCACGATTCATAGCTCCTCCTGCTTAATGTTGTGATGGATTCCTGAATCAGGCCGATCGGGATGAAGTGAGGGAACCGGATCCCAAAGGTACCTGGCTCAAGGTGTGAGTGATGGTAGATTTGATGAATGGTGGTAGGAAAGTCTGCTGCCTTGTCGCTATCGTTCTCTACGTTCGGGGATTAGCGAATGCAAGAATCCTCTTAGCAGTAAGTTAGCCAAATTCTACAGAAAGTCAAGCAATGTAAGGCTGTGCCGTCCTCCCGGGCTATCCGGGTTACACACCAAAAGGTGAGAGGCGGGCACACGGCGTCACCCTTGTCGGCTTCCCGGTTCGGTGACGTAATGCCTGTCCCGTGCACTTGACAGGGATTTGTCACCGCTCCAGAGAATTCTAAACGAGGATGCTACTCGACGCGCGAGCTGGTTGCACCCGACCCATCCTTGCTGTGCTGAAGATCCGGTGCCGGAAGAATCGTTCAGAGTGCGAAAATCACCGCCTCTCCTGTTTCAAGGCTGTCCGTCTGGAGAGGATGCTCCTGTAACTTACGTTGGCATCCTCCTTCGTGCTGATTTCCATTGGAACGGCGGGCTCGGCGAGTGTTGCATCAACTCGCTCTATGATGCTGTCCGCTCCAACGACCGTGAACTGCACGGGAATCAGCAACATCGTGTCCGGGAATGAGTACCACAGCAAGGTTAACGATCTTTCCAACGTCGCTGAAGTGAGCGGTGTGAGGATGTCCCTGAGTTCGTGCTCCCCTCCGGCGTACGTGACTCTCAACGTATAGGGACGGTACCTGGTATGAAGCTTCAGAAGCAACCTGAAGGTTGTTCCGGAGTCCGTGCGCGTTGTCGCGACATCACGCTCCGTCCGAACCCATTTCTCCGCCGGGGCTGCTAGACTGTGGAATGCAAGGCGCGTCGCCCTGCTGCCGATCGTTGTGTCGATCGACCCGACCTGAATACGTGCTCCCGTCAGATACTCTGAACTCTCCACGACGAGCGTCCCCGTCGCTGAATCTGCGTCAAACGTTTGCTCGACCCGTATGTTCGGTCTCCAGTATTGTGTATATGAAGGTTGGGCAGAGAGTACAATGATGGTGATGACGCAGGCTAGCGCTGATCCAATGAGACCCCAGCGTGTCCGAAACTGTTTCAGCCACAGCAGATCAGTCTTTGCATCGAGATAGACCGATGCGAATCCTAGGAGGAACGGAAATGACCAGATCGAGAAGAAGAGGATGTAGAGAAGGTGGATCCACACAGACACAGCGGGTGTGATCTCGACGTTTGAATATCCAGCGCGCGCGAGAAAGCCAAAGCCCTCAGAAAAAAACAGTCGAAACATGAAATGCGGTGAGAGGAGCCAGAAGATGAGCTTGAGGAGAGGCTGTCGCACCAGGAGCGCGAGGCTTAACAGGAAAAGTGATACTGCAGGGTACAAGGCCAGCTTGGAACTGCTGAACGCGGAGAGAATGAAGAATACAAGCAAAAAGATGACGGCTCGGAGGAAGTAGGAGTACGCATCGTGCCGTAGCCGAAGTCTTGGTGCAAGTTGGAGCGCGATCCATATTCCGAAAAGGGCAGCAAAGAACCCGAGCACAAAATAGCCGTCAAGGTTTGCCATCCACGGATGGCGTACTCCCTTGATCAGCGATACCACGTTCTCGGAGAGCCACACGCAAGCCTGGATAATCAGCGCGAGGAGGAAGAGCTTCAAGCCGGGGATCTTTGGTTTCTTTGTTTGATCGGTCGCCTCTCGACGTTGCCGCACGCGCGCCAGAGCGAAGAAAGTAACAATCAGCGAAATGAGCAAGAAGACGCGAAGCAGCCAACGCGGCACGAAGATCGGCGTTGCACCGATCTGGTAGAGGTAGTACTGGTCGGAGGTCTTCTCCGGCGTTCCACCATCGAATCGCTCCACAAGCCTGAAGACGAGATCGCCGGAGCGCTTCAGACCATCGGGTTTGAAATTCTCGTAGTTGTCCTGTGCCGTATGGATGGGATCGCTTGGATCGGAGGTAAAGTCGATCGCCGGAATGTTCTTGTCGAGGAAAGGCATATGGTCTGAGCCGATGCCGCCGCCAGGCATCGCGCTCATGAGGGTTAAGAAATGCGAAGGGAACGATAAACCGTTGTATCCGAGCCTGCTGAATTCTTCATATGCTGCGCCCACCAGCCACTCGGGCGCGCTGTGGGTCTGGGTATCCACAAGCGGCAATAGCCAGTCGGAACCGTTTGCCATGTCAACCTGGAGCATCAGGATGACCTGGTCGATCTGTGCAAAGTTCTCCACAAAAAATCGTGACCCTTTGAGTCCCCGCTCTTCACCCCCAAAGAGAGCGACCACAATGGTCGACTCATTCTTCCGCTGCGACAAGACCCGGGCGAGCTCCATCACCACAGCGCATCCGGATCCGTCATCGTTTGCACCGGGTATCTCGGGACCGCCTGTATCAATGTGTGCTCCGAGAACTATGATCCGATCCGTCCTTCCTCGGAGGACTCCGACCGCAACACCGCTCTGTGTGTTCGTCGCCTGACTCAAGATGCCCGTCCCTTCAACCGCATTCATCGGCATAATGTAGGCCTCGCTCAATCCAAACTCGTGGAATTTTTGGACGGCGTACTGCATCGCGAGGCGCTCCGCCGGTGATCCCATCGGGCGAGGTCCGATGTCGACCGCGATCACCCGCAGATAAGCCGCCGCGCTGTCGAGCGAGAACGGGGTCTGCGTTTGTGCTGATGATTGGAAGAAAAGGATGCCCGCAACAAGACCTGCGAGAATACGTTCAGGGTTCCTCGCTGTTCTCATGGAAATGGTGTCCCGTGGTTAGTTTCATCGAAAGAGGGCGATCGGATGTCTGCGACCGATTCCGGCTGTTGGCCTATGAGAGGTACTTCTCAAAGAATGTCATAATTGTCCGTTCGTATTCCGTCCCACCGACTCGCAGAAGATCAGAATGATTCCCTTTCGGAATGACCAGGAGTTCCTTCGGCTCGTTCGCGTTTTCGTATAGCGCCTTTGAATAATCTGCCTTGATGTGTGAGTCGTCCGTGCCATGGATGAAGAGGATCGGCTTCCTGACCTGTTTCACCGCGTTCAGAGGAGACACTTCTCGTGCTTTGAAGCGGGCGATCTTCTGAGATCGGCTCATGGCTACGTTCCTGAGGAAGTGCCATGGGAGCTTGATGATTCGCTTCTGGTAGTCGACCATGATCGTCCGGAGGTCTGTGAAGCCAGCCTCTGCAACGATCGCTGTGATCCGGTCATCGATGGGCGCCGCCTGCAGAGCAACCGCTGCCCCCATGGACGTGCCGAAAACGCCGATCTTCCCAAGGTCCACGTCCCGTCGAGACTCGAGGTAATCAATCACCGTCGAAAGATCGTGTTTCTCATAGAAACCGTACGTGCAGTAGGCACCCTCGCTCATTCCGTGGCGGCGCGAGTCGTATAAAAATACATTGAGGCCCTTCTCAAAGAAAAGCTTGGCATATGGTACACCACCAATCTTGCAGTCCCCTACCCCGTGGAGGTAGAGAATGGTTCCCCGGGCTGAGGCCGGCTGTTTCACGAGCCAGGAACTGAGGTTAAGCCCGTCGCGCGTGACGATGGTGATGTCCTCCTGAGGAAGACCGGCATCGCGGGGTTCCAACCATCGTGTGAAAGTGCTGTACCATTGGCGAGTCCGAAGATTCGGCTGCAAGAGAATGAGGGGGCCGACCACCAGGATGACGGCTGCGGAGGTGAGAAGGAACATCACGGCAATAAGGAGCAGTACGAGAAGAATGGACATGAGAGGAGAGGAATCGCGACCGTTAGGTGGAGAGATGTTTCATGGCTGACTTCAATATAAAAAGGGGGTCGGTGGTATGCAAGGAGCATTGGGGAAGATAAACGGTTGAGTGGTGGATTGGCGGCTGATGAGGCAGGCTTTGATGTGATGAGATTTGATTGTACTTTCCAAGCACCATTTACCAAGCTTTTGTCTGACCGACACATATTCCGGAGTTTTCTTGAACGTCGCTCTCGTCCACGATTGGCTCACGGGGATGCGGGGAGGTGAGAAGGTACTCGAGGTGCTGTGCGAGCTCTTCCCGGCTGCAACGCTCCATACCCTGCTGCACAACAGAGGAGTCATGTCACCGACGATCGAAGCGATGAAGATTCGGACGTCGTTCGTTGACCGGCTGCCCTTCAAAACGGAAGGGTACCGGAATTATCTTCCACTCTTCCCGCGGGCGATCGAGACGTTCGATCTCTCCGATTATGATTTGGTCCTTTCAACGAGCCACTGCGTCGCAAAAGGAGCACGTCCCCATCCACGTGCCCTGCACATCTGTTACTGCCACACGCCTATGCGCTATGTGTGGGAGATGTATGATGAATATTTTGGAAAAGGAAGAGCGGGGCTCCTGACACGGACAGCGATGTCGTACTTTGCGCCGCGACTGCGGAACTGGGATGTGGCCTCGAGTGGCCGTGTACACCACTTTGTCGCCAACTCCAAAAACGTCGCTCAACGCATTCAACGGCACTATCGACGCCCATCGGACGTGATTCATGCGCCCGTCGATACGCAGCAATTCCGTCTCTCGACGGTGAATGAAGGGTACTATTTGATCGTGAGTGCACTCGTCCCGTACAAGCGAGTGGACCTCGCCATCGAGGTCTTCAATCGACTTGGCGAGCGGCTTCTCATTGTCGGCAAGGGCCCTGAGTTGAAGAAGCTTCAGGCGATGGCCTCGCGCTCTGTAGAGTTCCTCGGCTGGCAATCTGACGACAAGCTTCCGGGTCTGTACGCGGGATGCCGCGCACTGGTGTTTCCAGGGATAGAGGACTTCGGCATCGTGCCTCTGGAAGCAATGGCGTGCGGTAAGCCGGTGGTCGCGTATGGTCGAGGGGGTGCAGTCGAGACTGTCGTCGAGGATGCAGACAATCCCACCGGCGTCTTCTTCTATGAGCATACCGTTGAAGCGCTGAGTGAGGCAGTGAAAAACCTGAGCCGTCGCCGATTCGATCCCGTGATGATTCGAGCCCATGCTCAAAGGTTCGACCGGTCGAACTTCAAGGCCCGGATTCATCAGTACATTCAAGAGAAACTTCAAGCGCATGAGGCCGGACTCAAGTAGCTGTGCGAATGCGAGGTGGGTCGTAGTTCGACTCTCGAGCCCACTTTCTGGCGGTCACCCGTCTAGCGAGAATGTCTTTGACTTTCGGGCTCATTTTGCTTAAATTTTGTAGTTCGATTTGGTCAATTTCGCCCCGTTTTTTCCCGCTTTCGACCTCCTCGCGTGGGATGGGGCTACCCCACGATCTATAGCTCGCTTAGGGTCTCACGACCCGTCGGGTCGTGGATGACTTCTTGGACTCTCTACAGGTTCCAATGCCGACAGACGAGCATCACAAGTCAAAGAGAACCAGATATGACCTGGTCTTAGTGCCAAGAGACGATGCAGGTCAGGCAAAGTCGCTCCGATTCGCACCCTGGCAGATGTACCTGCTTATCGTCGGCACCATTGCTGTGATTGTGGGTGGAGTCCTGGCCCTGCTGGCGTATACACCTGTCGGACTCTGGATTCCGATCGAGAATGCGGAGCTTGTGAATCGGTACAGCAAGGAGCTCGTTGTGCTCAACCAGCGCGTGACAGCGCTTATGGAGCAACTCGTAGAGCTCCAAGAGTACAATGTCAAGCTGAGGGCCGCGCTGGGTGAGCAGGCGGTCCTTACGGATTCGGGCGTGGCGGTTGTCGGAAGGCCTCGATCGGCCAGTGTGGATACCAGAAGGGAATCGGGGCGGCAGCAGCGCGGCGCCGGACCGCTCGGCATGCAAGTTTCGCGGCCGTCGTTTGACCCGGTGACAATGCTGCCAGCGAGCCAGGTACAGCAGCCGGTCGTCTTTCCCGTGGTTCTTCCGGCTGAAGGCTACATCACGCGCGGATTCGAGGCTGGGCAACTGCATTATGGCATCGACATCGCTGGGAAGACAGGGAGTCTCGTGAACGCAGCTGCCGATGGGCACGTAGTTTTCGCAGGATGGACGAGCGACGATGGATACAAGGTCATCCTTTCGCACTCTGGAGGATTTCTGACGTTCTACAAACACAATCAGTCATTGCTCAAGTTGGCTCCCGCATATGTGAAGCGGGGCGAACCGATTGCACTACTCGGTAATTCCGGCCAGACCAGTATGGGTCCGCATGTGCATTTCGAGATTTGGAAGGACGGGGTGCCCGTGGATCCGGCAAACTATATCTTGAACCTTAATTTCTAGGCAACCCGTGGCTCTTAAATCAGATCCGGTTAAGGAACTCAACCTCATCGGTCCGGGTACCATTGTAGAGGGGAAAATCCGCAGTCAGGGCAGCGTGCGAATCGACGGGAAGGTCACCGGCGAAATCACAGCGAGCGAAAGCCTTGCTGTCGGCCTTTCCGGGGAAATCGATGGGAACGTGACGGCGAAGAACGTCACCATCGGCGGGAAGGTTCGGGGGTCGATCACAGCTTCGGAGAAGATCGTGTTCGAGGCAAAGGCTGTGGTCAAGGGTGACATCCGCGCAACCAAGCTCGTGATTGATGAAGGCTGTATGTTTGATGGCAAGGTGTCTATGACGGAGCGGACGCAGTTGTACGAGACACGCCACTGATCGTCGTCACGCCCGCACGAGGGAGAGTCAATGTCGTCTGCACCAGAGCCAGACGAGCCGAAGCGACGGAGCGAGCTGTTTCCAGGCCTTGGCCAGACTTATCGCGATTTCGCGCCATACCTCACGCTGGGTTTCCAGCTAGCTGCGGCAGTCGTCGCGTTCTTTCTCGTGGGCTGGTGGCTTGATACTCGATTTGAGACCGCGCCCCTGTTTGAGTTGATCGGGGTGGTGCTCGGGACAATCGGAGGAATGACCAAGTTCTTCAGATCGGTATCGAAACTCACCAAAGAAAAGAAATCGTAAATCCGGGGTTGCAGCGATGAAAATCGATTGGGGATTCATGAGGCTTGTGTCGTACTGCGCGATCGCGGTCGCCGTGGTGATTGCCTATCCCCTTTCTTCGATCACCAGCCGGGAGATTGTTCAAAGCGTGATTGCGGGCGGTCTGGCGAGCTTGCTGCATCTGCTGCTCGGCTATGCCGCCATCGAGGTGGGGTTTGAGAAGCCGAACACCACGTTCCTGAAGATCATCCTGGGAGGAACGGTGATCCGTTTGCTCTTGTTGGTGGGCATCGTATTACTGCTCGTGAAGGTGTTCGCGTTTCACACGCTGTCATTGATGATTTCGCTGTTGTTCTTCTATATGATGAATCTCGCGCTCGAGATTCATCTCCTTCAGAAAAAAGTGTCCCTGAAAAACTGACGCGATTCGTTCTTGAGATTCGATCCAACTGCACTTGCTGATACTGTCCGGCACGCCTCACCCACCGTAAGCGATACCGTTCGAGCGGTCGTCTCCCAGGGAACTGCGGAGCACGGTGAGCGGTTTAACTTCGCTCATGTGCTTGATCACATGAAGAACTCCATGGAGCTGGAAATCCCCGGCGGCCACATCGAACTGCCGCATCTTCCTCCCATCGAGGTCGCGGGCGTCACGTTCGATTTGTCCATCTCGAAGCATGTGTTCTTTCTGCTCCTTGCCGCCCTTGTCGTGACCATTGTGGCTGTATACGCCGCACGGAAGAATCAGAAGAACAAGGTTCCGAGCGGGTTCGCCAATCTCGTGGAGATATTCGTTCTCTTCATTCGAGATGAAGTGGCGTTGCCGACGATGGGGAAGGGGGGCATCAAGTATCTACCGTTCCTGCTCACGACATTCTTTTTCATTCTCGTCATGAATTTGGCAGGACTTGTTCCATACGGCGCAACGTCCACGTCGAATGTGTCGGTGACGGCAGGGTTGGCATTCGTGGCATTCATTATGATTCAGGTCACCGCGATCCGGGCGCAGGGACTGAAGCACTACCTTGCCCACCTCACGGGAGGGGTTCACTGGGCACTCTGGCCCATCATGATTCCCGTGGAGATCCTCGGCTTGTTCACGAAGCCCTTTGCGCTCTGTATGCGTCTCTTTGCGAACATGACCGGGGGGCATATAGTGCTGCTGGCGCTTGTCGGCCTCATCCTTTTGTTTCAATCGGCTGCAGTGGCTCCGCTCTCGATCCTGTTCGGTGTCGGGATCAACATGCTGGAACTCTTTGTCGCTTTGTTGCAGGCCTATATCTTCACGATGCTGACAGCGCTGTTTATGGGATTCGGGATGCAGCCTGAGCACGGCGACGAACATGCCGAAGGTGCCCGTTGAGGCTCTCGGAGTAGGGTTTTCATCAGACATCATCGAACTATTCATTCAGGAGGAATCATTCATGGAAGCAAATGCGTTAGCGTATCTCGGTGCGGGAATCGGCGCGGGTCTCGTGATTCTCGGCGCAGGATTTGGTATCGGAAAGCTCGCAGCAGCGACGATGGAGGCCACCGGACGTCAGCCTGAGGCGGCAGGTCAGGTCCGGACGTCAATGATTATCTCGGCTGCTCTCATCGAAGGAGCGACGTTCTTTGCGCTGGCTATCTGTATTATTCTTGCCGTCAAGTAATAGAGAGGGATCACCACCGATGTTTGACATCAATCCAGGGTTGATGGTCTGGACGATTGCCACCTTTGTTGTTTTGGTGCTTGTCCTGTCGAAGTATGCATGGAAACCGTTGCTGAAGGTGCTGCAGGAGAGGGAGGATGGCATACGTCAGGCGCTTGAGCAGGCGGACCGCGCACGGTCTGAGGCCGCTGATCTCGCGAAGCAGAATGAGAAGAACCTTGCCCAGGCTGAGGAGGAGTACCAACGGATCATTCGCGAGGGGAAGACGTTGGCGGACAAGCTAAGGGAAGAGATTGTGGTGAAAGCCCGTCAGCAGGCGCAGCGCGAGATTCAGCAGGTGAAGGAAGAAATCCAGCGTGACATCGACGCGGCCAGGCAACAGCTGCGTGTGGAAGTCGCCGACCTCGCCATCCAGGCAGCCGGCAAGATCCTCGACGAAACGCTGGATGCTCAGAAGCACAGGAAACTTGTGGACAATTTCCTGAACCAACTACCCAAGAACTGAGGGGTGTCTGACTGGTTACTTGGTGAGTCGATCACGTCCGACTCGCCACGTAGCTTGTCAGCCGCCAGTTAAGCAAACACCAATTCATGAGTAATCTCCGAATTGCGCGGCGCTACGCGGAAGCCGTGATGGATCTGGCGGCCGAACGGGATCAGATGGACCGCCTTGGCCGCGACCTCGAACTGCTCCAGCAGGCCATCAAGGAGTCGCGCGAGTTTGTGGCGTTTCTGAAAAGTCCCGTCATCTCGAAGGAGAAGAAACAAGCCGTTCTGGCCGAGTTGTTTCGGTCGCGCGTGAGCGATGAAACGATCAGTTTCTTGAACCTGCTCACAGCCAAATCCCGAGAGGACGTCCTGCCGGAGACCATAGAGGAGTTTTTCAGGCTGCGTGATGAGCGGCAGGGGATTGTGGGGGTGGAAGTCCGTGCAGCGAGCGAACTCACCCCGGACCAGCGACAGGGGATTCAGCGCCGGTTTGAAGCGATCACGCAGAAGAAGATACGGATTGCCTTTGTTGCCGATGCCCGGGTGTGCGGCGGCTTCGTGGCGAAGGTTGGAGATACGGTGTATGACGGCAGCGTGCGCCGGCAGCTGGAACTTCTGCGGGAGCGTTTCGTGGAGGAAATCGGATCCAGCCGGAGTGTGAATTGAGACTACGACGATCTTTGAAAAGGATCTACTATGGCAGATGTACGACCGGATGAAGTAACTGCAATATTGCGGAAACAGCTCTCTGGATTCGAGAAGGAGGTCGACGTCTACGATGTCGGCACCGTCCTTCAGGTCGGAGACGGTATTGCGCGTGTCTATGGGCTCTCGAAGGTCATGGCAAGTGAGCTTGTCGAGTTCCCTCACGGCGTGTTCGGCATGGCGCTCAACATCGAGGAGGATAATGTTGGCTGCGTGCTCTTCGGCGAGAGCGCATACATCAAAGAGGGAGACAGTGCAAAGCGCTCCAAGCGACTGGCCTCAATGCCCGTCGGTGAACAGATGCTCGGGCGGGTCATCACCCCGCTCGGCGAGCCGCTGGATGGGAAAGGCCCCATCAGAACAGAGAAGTTTCTCCCGTTGGAGCGAAAGGCCCTCGGTGTTATTCAACGCCAGCCGGTGAAGGAACCCTTGCAGACGGGCATCAAAGCCGTGGACGGCATGATTCCGATCGGTCGCGGGCAGCGTGAGTTGATCATTGGAGACCGGCAGACGGGGAAAACAGCGATTGCTCTGGATGCGATCATTAACCAGCGCTACACCCACACGGAGAAGGCCGAGAAAGAGGGGATCAGACCCGTCTACTGCATCTACGTCGCGATCGGCCAGAAGGGATCCACCATGGCACAGGTGGTGAGCAAGCTCGAGGAGCACGGCGCCATGGAGTATACCACCGTCATCCAGGCCACAGCCAGCGATCCCGCGCCCCTGCAGTTCATCGCTCCGTACGCCGGGGCAACCCTGGGTGAGTTCTTCCGTGACAGCGGCCGTCACGCGCTGGTGATCTACGATGATCTATCGAAGCACGCCCAGGCCTATCGGCAAATGTCGCTCCTTCTTCGCCGGCCGCCGGGACGTGAAGCGTACCCGGGCGATGTGTTCTACCTGCACTCGCGGTTGTTGGAGCGCGCGTCGAAGTTGAGCGACGAGCTCGGCGGCGGAAGCCTCACCGCCCTGCCGGTGATTGAGACTCAAGCCGGTGACGTCTCAGCATACATTCCGACGAATGTTATCTCGATAACGGATGGCCAGATCTACCTGGAATCCAGCCTCTTCAACTCCGGCATTCGTCCTGCGATCAACGTCGGCATCTCGGTCTCTCGCGTCGGCGGCAATGCACAGATCAAGGCCATGAAGTCGGTGGCCGGCCGCCTGCGACTTGATTTGGCTCAGTATCGCGACCTCGAGGCCTTTGCAAAGTTCGGCTCCGATCTCGACAAGGCAACACAGCAGCAATTGCGCCGCGGCTCCCGGTTGGTCGAACTGCTCAAACAAGGCCAGTACGTTCCCATGCCGGTTGAAAAGCAGGTGGTGAGCATCTTTGCCGGAACAAACGGCTACCTCGATCCCATTCCGCTTAAGGATGTTGATCGGTTTGAGATCGAGCTGCACCAATTCATCGGCACCAAGTACCAGGAGGTCTTCCTGACGATCGCGGAGCAGAAGATGCTGACGGACGACATGATTCAGAAACTCCACGCGATCCTCAAAGAATTCAATGTGAAATTCAGACCATCCGCTAAACCAGCGTAGGAATCCCCGCGCCCTCCCGGGCTTCGACAGGACAGTTTGACTCGTGGCAACGCTTCGCGAAATACGTCGCAGGATCACCGGGATTCGGAACACCCAGAAGATCACCAAGGCAATGCAGATGGTGGCTGCGTCCAAACTACGGCGTGCCCAAGGGGCTATCGTCTCGACGCGTCCCTACGCGCGCAAAATGGGAGAACTGCTCAGTCATCTCGTGACGAAGGTTGATCCTGCCCTCCATCCGTTGCTCGCGAGCCGTGAGGTCGAGAACGTTTTGCTGATCGTTGTCACGGCTGATCGCGGCCTGTGCGGTCCGTTCAATAGTAACCTCATCAAAGCCGCCGCGCAGCACCTCGTCGCGCTCCGTGCCGGGCAGCTTGAGGGAACCACCGGCCCGCTCCTCCTCACCGTCGGCAAGAAGGGCGCCGACCACTTCAGAAAGCAGGGGAGCCGGATCTACGCGAAGCATGTCGGGATCTTCATCGATCTCGATTTCAGCCATGCGCGCACCATCGTCAACGAGATTGAGCGAGGATACCTTGCGCGCGAGTTCGACAAGGTTGAGGTGATCTATAACGAATTCAAATCTGTCATTCAGCAGCGGATCGTCATTGAACAGCTCCTTCCCATTCCTCCAGAAGAGCTGAAGGGCCCACGCGACCTGCACGCCCTTGCCCAGGTAGAACACATCTATGAACCGTCGAGTGGTGAGATCATCGACGCGCTCGTCCCGCGCCATCTTAACTTCCAGATGTGGCGGATCCTGCTTGAATCGAACGCAGCGGAGCAGGGAGCGCGCATGACGGCAATGGACAATGCAAGCGAGAACGCGAAAGAGCTGATTCGGGATCTTACGCTCAAATTCAACAATGCCCGTCAGGCTGCCATCACGAAAGAGCTGCTGGAGATCGTGAGCGGTGCGAATGCTTTGCGGAGGGCTGGCTAGGTCGGCGCGTTCCATAAGGCCGTCTGCCGGGCGGGAACATCAGAGGCGTATGAGGCCGTCACTCAGGAAACTGGGCGACGGTCTTTTTTGTTGGGGGAGATTTCGGTTGGCACCTCGCGAGGAAGGGGTCGAGCAAAGCGGCTGTCTTGATGAGGAGAAGCGACACGATTCCAGCTCATCGCGCAGATCTGAAAGGCGTGGGGTGATTGGGAAAGAGAACAGTGCATTAAGAGACAGTGATTGTGTCGGGAGGCCCGTCTGACCGCAAGACGCGCTGTGCAGTCGGGCAGGTAACTCCCGGCACCACTACGTGGTCTATGAAATTGGGACATTACCGCGCAAAGAAATGCCTTGATTAGGGAGGTTTTTCTAGGTAACTTATTAGGCCAAAATTTTGAGAGTTGCACCTTCCGAAATCCCAAGGTGTGGGGGAGATTTCGGAAGTTTTGTTCATGAGAACAGACGTCGATGTTTGAAAACCTAAGCCAGAAGCTTGAAACGGTCTTCAAGCGGCTGAGGGGACAAGGCAGGATCACAGAAGCCAATGTTGCGGAGACCCTTCGCGAAGTCCGGCGCGTCCTCCTCGATGCTGATGTCAACTACAAAGTTGCCAAGCAGTTCATCGACGACGTCCAGAAACGCGCTGTCGGATCGGAGGTCCTCAACAGCATCACTCCCGGCCAGCTCATCATCAAGATCATCTACGACGAGGTGGTGAAGCTGCTCGGGACGTCGAAAGCGGAGATCCACACCGCCCCGGCACCCCCCACGGTTATCTTGGTGGCGGGACTCCAGGGATCGGGAAAGACAACGTTTGCTGCGAAGCTGGCTCGTTATCTCAAGGGCAAGGGCAGTATGCCATTGATGGTTGCTGCGGACATCCGCCGGCCCGCAGCCATCGACCAGCTGGAGATGCTGGGCAAACAGCTGGAGGTTCCCGTGTACGCCGACCGGGCGAAGGACGCGCTCGCGATTGCCGTTGACTCAATAGATTTCGCGCGGAGGAACATCCGCGATACCGTTATCATCGATACCGCCGGCCGGCTGCACATCGATGAAGAGATGATGCAGGAGGTCGCGGCTATCAAAAAGCGTAGCCGGCCTCACGAGATTCTCTTCGTCGTCGATGCGATGACCGGCCAGGATGCGGTCAACACGGCGAAAGCGTTCCATGATCGACTCGATTTCGACGGCGTCGTTCTGACAAAACTGGACGGCGACAGTCGTGGCGGCGCGGCGCTCTCGATCCGTTCCGTTGTCCAGAAGCCGATCAAGTTCATCGGTGTCGGCGAAAAGCTCGACGCGCTGGAGCCATTCTACCCTGAACGCATCGCTTCGCGCATCCTGGGGATGGGTGACATCGTTACTCTGGTGGAGAAGGCCCAGGAGCAGTTCGATGAAGAGAAGGCGGTCAAGCTGGAAGAAAAGCTCCGGAAGGCGCAGTTCACACTGGAAGATTTCCTGGACCAGCTCCGCGAAGTCAAGAAGATGGGTCCCCTCAGCCAGGTCATGGGCATGCTTCCCGGTATGAACCGTGTGCCAGCTGACGTTCAGGTTGATGACAAAGCGCTCGTGCGGATCGAGGCGATGATTCAGTCCATGACATCAGAGGAGCGCGTGAGGCCTTCCATCATCAACGGCAGCCGGCGCCGCCGCATTGCGATGGGGAGCGGCACGACCGTTCAGGAGGTCAACCGGCTCCTGAAGCAGTTTGAGGAAATGCAGCGGATGATGAAGCGGCTGAGCAAAGGGAGCATGAAACGAGCCCTGCAGGGTATGCGTCTGCCAGCGCGCTAAACTCGCGGTTGCACTAAGAATCATCATATGTGAAAAATCCAAACTCATCTATTATCCAAGAGGAGTGACACTGTGGTAAAGATTCGACTGCGGAGAACGGGCAAGAAGAAGTATCCGATCTACAGAATCGTTGCGTCGGATGTCCGCTCCCCCCGCGATGGTCGGTACATTGAAGCGGTGGGTCAATATGACCCGAACGTGCACCCGATCGTCCTGAAGGTCAAGGAAGAACGGGTCTTTCACTGGTTGCGCAAGGGTGCCCAGCCGACGGATACCGTCCGCTCGCTGTTGCGGCGGCAAGGGTTGTGGTTGCGATGGACCCTGATGCGTCGCGGGATGGATGAAGCGAAGACGCAGACCATTATGGAGCGGTGGCAAATGGAGCAGGCCGAACGTGCCAAGCGTGAGGCCGATCGGAAAGCGCGCCGCGCCGCAAAGAAGAAGAAAACGGCAGTTCCGGCCGCCGAGGCCGCGCCTGCACCAGAAGCAGCGGCAGCGGTTTCGTAGACGGCGAGGCGAAGCTCGGAAGAGCTTCGAACCTTCAGAGCGTGTTCTTTCTTCCCGCGTAACTGTACGGTGGGTGCTTTCGTGTGCAACGGCGCAAGTCTCTGTTCCTGAACAGGAGGTGGAACTATGAAGGATTTCGTCGAATACGTTGCCAAGCATCTCGTCGACAAACCTGAATTAGTGGTGGTGGAACAGGAGGAGAAAGAAGATAAAACAATCTTCAAGCTGAAGGTCGACCAAAAAGATGTGGGGAAACTGATAGGGAAAAAAGGAAGGACGGCTTCATCGTTCCGCGTTCTCCTGAGGGCCGTCGCGGCAAAAGAGGGCAGGAAAGCAGTGTTGGATATCATCGGCTAGCATGGACACACATGAAGCCGATGCGCCGAGAAGCTCGGAGATGATCGCGGTCGGAAAAGTCGCAAAAAGCGTTGGCATCCGGGGAGAAGTGAAAATTGTACCCCTCACGGACTACCCGGAGCGGTTCGCCGAGCTGAACCAGGTCTGGATTGGACCAGACGATGCAACACTCGAGCAGTGCACCATCTCCTCTGTTCGTCCTACCCGTTCCGGCGTCAGCGTGAAGTTAAGAGAAATCGAGACCCGCGCTGCCGCCGAACGCAAGCGCGGTTGCTACCTCTACATTACCGAACAGGAGACGTCGAAGCCGCCTGCGGGGAGATACTTCATCCACGACATCGTCGGGATGGAGGTTTCGACGAATGGGGGCGAGGTTTTGGGCATGATCAAGGAGGTCCTTCAACTGCCCGCGAATGATGTGTGGGTGGTTGTTCGGGGGAAGAGGGAGATCCTCATCCCCGCCATCAAGGATGTCATTGCTTCCGTTGACGTGAAACGACGAGCTGTTGTCATTCGCCCGATGGAAGGATTGCTGGACATATGAGGATCGATATCATCACGGGTCTACCGAAGCTTCTCGAGAGTCCACTGGAGGAAAGCATCGTGCGGAGGGCTCGGGACAAAGGGAAGATTGAAATCGTCGTTCATGATCTGCGCTCGTATGCCCACGACAGGCACAGGACGATCGACGATGCGCCGTACGGCGGGGGGGCGGGTATGATCCTGAAACCCGAACCGCTTTTTGAGTGCATCGAGAGTCTGAAAGGGCAGCGGTCGTACGACGAGATCATTTTTCTGACGCCGGACGGAGAGCACCTTGATCAGCGTATTGCCAATGAGCTTTCACTCAAGGGGAATCTCATGCTCGTCTGCGGCCACTACAAGGGGATCGATGAGCGTGTGCGGGAGGCGCTGATCACGCGAGAGATTTCGATTGGCAATTACGTGCTTTCGGGGGGTGAACTTGCTGCAGCTGTCATTGTTGATGCTGTAGCCCGGCTCCTCCCCGGTGTTCTGAACGACAGCGCATCCGCGCTGACCGACTCCTTCCAGGACGGGCTTCTGGGCTCGCCGCAATACACGAGACCGGCGGAATTTCGCGATATGAAGGTGCCTGAGGTGCTTCTGTCTGGGAATCATGCTGAGATCGAGCAGTGGCGGCAGGAGCAGCGGCTGGAGCGGACCCGGCGCTGGCGACGTGACCTTCTGCGCAAGGACAACGGAGTGTAATAAGCAGATATGAATCATGTTCTTATGTCGGAGAGAACTTCATGGACAAGATGAAACTTATTGAGGCAACGCAGCTCAAGTCGGATAGGCCGGAGTTCAACCCCGGTGATACCGTAAGCGTACACGTCCGGGTGGTGGAAGGCGATAAAGAGCGCATTCAGCAGTTCCAGGGCGTGGTGATCAGCAAACGCGGGTCGGGCGTCAATTCAACCTTTACGGTCCGCAAGGTATCTGATGGCGTCGGCGTTGAGAGGATCTTCCCCCTGCACTCTCCTCGCATCGCGAAGATCGAAAAAGTGAAGGAAGGAAAAGTTCGACGGGCAAAGCTCTATTACCTGCGGAGACTCGCCGCGAAGCAGGTCACGCAGAAAACAAGCGCATGACGGATGAAATCCTTACTCGGAATTTCCGAGGCATCGTATCTTCAGCCGCTGTTGTATGGGTTGGAGAGACCGGATTCTCCTGCTGAGCTTCTTGTCAATATTCCGGCCGAGATTGCGATCAAACTACGGGAGCGCGTCGAGAACCTTCGATGCGCTTTTTTATCTCCTCTCGACTACGCCCGTTATGGTGCGGATTACCGCATTGTTCCGGACGTCGGCGTCTCCTCCTGTACGCGAACGGACACCATCCAGCTATTCGTCAACGCCGACGCTCGAAATGTCAGGTCTCTCGCGGTCGACATCCGGGTGACCTCGGAGATCATCCTTGCTAAAATCATCCTCACCGAGAAGTTCCCGAATCTCGCTTCCGTCGAGGGAACGACTCGGATTGTGCCAATGGCACCGAACCTTCGCGAAATGCTAAAGAGAGCAGATGCTGCGTTGATCGTCAACCTTCATCCGCACCCGGCAGCTGCAGAGGAGCCGTTCGTGCTCGACCTTGTCGAGGAATGGAAAGACCTCACCGGGCTTCCGTACGTGCATGGGTTCTGGGTGGGTCATGAGTCGCCTGAGAGCGAGGCCCTCGTCCCTGCTCTGCTTCGTGCGAAGCAGAAAGGGATAGATCATCTTCTTCAGATCGCGGAAGACCTTGCACAGCAGCAGAACCTGAGCGTCGAGCGCACTACCGAATATCTCTCGTCATTCTCCTATGGCTTCGGACGCGATGAGCAGGAGGGCCTTTCCGAGTTCATCCGCTACGCCTACTACCACGGCTTCCTGCCTGACGTTCCCGAAATCAATTTCTTCGAAACAGATCTCCCCCAGAGTCCGGCAGCCTGCTCGCCGACTTCCAACTGAAGACCTCCCCTGCGTCGCACGGTTCATCGCTACTCGTGTCGTGACATTCCCCAGCCACTGCCTTTTCATTGAATTTCCCCTTTTTTTCGGTACATTGGGGCGAGAAATCAACCGAACGGAATGCTCAAGACGCTGCTCATACGCAACTACGCCGTCATCGAGGAGGTCGAAGTCGGGTTCGAGAGCGGTCTGAACATCATCACCGGGGAGACGGGCGCGGGGAAGTCGATTCTAATTGATGCCCTGAGTCTGGTTCTGGGCGAGCGGGCGAATTCCGACGTCGTTCGCAGGGGCGCGGATAAGGCAATTGTTGAGGCGATTTTCAGCGTCTCCAGAAACATGCGGGTGTGGGCCGCGCTCGAGGCGCACGAGTTCGAGCCACAAGAGGAGTTGATTCTGCGCAGGGAGATCTCTGCAAAGGGCCAGAGCCGTTGCTTCATCAACGACACGCCGGCTACGCTGACGGTTCTGCAGCAGATCGGAGACCTGTTGGTTGATCTTCACGGGCAGCACGACCATCAATCGCTGCTGAGAACAGAGACGCACATTGACTTGCTCGATGATTTCGGCGGGCTGGATGGATTAAAGGAAGAATTTCGAACGTCCTATGATCAACTGACGCGGTTGTTTAACGAACTGGAGGAGTTGCAGGCGAAGGAGCGGCAGTTAAAGGAACGGCGTGACCTTTATGAATTCCAGATCCAGGAGATCGATGCCGTGGCTCCGCAGGTCGGTGAGGAGGAAGCGCTTGAGGCCGAGCTGAGAATCCTCGAGAACGCCGAGAAGCTCTTCGAAGCAACATCGCAACTCCATCAGATGCTGTACGAGGGGGAGCAGGCTGTCTACGATCAGCTCGTGCTGGCTCGCAATCAGCTGGAGGACCTGGCACGGATTGACAGGGCTTTTGAAGATGTCAAGAATGAATGTGCGTCGGCGGTGGCGATCATCAGCGAGGTCGCGAAGTTCATTCAAACGTACAACTCCAAGATTGAATTCAACCCGGAGCGGCTGGAACAAATCCGCGACCGCCTGGGCAAGCTCGCGCTTCTGAAGAAGAAATACGGCGGTGCCGTCAACGCGGTGCTTGAGCACCGCGCAAAGATCGGGAAGGAATTTGCGCTCGCGGAGAACTTTGAGGCGGAGATCGGGAAGCTGAAGGAACGGATCGAGAGAGAGCGATCCGAATGTTCGCGTGCCGCGCAGAGGCTCTCGGCGAAACGACGCGAGCATATAACGAAGGTCAACGATTCCGTCGTCGCGGAGCTTGCCAAACTGGGGATCGCCAATGCGCGCTTTGATGTAAAGCTGGAAAATCGGCTGCTTGACAAAGTGGGCGGCCATGGGCGGTTCACAAAGGCATATGTGAAGCTCGGGCGGGAGTATTTCGTGGCAACGCCGAAAGGGATGGATTTCGTAGAGTTCCACATCTCGACGAATCTAGGTGAGGATATCAGGCCGCTTGCAAAGACCGCCTCCGGTGGGGAAATCTCGAGGGTAATGCTCGCCTTAAAGACGATCCTGGCGAAGTCGGAGCGTCTGCCCCTCCTTATTTTTGACGAGATCGATGTCGGAGTCAGCGGCCGGGTTGCCGTTGCTGTGGGTAGAAGCCTGAAGACCCTTTCGCAATTCCATCAGGTCATCGCGATCACTCACCTTCCGCAGATATCCGGCCTGGCGGACACACACTATGTCGTTGAAAAGATCGAACGCGACAAAAGGACAAGGACCCGTATGAGAAAGCTCGAACTAGAGGAGCGGGTTCAAGAAGTTGCCAAGTTGATGAGCGGTGTCGAAGTCACCGAAGCCGGATTGGAAGGAGCAAGGGAGCTGATGGGATTGAAATGATGAACGATGCGAAATGAAGCCACTGAGAGTTTTTCGCGATCTTTTTGGTGATCAAGTTGAACTCTCTCATGCGCGGTGGAAGCACGTCTGTGAGACTCACCCAGAGCCGGTGGGTCTCATTGAGAAGCTAGGCGAAAGTCTTCGGCGGCCCGATCTTGTCAAGTTAAGTAAGAGTGATGCAGGTGATGTACTGGATATATCGATCGGTAAACCTGCGAAAGCGGTTTCCAATGAAATTGCAGATGATTTTTTCGAGCGGCTTGATCCTCGGACGAAAAAGATCGTCGGCTTTTCGATTCTGAACTTTCAAAAGAAAGCGAGAAAGAAGAACGGAGAGCTGCAGGTGCCTATCGTAGCAAGTTTCAGTCTCTGAACAGTCCGGTTCGCCAAGCTCATGAGCGGCGTGGAGATCACTGAGGCGGGACTGGGAGGAGCGAGGGTGCTGATGCGGTTGGTACGGAAATGAAAAATGAGAAGTTGGAAATGGAAAGTTCAAACTAACTTGGAAACCAAGAAGAGAAAATACTCACCCAGGCGGGCCGGGACAAGGAAAGCAAGAGATGTTTCTGTCGTGTACACGGCAAGACAACTTTCGCCCTTGAGCGGAAATGGGACATCCTCTGCAGAACGAGAGCAACTAGAAAGAAAGTATCGACCAAAGTTTCTGGAAAAGCTCGATCTCCGTCGGCTAGTAACGTACGTCCCAAACAAAAAGGCACCGATCTACAACTGGTTCAAGTACAAAGAGGGTTTCTCCAGGGAATTGGTACACTTGATCCTCAAAGAATGGAAGATTCCGCATAGCGAGATAGTTTTGGATCCGTTTGCCGGGTGCGGTACAACCCTCCTTGCCTGTAAAGAACTCGGCTACCGTGCCATTGGCTTAGACATTTTCCCAATTGCGGTTTATGTAACACAGAGCAAGCTGAAGGACTATTCGGATACAGAACGGTTAGTCAAGGCGGTTGATAAGCTCTTTTCTAGGTGCATCAAACTCTCTGCAAAGAAATTTCCTGATGTTCCTATCATCAACAAAGCCTTCACCCTAAGAACACAAAGCGAGATCCTTGCCTATAAGGAAGAGATTTTGAAATTCGCCGAGCCAGAGCAGAGTTTCTTGATGTTGGGGCTCCTTAGTATTCTTGAAGAAGTGAGTTTTACTTCTAAGGACGGACAATTCCTCCGCCTTGTAGAGAAACCTATTCCTGAAGTGAGGGATGCTCTGCGGCGGAAGCTCCTTTCGATGCTCAACGATCTTGAGATACAAAGAGGCCTCTTTCCTGTCAATGGAGTGGAACAGGTCATGCTGGCTGGCGACGCGAGGGCTTTTGACCTGCCCAAACATGCTCGAGGCAAGGTCGGGGCGGTGATAACATCTCCGCCCTACCTTAACAGGTATGATTACTCTCGCACGTATGCTCTGGAGTTATGCACGCTGTTTGTAAATACGCCGGAGGAGATGCGGAACATCCGGCATAGTCTCCTACGGTCACACATTGAGTCGAGGGAAATGGACGCAAAACAAATTGCGCTAAAGAGTCTCGACGAGATTCTGTGGAACCTCGGCCAACAGAAACTGAACAACGAGCGAATTCCGATCATGATACGCGGCTATTTTGAAGATATGAACGAAGTGATCAAAAGCTTGTCCAATCAGGTTAAGCGAGGAGGACTTGTTGCTCTCGTGGTTGCAAATGCACGATTTGAAGGTGAAATGGTACCGGTTGATTTGATGCTTTCAGAGCTTGCCGTCCAGAACGATTTTAAGGTTGAGGCAATCTGGGTAACCCGCTACAAGGGAAATAGTTCACAACAAATGGCCAAATATGGTCGGCAACCCGTTCGCGAATCCATTTTGTTCTGGAGGAAAACGGTGTGAAGAAGAGAAGTAAGGCGCCGTTGCAGGCTGCGTTGAGCAAACAGTACTTGGAGCGCTCACTTTTTCTTCATCAGTCCCTGAAGTCAGCAAGGCTAATGGAGCTAGTTGAAGAGGTTCAAGTACTCAACGAAAGCAAATTCCATTGGGATCGTGATGGGCGGAATCATTCTCAGCGACCAGAACTTCGAGGAGGCTGATGCACAGCGCAATATGATTGCTTCTCTTGGGATCACATTCGATGGCAGCTGGAGAAACAGGGTTGGTGGGAAAGCAGCAAAAGAGGCTTCAAGTCTTTTCGTGGCGTATCTCAAAGGGAAAAGAATAGTTCAAAGGATAACAAAGAACCAGATCATATTGAAAAGCGGAATTGTTGTAAGATTTGGTTCTGATCCTGATCTAGCAATCCTCTCTGTAGATGGAAGACTGCTGGTTGCAGTAGAGATCAAGGGTGGCATTGACGCAGCAGGAGCTCTTGAGCGATATGGCGCAGCGCGAAAGTCATTTGACAAAGCAAGAAAAACAAATGTGCGATGCCATACTGTTTATCTGGCGAGTTGCATTACCCCCGCGGTTCGAGAGCGCATTGAGCAAGATGGTCTGGTGAGTGAAATTCAAGATTTGTTGGAAATTCTGTCAAATCCGAAGAAAGCGAAATCATTTCTTGATGATTTGTTTATGCATATAGTGAGAATCTAACCGCCCGACGCGGCGACCTTACATAAATGACATGTCCCTTCACCTCTACAACACCCTAACCCGTCAAAAAGAAGCCTTCAAGCCGATCCATGAGGGCTTCGTGGGGATCTATGTATGCGGGCCGACCGTCTACAGCGACTCGCACGTCGG
Organism: Ignavibacteria bacterium; assembly: GCA_016873755.1. Lineage (GTDB taxonomy): Bacteria > Bacteroidota > Ignavibacteria > UBA10030 > UBA10030 > VGWB01. The sequence goes on along the minus strand of VGWB01000007.1, from coordinate 10,863 downwards.
TCACGGCAAGAGCTACGTGTCGTTCGATATCGTAGTCCGTTATCTCCGCTATCTCGGCTACAAGGTTCTGTACGTCCAGAATATCACCGATGTCGGGCATCTGCTTGATGATGGCGAGGACCGGATGCTCAGGCAGGCCCGAATTGAGAAGCTCCATCCGATGCAGATTGCCGAGACGATCCTCCGGAGCTATTTCGAGGATATGGATGCGATGGGTCTTGTGCGGCCCGACATCTCGCCGCGCGCATCCGGGCATATCACCGAGCAGATCGAGCTGGTGAAGGCGCTGCTGGATAAGGGGTACGCTTACGAGGTTAACGGCTCGGTGTACTTTGACGTGCGGAAATATGCAGATTACGGCAAGCTTTCGGGCCGGACGGTCGAAGAGATGCTCGAGGGGACGCGGGTGGAAGTTCGAAGCGAGAAGAAGAACCCCCAGGATTTTGCGCTCTGGAAGAGAGCGGAGCCCGAGCACATCATGCGCTGGCCGAGTCCGTGGGGCGAAGGCTTCCCCGGCTGGCACGTCGAGTGCTCTGCCATGTCGATGAAATACCTCGGGGAGCAGTTCGACATCCACGGGGGAGGACTCGATAACCAGTTCCCGCATCACGAATGTGAGATCGCGCAGAGCGAGTGTGCGACAGGCCGCCCGTTCGCGAATTACTGGATTCACAATAACCTGGTAACGGTCAACGGGCAGAAGATGTCCAAATCCATCGGAAACCAGATCACCCTGAAGGATGCGTTCAAGAAGTTCGATCCGCTCGTCGTGCGCCTGTTCATACTGCAAAGTCACTATCGCAGCACGCTCGATTTCAGTGACGAGGCACTACTCGGGGCGAAAAGTGGGCTCGAGAAGCTCCTGAACACGGTCCGAAACCTCCGGACGGAGGCCGCGAAAGCCCGGGGTGAGTCGCGCGCGGCGGCTGCCGCGATCGACCTGGAATCGTACCGATCACGCTTCCTGGCCGCGATGGACGATGACTTCAACACGCCGCAGGCGACCGCTGTGTTGTTCGATCTCTCCCGGGAGGTCAACGCTCTGTTGAGTCTTGAGACCAAGTTCTCGGCGGCCTCGCTGGAGGCGATCGATGCCCTTCTTGAAGACTTGGGGGGCAGAGTCCTTGGTATCGTCCCTGAGGGTTCACATGCCGGACTTAGAGCCGACATGAAGCTGGAGGCGGATCTGGTTCAGCTGCTTGTCGATCTTCGGGCAGAGGTCCGCGCTCAGAAGCTCTGGCCGCTTTCTGACAGGATACGAGACGGACTCAAGAAGCTCGGTATCGTGCTTGAAGACAAGAAGGATGGGACTGTGTGGCGAAAAGGGTAGCAGAAGTCCCCTCAAAACGGAAAGTCATTCCGTCGGATTTTTGGACGCCTGGCCGCCTTACTAAGACGGTTGAGGCAGGCGGGGAAAGCAGAACAAACACAACTGTGGGTGTCCGCCTATCCGCCAGCAAACGGTGGGATGCAAGAAGCGCACAATCCGCTGGTATGACAGGCAATTTCTTGTGAATGTCTGCTGTGAGATGATTAGATCCGGGAGAAGCTTACCGTGAGAACACCTCTATGTTATCTCGTTGTCATTCTTCTCTTCGTGGCGGCGATTCCCTCGGCGTGTGCACAGAGCAATGTCGGCGAAGGCGCCACAATTGAGCCGACAATACTGATCGACAGACCGACCGCGGGCATGCTCCATCGCGGCAATTACTACATCAGCGCGAATTTCTATCAGCGCGGGGGCGTGCTCTTCAACGTCTCTGTCGGATTGCTGGATCGGTTCAGTTTCGGAATCTCGTACGGCGGCACCGACATCTTGGGCTCGGGCGAACCCGAGATGAATCCCTCTCCGGGCGTAAACGTGAAGCTGCGCGTCATCGAAGAGTCGTCGGCTGCCCCGGCGGTCGCCGTCGGATTCGATTCACAGGGCAAGGAGCCGCATCGCGACAACCCGAAACGGTACACCATCAAATCACCGGGATTCTTTGCGGTGGTGAGCCAGAATTATGCTGTAGCAGGGAATCTCAGCCTCCACGGCGGAGTTAATCTCTCAACCGAGCGGGATGACGGTGACAAGGATCTCAATTTCTTCTTCGGGGTGGAGAAATCGCTTGGAAAGGAAATTTCTCTTCTCGCAGAATACGATCTTGGGATGAATGACAACCACGGGAATGCGCTCGGGCGGGGACGAGGGTATTTGAACTTCGGCATTCGCTGGTCGTGGGGCAAAGGGGTCGTCATCGGTTTGGATCTCAAAGACATCTTGAAGAATCAGCAGGAAAGTTCCATTGGGAATAGGGCAATCCAAATCGAGTATGTGGGGTCCTTCTGATGGTCTTTGCACTGTACAGTCCTCCTGACTAATTGTCGACAAAAGTATATACTTGGAGCCCCGAAACCGCCAAATACCCCGTTTTTCAGCTTGATTCGGGGCTTTTCCTTGAACCGCGATGGCATCAGAGTTGTGCCTAGTGTTGTGGAGTGTCCATGTGCATATGGAAGGGTGATGCTATGAAACCTTTAAGAACCATTCTCAGCCTGGCTGCAGCCTTGTTTGCGGTCTCCCTCGTTGTTTCGGGTTGCTACACTCAACTTGCCACGCAAGAGGAGGACGAGGGGTACTCCGAGACGAGGTACGACGTGCCTCAGTATTATGAGGAAGGAGACACCGTTCAGCCGAGGGGTGTGTACGGCGAGGAGCACGATCACTGGCGGTATCGGTACTGGGGGGATTCTGAATATTACTATCCTGGCTGGTACGGGAGTCCGTTTTCTTATTCCATGTATTGGGGATCTCCCTTCTGGTACCCTTATAGCCCGTATTCCTACTATGGGTATGGATATCCGTACTCATACTGGTATCCTTATTCGTACTACTACTATTCACCGTACCGATACTACGACGGCTATCCATATGTCGTTTACACGAGGACGAACCAGACTCGCGAATCCGGATACCGGCGCACAGGGGTAACTCGGACGGGTGGGTACTATGGGGGGAGCGGAACGACTCCAGGATCGTCATTGAGTGTGCCGCCGGCAAGTCGCCGCTCAGGCGGTAGCAGGGACGCGGGGTATTCGGCTCCATCGACCCGCAGGACAGAATCCTCCGGAAGGTCGAGGGAATATGCGCCGCAGTCGAGCGGGCGTTCTCGCAGTGTTGCTCCTCCAAGCCGATCGAGTTCACCGAGCGCACGCCAGGCACCGCCGTCAGGGGGCTCAATCCGGGGCAGCAGTCCGTCTGGAAGCTCGCGAAGCAGTGGATCGAGCCGGAGTCGCAGCTACTATGATGCGCCAGCTTCGCGAGGTTCTGCGCCGAGTTACACACCCTCTTATGCGCCTTCTCGTTCGTCGTCTCCAGCTCCAAGTTCAGCGCCGAGTGCTGCGCCGAGTGCAGCTCCGAGTTCCGGTGGGAGTCAGGGTGGCACGAGAAGTAGTGGTGCAACACGCAGCGGACGTTGATCTGGCAGCGACTCAGCAGAGGAGATCATCATGAATAAGGTCAGCGGGATTCTCGTTCGTTTGATCACAATTCTCATCTTCGTGGCCTGTCTGATGCCCTATGCCGCACAGGCCCAATTCGCCGAAGATGCCTTGAGGTTCTCCACCTTTAACGTACCGGTGGGTGCGCGTTCAGCCGGCATGGGAAACACGTCCGTAGGAATCGCTGCCGACTACTCAGCACTGTTCACCAATCCAGGCGGGCTTGCGCTGGTGCGGAGTTTCGAGTTCTCGGTAGGGCTCACCAATTCCAACTTTGGCAACGATCTCACCTTTTACGGCATCACGACGAAGTCCGACAACAGCGTAACGAATCTGAACAACATTGGCTTGGTGTACCCAGTCCCGACAAAGCGTGGGAGCCTTTCTTTTGCCTTTGGATTCGCCCGCGTGGCAAACTACTCCAGTACTGCCTCCTTCAATGGATTCAACCCGTACAGTTCGCTGGTAGAGGCACTGACCCCCGATGTCAATGTTGCTTCAATGTCTGAGAGTGAACGAGAGAGCTTTCTTGAGAACAATCTGCCGTTCCAGATCTTCCTTGCCGATACGTTTAGCGGCCGTCTCTACCCCAACGTCATCGATAGTATTCAGCAGGAGGGGACAGTTCGCGAGGGGGGCGGAATCAACAACTGGTCCCTGGGAGGAGCGATCGATATCGCAAAGAACATTTCGGTGGGCGTCGCGTTCAATCTCCTCTCCGGCTCATACTCGTACGACAGGGTGTACACCGAGCGCGATGCGCGGAACGTGTACCACTATGCCCCGCCATTTGATTTTGACCGATTCCGCTATCAGAGCACGGTCAATAGCGACCTGAGCGGCTTCAACCTGCTCTTTGGCCTGATGTACAGGAAGCCGGGGCGCTACAATGTCGGCTTCACCGTCAAGACCCCAACGTATTATGAGATCGAAGAGGGTTTCTCCGATGTGGGAACAGCATGGTTCGACAACGGCGATTGGTATGAAATGAAGAAGCCGGGATCGACGAAGTACAATATCAGAACACCGGTGGTGCTCAGCGGCGGGCTGTCGCTTCAGCTGACTGAGTGGCTCGCTTTGGCCGGGGATGCGGAATACACCGACTGGACCCAGATGGAGTTCACGAACGACAATCCAGATCTCGCCGACGAGAATTGGGTCATTCGGGATGTCATGCAGGCGACAACGAACCTGCGCGGCGGTGCGGAGGTTTCACTGTGGGACTATGACCTCAAGCTCCGGGGAGGCGTCGTATACAACCCGTCGCCGTACAAGGGAGATCCAAAAGACTTTGATCAACTCTACTACACGGCAGGCATCGGGATTGCCGTGGAGAACAACGTTAGCCTGAATGCATCGTATGCATTCGGCAAATGGAAGACTTTCCGCGACAACTACTATATCCCGGGTCTCAGCGCACCTTCTAGGACAAATGAATCGGTGAACAGGAAGACGCTAAATGTAACCCTGTCATATCGTTTCTGACGTTTCACCTAAACCATGCAGGACACTCAGGACCCCAATGTCGAGAGGCATTGGGGTTCGCTGTTCATTAGGAGGTAGGAGCAGCAATCAAAAGACCTGTTTACACCCTCCCTGTGACAACTTCACCTTCTAGGCTGAAGCAAGTGAAGCGAGGTCGGGTTTGGGACAACCGTTGCGGGATCACACCGATGGGATTTCCGAGTCTCATGCGCTGTCGCTGTATCGTGGGCATTGAGACGCGCTAATATCTCCGTTCAGTTCGGTATGCGAAGATTGCAGTAGTGCGATCGAACTCTTCCCGCCACTGCAATAGAAGTTGCGTGTACGTGCTTGATCTCGGTCAATCATCCGCGCGGGGTGAACGCCACTCATTTCGTCTCCCTTCAGGAGAGGGTCAGGCCCGCCGGCCAGGCTGTTGGGCGGCGCAAATCGGCTTGTTGCAACGCCCCCCAAGTTTCTTTACATTAATTCCGTCCGAGCCGCATTCCGGATCGAATCCCTCATACCTACCGTATCCCACGAACGCCCATGCACCTGCGTGCAAAGATCATCGTTGGGACACTGATTACGCTCGCCGTCCTCGTCGTCGCGCTCGGTTTCTTCTTCTATTACCTCATCTCTAAATCGTTTCCTACAACATCGGGCACGATTGACGTCGCCGGCCTGCAGGCGGATGTGAAGGTCTATCGGGATGAGTACGGCGTGCCGCATATTCTGGCCGATTCGGAGAGCGACGCGTATTTCGCCGTCGGATACGTCCATGCTCAGGACCGATTGTGGCAGATGGAGCTGTTCCGACGCGCGGGAGAGGGAAGGCTGGCGGAGGTTCTCGGCGAACCGGCGCTCAAGATCGATCGGATGTTTCGCACGCTTGGGATGCGACAACAGGCAACGAAGCTGGCAGAGGCCGCTGACGATCAGACACGCGAGGCGCTGAGGGCCTACGCGGACGGAGTTTCGTGCTTCATTGGAACTCACAAGGGAAAATACCCCGTGGAGTTCGATCTCCTTGATATAGAGCCGGAACGGTGGACTGTTGAACACTCCATTCTGATCAGCCGGCTCATGGCGTGGGAGCTGAATTACTCGCGTTGGGTGGATATCGTGCTGGCCGAGTTCGTCGAGCGGTTCGGCGAAGTGAAAGCATCCGAAATTTTCCCCAGTTGGCCGGAGGACGCTCCCATCATTGTCCCTCAAGGACTTCGAGGGAGGAGGGTGGCTGCTCTGGGAGAACAGCTTCTTCGAATCGACCAGGAATTCAGGGCACTGATGGGCAGCGGCGGGGTCGAGTCGGGGAGCAACGCCTGGGCGGTGTCGGGGGCCCTGTCGACCACGGGCAAGCCGATCCTGGCAAACGACCCCCATCTTCTCTTCACAACCCCCGGGCGGTGGTATGAAATGCACGTCACGGCACCCGGACTCGATGTCCAGGGGGCTACCATCGCGGGTGTTCCGTTCGTCATCATTGGCCGCAACCGGCAGATTGCATGGGGCGTAACGAACGCAATGCTCGATGACGAGGATTTCTACGTCGAGCAAGTTGATTCAATCCTGCATCCCACGCGATACCGGTTCAACAACGCGTGGCGACCTCTTGAGACACGTGTGGATACGATCCTTGTGAAGAATGGACCGCCGGTGTTGCTGACGATCTACAGGACGCACCGGGGACCCATCGTCAACCGTATAGAACCTTCTGCAGAGTACTCTGAGTATCTTCTCTCAATGCGGTGGGTTGGACACGAGGTATCAAACGAGGCGGGAGCCTTCTACCGAATTAATAGGGCCGGAAACTGGAACGGGTTCCTGGAGGGCCTCAGGAGTTTCGCGACCCCTGCACAGAATTTCGTTTACGCTGACACTCAGGGCAACATTGGGTATCATACCGGTGGGTGGATCCCTCTCCGCAGCACGAAGTCACCGACGCTCCCTTTTCCGGGATGGACAGATCAGTACGACTGGAAGGGATTTGTTCCCTTTGGCGAGACGCCTCACTCCTTCAATCCTCCCGAAGGTTTCGTCGCGGCGGCAAACAACAAGATCGTAGCAGATTCCTATCCGTACTACATTTCCAATCTCTGGGAGCCGCACTGGCGCATCACGCGAATAACGGAACTGCTGCAGAGCCAGCAGAAATTCTCGGTTGAGGACATGCAGCGCCTTCAGCTCGACGTGCTGTCGCCGCATGCGCGCGAGATCGTGCCAATTGTGCTGAGAGCAACTGAAGGAAGAGACTCGGCTGATCCTGACGTGCAGACAGTACTGAGTTACTTCCGCAACTGGAACTATGAAATGAAATCGAACGACGTGCCGACAACCCTGTTCGAGGCATTTTTCGTCCGGATGGTGCACAATACGTTTGAGGACGAGATGGGACCGGGATTGCTGGCGCTCTACGACACGGTTGCGACCATGCCGATGGCGGCCACGGCAAGGCTCATGAAGAAAGGCATCTCACCCTGGTTCGACAACCTGCAAACGCCCCAGAGGGAGTCCATGGCCGATATCATTTTGAAGAGCGTGGTGGATGCCATTCAAGACCTGAAGAACCGCCATGGGGGAGAGGTGAAGGAATGGCAATGGGGGACGTTTCACCAGGTCGAGTTCCCCCACGTCTTCGGCGCGAACGAGTTGCTGCGGAAAGTCTTCAATCTTGGTCCTTATCCAGTCGGTGGGTCCCATTCAACGGTAAACAAAGGGGATTTCGCCCTGAAGAGACCGTATGCAAACACCGTCGGACCTTCCACACGGATGATCTTCGACCTTGGTGACGCAGACAACGGTCGCGCCGTCACGCCACCGGGTCAATCCGGTCAGGTATTCCAACGGCACTATGACGATCAGCTTGTGCTCTGGCTGAACGGCGGCTACCGCCGGACGATGATGGACCGGTCCCGGATAGAAAACTCAGACTACCGTTTGCTGGTACTCACACCCGTCGACTGATGTTGAGCGAATCTCTGATAGCGAAACTCCGTGGAGCCGAGTCGGTGTGCGTTCTGACCGGGGCAGGGATCTCCGCGGAGAGCGGAGTTCCGACGTTCCGCGGGGAGGACGGCCTGTGGAAGAAGTTCAAGCCGGAGGAGCTGGCGAACTTCGACGCGTTCATCAGTAACCCTGACCTCGTGTGGGAATGGTATGCGTATCGAAGGAGGATTATCCAGGAGGTCAAACCCAACCCGGGCCATCACGCCCTTGTGGAGCTGGAGAAGCGGATTCCCGACTTCACGCTGGTGACGCAGAACGTCGACAATCTCCACCGCCGCGCCGGCAGCAACCATATCCTTGAGCTCCACGGGAACATCGAGCGGAGCTATTGCATCGATTGCCGCACCTTCGATTCCGACATCGATGTCAAGGAGCTGAAAGGCGTGCCCCGCTGCAAGAAATGCGGCGGTCTGATCCGGCCCGATGTGGTGTGGTTCGGAGAGATCCTGCCCCTGGCGGTGTTGTCCGAAGCTGTATCCGCCGCGAGCCGCTGTGATATCTTTTTCTCCGTCGGTACCTCTGCGATCGTCTATCCTGCAGCTTCGCTTCCTTATACAGCGCTTGAGCACGGTGCGTACGTTGTGCAGATCAATCGCGAGCACACCGACCTCTCGCTCAGTGCACACGAAACAATGCTCGGAAAAGCAGGAGATATCCTGCCGCAACTCGTAGAAGCCCTTGACAAACATCCCCGAGGTGGCGTATGAACCGCTCATTAAAATTCGGTAACACGAAAATCATCTGCACAATCGGTCCGGCCTCTCAGAGCGTCGATGTCCTCGTCCAGCTCATCGAAGCAGGCATGGATGTTGTGCGCCTGAACTTTTCACACGGGACGCACGAACAGCATCTCAAGGTCATCGAGAACGTCAAGGAGGCAAGCAGAAAAACGGGTGAGCACATCACGCTGCTTCAGGACCTCAGCGGACCCAAGATCCGTACCGGCGTCCTGGAGCAAAAGAAAGTCGAGCTCAAGACAGGGGCAACGTTTACCTTTACCATCAACGACGTACCCGGCGACGCTCAGCGTGTTTCGACCACGTACCGCGAGCTGGCCAAGGATGTCAAGGTGGGAGATACGATTCTCGTTGACGACGGGAGGATGAAATTCACCGTGTTGTCGAAGAGCGAGACCGACGTCGTCTGCCGTGTGGTGAACGGCGGCATCCTCTCCGAACGGAAGGGGATGAACCTCCCCGGTGTGAGCGTCAGCGTCCCCTCGTTTACGGAGAAGGATGTCGATGACCTCAAGTTCGGTCTCGCCAATGACGTTGATTACGTTGCCCTGTCGTTCGTGCGGACGGCTGATGACATCAGGCAGCTGCGTGAGATCGTGATCAAAAACGCACCCAAAAGCAAGCGAGTTCCCATCATTGCAAAGATCGAAAAGGGAGAAGCAGTCGAGAACATCGACTCCATCATCGAGGAGGCCGATGTTATCATGGTTGCCAGGGGCGACCTTGGTGTGGAGCTCCCGCCGGAGGATGTGCCGGTGATTCAGAAATCGATTGTACGAAAGTGTAACGAGGGCGGAGTTCCCGTGATCATTGCTACGCAGATGCTGGAATCGATGATAGAAAATCCGAGGCCGACGAGGGCAGAGGCCAACGACGTCGCAAACGCTGTGATGGATGGTGCCGATGCGGTTATGCTCAGCGGTGAGACATCCGTCGGGCGGTTCCCCATCGAAGCTGCCCGCACGATGGATCGCATCATCCAGAAAGCGGAAGAACAATCCCGGGATCATATCGACATCGTGAAGATCCCGCCAACGCGTGAGCTGGCAACATATGATGCGATCAGCCGGGCGGCATGCGTCCTTGCAAAGGAAGTTGAAGCGGAGGCGATCGTCGTCGTTACGCACTCCGGAGCGAGCGCGATCAACACCGCCAAGTATAGGCCGAAATCACGGATCATCGCCGTAACAGGAAGAGACAAGATCCTGAGGCGGCTCAACCTCATCTGGGGGGTGCGCGGCATCATCATTCCCGACTTCGTCTCCGACACTGATACTGCATTCAAACGGATCAACGAAGAGATGCGCCGGCGCGGCTATGTGGATCAAGGTGACTACGTTGTCTACACGGCGGGAATCCCACTGCTCTCAGAGGGATCGACGAACACGATAAAAGTGGAAAGGGTGGAGTGAGTGGGCAGGTAGGGAGCGTAGGGGTAAGGCGGTAGATGGAAGATGGGAGGGGATGTGGGGACGTGGAAGTCTGAACGAAATTACATATGTCGTCCTGACATGTCTCAGGTCAGGACCTCTTTAGAGGCCATCTCAAAACCCGCTCTTTGCCATGGTTGTCATTCCCGCACGTCTTAAGGGGGAATCCGGACGGCGCTATCTGGACTCCCGATAGAAATATTCGGGCGTGACAATTGTGTTTGAGATAGGTTCTAGAGACCTAGCCGAAAAGCATCGCCACGAAGACACAAAGGCACAAAGTTGTTCAAAGTGGGACGAAAACCAAAATTCTTTCCTCGTGTCTTGGTGACTTCGTGGCAATTAATAGGTTTTCGGCTGAGTTTCTAGTATGATTTCCCCGCCCCCGAGAAATGAGCTCGGGGCAGGCAAAGACATGTCCGGATGACAGAAGGTGTGGAATCCGTCCTCAGGTTACCGCAATCGAGATGAAACGAGGAAGCTAGAGGTAGAGATGGAACATCACGTGCACGTCGGTGTAGTCCCGATTGGGGATCGTGGTGTCTTTTGTGATCCGCAGGAGAGGACGCACCTCGACACCGCTGAAGGGCATGAACTCGACTCCAGCAGAGTACCGCTCCACTTTGCCGCTCTTTGCATCTGTGTTCGGATCAAAGAAATCATAGAGAAACTTCAGATCGAGTCCCTGGATCAGGGGATAGTCGGCTTCGACCATCAGAGTAAATTGCCTCAGGCTCCGG